>CAZVAA010000008.1:0-5733 GCA_964624125.1 uncultured Sphaerobacteraceae bacterium | reverse complement strand
CCGAAGTCGACCGCGGCTTCGGCGACGCTGAAGCGGTAGAGCTGCAGGATCGGCCAGGAGTCCATGACCTGCTCCGAGAGTTGCTCGCTGCGGAACGGGAGATCCCCGATGCCGTCGCCGTCGGCGTCATAGCCGGCGTAGTCGCTCCAGAAATTGCCGACGCCGTTCTCCGACCACGCGTTCTCGCCCATGCTGCCACCGCCGAGAATGGCGACCTGTTCGAGGTTGTCGATCATGCTGTTGTTCGACAGCACATTGTTGCGGGTCGATGGCAGGACCCCGAATCCCTGGTCGTTGTAGGCGATCAGGTTGTTCCGGAAGTAGCTGTAGACCGTCGGGGAGAGCGGGGAGTTGTCGATGTAGACGCCCACCCGGTTCTCGTAAATGATGTTGCCCTCGACCGTGACGCCGTCGATCTCCTTCAATCCGAGACCGTGCCCGGACGGCCCCCGGCTTCCCTGGAGCAGGTTGTCGCGGATGATGAAGTTGCGGCCGTACATCAGGTAGATGGCGACCGAATTGTTCTCCATCCGGTTGCGCTCGGCGATACCGTTGTCGCTGTTCATGAAGTGAAAGCCATACCGGCCATCGCGGACATGGTTCCCGGTGACGATGACGTCGTTCGAGTACCAGACCAGGAGATCGCGCGAGCGCTCCACCTCGTTGTCGATAATCTGCGTGGCGTGGCTGTACCAGACCTTGATCCCATCGCCGCGGACGCCCATCTCGACATCCTTGCCCAACACATAGTTGCGGGCGAAGAGGCTGTTGTGGGCGGTGGCCGCGTTGATGCCGAACAGGGTGTTCAACAAGTCGTTGTCCAGCACCTGGACATTCTCCGCTTCGACGTAGACGGCGCTGTCTTCCTTGTCGAAGTTGGAGCCGCTGTTCCTGACGGTGAAGCCCTGGAAGACCACATCCGGCGCGTTAATGCGGACGACGGTGCCCTCGTTGTGGCCGTCGATGACCGGCATGCCGGTGCCGATCAGGCGAACGCTCTTCTCGACCACGAGCGGGCCGGAGAATTCGCCACTGATGACCTCGATCGTGTCGCCATCGGAGGCGACCGCGAGCGCATCCTCGATGGAGGCGTACCCACATCCGCTCTCGCAGACGCGGATCGCGTCGTCGGGAATGTCGACGGTGGCGGCGACCGGTGCCGGCGTGGCGGCCGGCGTCTGTCCGGAGACAGGGGCTACCAGGACTGCCAGCGCGAGCAGGCAGAGCAGCGACTTCAGGAGATGTCGGGGCGTGTTCATGACTCGGCGTTCGGGGCGCGGAGGCGACCGATCAGGCCGGCGAGTGCCAGCAGGGCGGCTGCGACGGTGATCCAGAACCCGAGACCGAACATGGCGTCGGTGGAGAATTGCCCAACCACTCCACGTCCGAGAATGGCCGGCGTAAAGGGTTTGACGCTGCTGCTCAACGCGGCCGTCGGATCCAGGTTGTGGCCTGCCCGGTACAACCAGAAGAAGAGGTCGGCGACAAACGCGATCGGGAAAACGATGATCGGTAATGCCAGCCAGGCCCATTTCTTCGCGGCGAGAACGGCGGCGAGGATTCCCATGATCACGAAAGCGGTCATGGCGAACATCGCGATGCTGCGTTCAAATTGCGCGGCGTCACCCAGCGGCATCATGCCGATGTAGTGGTTGAGGCCATCGACTTCGAACACATCGCCTTCCATCTTGTGAGTAAACAGGGTCACCTTGAGGCCCTCGGGATACTGGGGCGCGTTCAGGGTCAGGTGCCAGTATTCGAAGAGATTGGAGACCGCGAGGAGGAGGGCGGAGACGATCAACGCAAGGCCTGGCCAGCGGAGCCTGGAAATCCAGGTTCCTCCCTTTGCCCGTACCGTGGCGGTTTCTTTCATGTGATCTGTTGTCGAGTCGGAAGGAATAGAAGCATGCATGGATTGGCTCTCCTTTCATGCTTGTGGCGGGGCGGGCATGCCCGCCCCGCCTGGGGTGTGCGGCTTATTCGGCTGGTTTCACCAGGAAGTAGCCAGCCATTTCGATGTGGAGCGCCGAACAGAACTCCGTGCAGTAGTACGGGTAGACACCGGGTGTGTCGGCCGTGAACTTGACGGTTTCACACTCGCCCGGTTCGAGGCTGAGGCTGATGTCCTGGCCGCCGATGACCCATCCGTGAGTGGCATCCTTCGCGGTCTCGATGTTCGTGACGTGGATTGTGACCTCGTCGCCCTCGTTGACCTCGATGATGTCCGGGGTGATGCGGCTGCGCATGACGGTCATGAAGATCTCGACGTTCTTGCCGTCAACCTCGATCCGCTCGTCGCCGATCATCGTGCCGCCGTGGTGCCAGTCGTCGGCGATCGGGTCCCAGCCGACGTTGTCAGCGCCCTCGTTCGGGTAGGCCTCCCAGGTATCGAGCAGATCCATCCTCATGATCTGGGCGTAGTGCGGTTCGCCGAAGCCGAGCGGCATGTCCGCCAGTGGGCGCATCGTCTTGCCCTCGCGGATGTCGATCAGCTGGAGGTTCTGTGGCAGGAGCGGCCCGACCGGCGGGAAGCGGTCGACCGACCACTTGTTCAGCGCGACCAGGAAGGAGCCGTCCGGGTTGACGGTGTCACCGTGGGCGGCGGCGATGTGGCCGACGTTGTAGTGGACCGGCACCTTCTCGACCAGCTCCCAGTTGCCATCCTCACCGCCCATCGTCCAGCGCGCGACGGCGCTGTCGAGGAAGAGGCTGGTGTAGGCGTAGCCATTGGCGTCGAACTGGGTGTGCAATGGCCCGAGACCAACCTCCACCTGGGCTTCCAGGCAGTCCTCGTACGGGAGGATCGGGATCCCGAATTCGTCGGTGTCGTGGTTGCCGGCCTCGATCGCGGCCTGGATCTTCTCCCAGGAGTAGATCGTGACGTGCGGGTCGAGCTTGCCGGAGACGACGATGTACTTGCCGTCCGGGGAGACATCGACGCCGTGCGGACTCTTCGGCTCCGGCACGAGGTAGACGAGCCCTTCCTCGATGGCCATATCCATCGGGATGAAGTTGAAGTCCTTGAATTTGTCTGCCTTGCCGTCGGCGACGAGCTGGGCGGCCTTCTCATAGTTGACGACATGCATGTAGTCCATGTCGTTCTGGGAGGCGCCGATCTCGAGCGGCGGATTGCCATCGAGGATGCCGCCGGTTGCCATCTCGGTGTTGAAGGAGTTCCAGAACGCCCAGCCGGCGCTGGCGCCCTTGCCGGCGTCGGCGAGGTCGTGGCCGTATGGCGGAGTTTCGATCGCGAAGGAGTCGTCCTGGACGATCCGGCCGGCCTCGCGGTCGAATTTCCACATCACGCAGGCGCCGCGGTATTTCTCCTTGTACTCGCTGATCGGGGCATATTCGCCGACGCCGAGCGGGGTCGGGTACTGGTCGGCTTCGAGGATGTACTCGGTGTTCGGTGTCACGAAGCAGCCGCCATGCTCGCTGACGAGGAGCGGGTTCTTGACGATCTGCTTGGTGGCGAAGTCGCGGAGATCGATGACGCCGATGCGGCCATGGACCTTTTCATTGATGAAGCACCACTGGCCGTCGTAGTCACCATCGGTCTCGCTGAGGGCGATGTGGTGGGTGTCGCCGTGGGTCATGACCTTGCCGTTGATCGCGCCCTGGGCAAGGATGGCCTTTGTTTCTTCGCTGTAACCGTAGCCCTGCCATGGCTCGGGGGTAAAGACGGCGATGGTCTTGTAGACGCGCATCGACGGGACGCCGATCGCGTACACCTGCCCGGCATGGCCGCTGGACGTGAACATCATGTAGTCGTCCATCTTGCCGGAGGGCATGTAGGTTTCAAGGGCGGCGGTGACATCGTCCGGCGTCAACTCACGTTGCTGGATGATCTCGTTGGCTTCACCGCCAAGATCGTCCTGCGCGACGGCGCGGTCTGCCTTGAAGCCGCCCATCATCGCGGCGCCAACGGGGACGGTTGCCGCGGCACCGAGTCCGCCGATGAGGCGTCGCCGATTGACGCGCGAACTGGCGATTTTGCGAACGTCTTCGCTCATGTTGCTCTCCTTTGCCCGGAGTTAAGGGACCGGCAACGGCGCCAGTCCGAGTCGTTTCCCCAAGCATAGGAAGCAATTTGTACGGAATCAGCGAGCAGAAGAGTGGTTTCGGATGGTGAAAGGGGGTGGTTTGCCTCCTATCCGAAAGGGCGGGATGAGTATCGCCTTGCGATGTATTGCTGGCGAGTGGCGGGCATGCGAAAGCCCCGAAGTCTACTCCGGGGCTTTCGCGATTGGCTCTGGGAAAGGCTTACTCGACGATGAGGATGCCTTCCATACCGGCTTCGCGGTGGCCGGCCACCGTGCACCAGTACTCGTACTCGCCGGCAGGCACGTTGACGGTGATGCTGTCGGTCTCGCCCGGGCCGAGGAGCTCGGTGCCCAGGTCGAACTCGCCGATGTACAGGTCATGCTCAAGCACGCCCTCGTTCTCGAGCGTGATCGTCGAGTCGGTATCCGCCGGGATGCGGATCTCGGTGGTGTCGAACATGATGTCCTGGGCGAGGACGTGGATTTCCTCACCGCTTCCGCCACCGGCCGACGGCGAGGCCATCGGGGATGCGGCTGGCGAAGCTCCCGGGGAGGCGCTCGGCGATGCGCCGGGGGTGGCCTCGTCCGAAGTGGACTGGCGGCTTGCGGCAGCGCCGAAACCGATGCCAGCGATGGGCAGCACCAGCGCGCCACCGATCAGGGAACGTCGTGTCATCCGGTTCATGCAATACTCCTGGTTTTGTTGAAGGAAATCGGTTGTCCCGATCCGCCTGTTCCACGCACGTAGAGACGGTGGTGGCGGTCTTGCCGCGCACCATTCCTAGTCTAGATTCATTGCCTGGTGGAATGCCCACCCTGGCGGGTGATTCCGTCGCAGAACGCGTGCCGGGCCTCACTGACCCGAACGTTGCCCAGGTCATGATAGAGTGTGCATACGATTTTCGGAAGCCAGAAAGCGTGATATCGGCGCCAGAAGCAGGGTTCGCGGGCGCGAACGATCGCCCCGCCGCGGCAGAATGCTGTACGATATCGCGAGCGACCAACCGACAGCCCGCACAGGGTCGTGGTGGAGAGAACAATGAAGAAACTGATCATTGCAGTTGTCCAGAACGAAGATGCGGACGCCGTTGTCGATGCGTTGCTGGAAGAGGAGTTCCGGGCGACCCGGCTGGCGAGTACCGGCGGCTTCCTGCGTCGTGGCAACACGACGTTGATGATCGGTGCGGACGAGAACCAGGTCGATACGGTGCTGGACCTGATCAAGGAGCATGCGCACGCGTCCGGAGAAGCGCCCGGTGAGGGGCAGTCGCAGCCGGCGGCGGCGACGGTGTTCGTCCTCGATCTCGAGGAATACCAGCGACTGTAGGTCCCGATACGATCAGTTGCGCTAAACCGCCCCGGTGAGAACCGGGGCGGTTTCTATTTTGTCGTCAATCAGTCCTGCAGCGCTTAAGCCTGGTGATCAGGAGACGCGCTCGGCGCCGGTGAGGGCGATCAGGCGCTCGAAGTAGTCCGGGAAGGTCTTGGCGGTGCACTCGGGGTCCTGGATCTGGACGCCGGGCGCGCGCAGCGAGGTGACACCGAAGCTCATCGCCATCCGGTGGTCGTCGTAGGTGGCGATCTCGGCCGGGGTGACCGGCTTGGGGGTGATCGTCATCCCGTCCTCGAACTCCTCGACCTCCTGCCCGAGCTTGCGCAGCTCGGTGGCGACGGCGCTGATGCGGTCGGT
>CAZVAA010000007.1:31657-36787 GCA_964624125.1 uncultured Sphaerobacteraceae bacterium | reverse complement strand
CGGCATCATTTGTGCGCAGAACGACGGCAACCAGAAGCATGGACATCTGGACGGAGATAAGAGGATGTCGGGCGACATCAGGAATATCGAATGCTGAGTCGCACCCGACACCCTTTTCTACGGCTTTCCGGGGTTTCAAGGAGGAAGCGAGATGGCGGAATTTACCTTGCAGGTCAATGGCCAGGAACAAACGGTAGAGGCAGAGCCCGAGAGTGCGCTGCTCTACATCCTGCGCTCCCAACTCGAACTGAACGGACCGAAATTCGGGTGCGGTCTCGCCCAGTGTGGCGCGTGTACGGTGCTGCTCGATGGCGAGGCGGTGCGCTCCTGCGTGACGCCGATGTCCGATATCGGCGACCAGGAAGTGGTCACGCTCGAAGGGCTGGGCGACGGTGAGCAGCCGGGTACAGTGCAGCAAGCCTTCATCGATGAGCAGGCCGCCCAGTGCGGGTATTGCATCAATGGCATGGTGATGAGCGCCGAGGCGCTGTTGCAGTCCAACCCCGATCCGGACGACGAGGAAATTCGCCAGGCGTTGGCCGGCAATCTTTGCCGGTGCGGTACGCATACGCGCATCCTGCGGGCGGTCAAGCGCGCGGCGAGCGAAGGAGCCACGACCTCATGAACAACGCACGTATGTCCCGGCGCGGCCTCTTGCAGGGTGCCGGCGCCGTCGTGGTCAGTTTCTCACTTGCGACGCCAACCCGATCGGTCTTCGCGGTGCCAGAACAGCCGGAGGATCCGAAATGGGACGCCGAGCTGCAACGCGACCTGACGCCGGAGCTGGACGGCTGGCTGCGCATCGATGAGGACGGCTCCGTCACGTATTTCACCGGGCGGGTAGAGATCGGTAATGGCATCTTGACCGCGCTGTCGCAGATCGTCGCGGAGGAGCTCTCGGTCCCGTTCGACAGCGTCAAGGTCATCTCTGGCGATACCGATGTCGTGCCAAACCAGGGCATTACGTCCGCCACGACGACCATTGGCGTCGCCGCGGTCGTCATCCGGCAAGCGGCTGCGACTGCCCGGCAGGCCATCCTCGAGACGGCCGCCGAAGAGATGGGCGTTGAGGCCGATTCGCTGACGTTGCAGGACGGCGCCGTGCAGGCAGACGGCGGCGAGTCGCGCGAGCTTGGCGACGTCTTCGGCGGCCAGCAATTCGAGCGCGATGTCGACATGGAGGCGCCTGCGAAATCGCCGGACGACTACACCATCGTCGGCGAATCGGTGCCCCGGATCGATATCCCCGCCAAGCTGACCGGTGGCGAGGGCGACTTTGTCGACAATACCCGGGTCGAGAATATGACCCACGCCCGGATCCTGCGCGCCCCGGCCTACGGCGCCCGGTTGGTGTCCTACGACGAATCGGTCGCGGAGATGGATGGCGTGGTGGCGGTCATTCCGATCGAATATCCCGGCGATGAGCGCCTCGAACGCGTCACGCGATTCGAGGTGATGCCGGGAGATTTCATCGCCGTCGTGACCGAGCGTGAGGACCAGGCGCTGCTGGCGCTCGAGCGATTGCGCGAATCGGCGGAATGGGATGTTGGCGAGGAGCTCTCGGTTACCAGCGAGGGGCTGTATGATTGGCTCCTCGAAAATGGCGAGCCGATCGAGTTGATTCCGAACGGCGATGCAGGCACGCGGCGGGAAACCTTCGACGACCTGTACCAGCAGTTCGAGACCCGGCGCGGCGACGCGACCGATGTCTTCGTACAGTCCTATCGCGGGCCCTATCTCTCGTATGGCCCGATCGGCCCGGCGTTCTCCCTCGCTGATGTGCAGGATGACAAAGCCACGGTCTGGTCGGCGTCCCAATGGCCATTCGGCTCGCGCTGGATGGTCGCCGAAGCGCTCGGATACGAGGAAGACACGCAGGTCCAGATCATCGGCGGGGCCAGCACGGGGCTCTACGGCCGTCGGGATGATTACGACCAGGAAGTCGACGTCGAGGCGGCGATCCTCTCGCAGGAAGTCGGTCGGCCCGTCCGGTTGCAATGGACCCGTTCCGACGAATTCCAGTGGGGGCAGTACCGGCCACCGCAGATCGTCGACCTGGAAGCCCTGCTGGATGAGAACTACCAGGTCACCGGGCTGTATGCCCGGATCCATACCGCGGTCCGTGGAATCCATCCCGAGCCAGGCATTGCGGCGATGGCGTTGGGGGACACTCCGTACACCGTCACGCCGCTTCCGCTCGAAGGGTTCGACGCCGGCCCCTTGCTGCGCACCGGCTATATGCGCAACGTCTTCAGTGGCTACAACATCTTTGCGCTGGAATCGTTCATGGACGAGTTGGCCGCGCGGGCAGGGGAGGACCCGGTTGAGTACCGCCTCCGCCACCTGGAGGACGAGCGCGCCGCGGATGTCATCAATGCCGCGAAGGAACTGGCCGGCTGGAGCCCCAGCGGTGGCAGCGGCGGAACCGGCATGGGCATCAGCTTCGCGCTTTACACCAATGAGGAAGGACCGTCTTCGTCCTACATGGCGTATATCGCCGAGGTCGAGGTCGATGAGGGCTCCGGTGAATACCGGGTGAAGAAGTTCTCCTGCGCGATCGATCCCGGCCTGGTGGTGAACCCCGATGGCGTGATCAACCAGGTCGAGGGCGGTGTGATCCAGGCGATGAGCTGGGCGACGAAGGAGCAGGTCGAGTTCGATCACCAGATCGTCCAGAACGTCGACTGGGCCACATATCCGATCGTGACATTCCTCGATGTCCCGGAGATCGAGGTCGAGGTCATCAACCGGTCCGACCAGCCGTCGAAGGGTGTCGGCGAGCCGGTGACCGTCCCGGTCGCCGCCGCGATCACCAATGCGATCTACGACGCCGTCGGCGCCCGCGTGCGAGAGCTGCCGATTACTCCCGAGCGGATTTTGCAGGCGCTCGAATCGCCGGAAGCGACACCGGTGTCCTCCCCGTCGGCGACACCCGAGCTGGCGACGCCCGTTAGCTGATCCGACAGGTGAAGTGAAGGGACAGCGCGGCATTCCCGCGCTGTCCCTTGTCGTTAAGTGGCCTTGTCTCAGTAGGTATCTGGGCCCGACATGTGCCGGCGTCAGTCGCCGACCAGCACGTTGGCGAACACTTGCCATGCCAATAACGACTTCGCTACCAGGCTGAGCACGATATAGGCTTTCTCGCCAAAAACATAGTCCCGCCAGGGACCAACGCGCTTGTACTGCAGGAGCATATTGACCGAGAACGAGTTGAACAGCACGAAGAGCGATACGATGATCGCGTAGACGAACGTTGGTGGCCCGCCGCCTTTCGCTTCAGCCGATGCGACTTGCAACGCGATAACGACCCACGGAATGGCCCCCGCGAAACACCCATAGATATAGGGCATCCAGTTGACACGGTTCTCGCTGGGGCGGCTGATGACCTCCTGCAAGAGCCCGAAGAAGATCATGCTGGAGTTCACGCCGGCGATCGCGATCAGCGCTCCGATATCGGATACCCCGGTGATCATGGCGATGAGCACGATCATCAGTGACGCGCTCACCGAGTATTCGATCCAGCGCGCGTCATTGCGTTCGTTGGCGATCATGCCGATGTACCAGCGATTCACCGCCGGCACCGTCATCAGCAAGTGGTCGATCGCGGCCAGCAGGAGAAAGGCTGCCACGGCATACCCGAGCGGAATGTCGAACCAGGCTTCCTGCGTTGGTGCTGTTCCAGGAGGCCCGGTGAGGAACGAACGCGTGACGGGCAACGAGAAATCGTTACTCAGTAGCACCATGGCAACTGCCTGGACCAGGTGCAGCAATCCGATAGCGAGGTTGTAGAGCCTGAGCCTGTTCGTCTCCGAATCGGCGAGGGAACGCGAATCCGCCGTTGTCTCCATCGTCGTCTGTGCTGCCATGGTGATCTGGTGCTCCCGGATTTTGAATCCGCACGCCGCGGTACCGATGGACGCTCCTCTCATCATACCGATGAGCCAGGCCGTACAGGTGAAGATCCGGGTTCCGCTGAAGCTCTGCGCGTGGTGCTGGCCCGCAGAGGTGGTGCTGGAGGTTGCTGGCGCCCCACTGGAAGCAGGCAGATCGCAATGAGACGATCTGCCTGCTTTCGGCAACGATTAGTGCCCATGATCGGGAGAACGGCAGGCATCCCGGTGTCATGCGTAAACGTTGGTGTCGCGGGTGATCGAGACGCGAAGCTGTTGGCCGACGGCCCGGAAGGTCTCCCAGATGCTTCCGGGACCATCCCACGGGTTCTCGAACGCCGGCGAGTACAGGCTCATGATCTTCTCAAAGCGACCGCCGGTGTTCCGGTACAGCGGCGTGTCCAGGAGCCTGAAGAGGCCTTCCAGCCCCTCGTCGGGTGAGCAGTAGACCTTCCAGAACCGGTCGCCAAAATGCTTCGCGCCACACGGACCCGGGTACTCACCCGACGGCCCGGCCGTGATGCCGCCGAAGTTGTTGAAGTGCTCCGACAGGTGCGAGCCGTCGGCTCCCAGTTGGCATTCCCGCTGGGCGATCGCTACCACAATGGCGGGGTTGATGCCGTAGCGTTTGCCAAGCTCGATAAAGCGGGCACCCTTGCCGGTGAGCTTGCTGGTGCGGCCATTCGCCCGGTTGCTCATGGCGATTCGCTCGTCGATCGCGGCGGCGGTGGGCCAGCCAGGTCGGGTGACGGTCGTGGTTCGGAGATCGGCACATCCGCCCGCCTCGACGAGCGAGCAGAAGTCGCCAGCGACCCATCCCTGCTCACCAGTTTCCGAGCGAACCGGGTGCCACGTATACCCATCGATCGTCGTTGGATCGCCGGTGACGCAGATGCGTTCGTCGAGCGCGAAGGCGCGGAGGATCGTCGATGACAGCCCCGCCTTCTGCCGGAAGCGCACGTCAGTGTCGGTGATGCTGATGCGATCCCCGGCGAGGAATCTGCAGGCGTCCGTGGATGTCCCGGCGCAGAACTCCATTGCGGCCCAGCCGCGCACACCGTCGCGCGTGCGTACCTCCGCCCATGTGTAGCCGTCCGCCGTCTGCGGTTTGCTGAGGACCCGCAGCATGGTACCGGCCTGCATCTCGTGGATGATCGGGGCGGACGTGCCGGCCTGTTTCCGGAGCCGGAGGCCGTCGCTTGTCACCCGCACGCATGCGCCGGGTTTGGCCTTGGTCGCC
>CAZVAA010000007.1:0-31557 GCA_964624125.1 uncultured Sphaerobacteraceae bacterium | reverse complement strand
GTCGTGATCTGGACCTGGTTCGGCCGGTAGAACCGTGGACTCCAGCCGGCGAACGTCACCGTGCCGGATGCCGCCGCGTACAGGGGCGTGCCCCTGCCCATCGAGATATCAACGCCGGGATGGGTATAGGCCGCCATCCCGACGCCGGTCGGCCAGGCCGTGGCGCAGTACCCGCACGGTTGCCCATGTTCCGAGGTGACATCACACGGGACGTTGCCCCAGGCAATGCTGGTCATCGCGCGGCGTTGGGTGCGGCCATCCAGCGACGGCATGATCAGGTCGGGGCCATGATCGTCGGAGCCGACGAAGTCGTCGGGCAGGGTCCCGGAACTAAAGAGGGGAGTGTCTACCATGACCAACCTCCAGAGATCCGTTCCGGCACAGCTTCCGGGCGGTGCCTGATTAAAATGTGGTTTGAACCCTGTTGACATCATATCAGGTTGCCTTTGGAAGTTCGCCGATCTGGTTGACTACGGTTAGGGACCTTGGGCAACCCCTTGACAGGTGACGCTATGTGTCCCTACAATCCGGACACAGAATAGAACATATGTTCTATTTGCGATGCGGGAACGAGAACAGGCAACTGCTTGCCGACCGGGCAACCCGGCGGCGCTGCCGGGCCGGAGTGGACGCGGGGATGGACGCGACCGGCCAGGTGGCAAGGGGCAGGAACGGAGTGACGGGACGATGGGCGAGAAGCGGAACGACGGCGACAAGGGAGCGGAATCGACGTGTCGCCGGGAGCGACATATCCCTGAGAGATCAGGGGAATTCACGATTGTTGACCGCACGGTGCGGTCATCGCCACCACCCTACCGGTGGGTCTGCCCCTGCCAGGAACCGCCGGTCCTGCTGGCGACCTATGACCCGGCGGGACGGCTGAACATCAAGGTGCGCGACCGGTACTGGCACCTCTTCGGATTCGGCCATGTCCAGGCCATCTGCCCCAAATGCGGCGCGGAACACCTGCTGGACATGCGGGCCCTGCGCAAGCAGGTGATGCCGGACGAGCCCGACAAGGGCGCGATCGCGTAACACCGACGTTGTCCAGCAACGTCTTCCGATCGTAAGGGCTGTACCTGCGAAGCAGTCTCAGCCCAATGCCCGAAGGGCATGTCTCGAGCCACATCCTGTGTGGGATAGCCACGCCCAACGGGCGTTGACCCCCACCACGAATACGGGCTGGACATGCGACGTCGGGACAAGGGATACCGATCCGGGTGGGTGACCGGAAAACACCGGTCGCTCGCCCGGCACAGCGGGAAAACGGACCATCCGGCAATCAAGGAATCGAGCTCAGAAGAGCCTCATGTATGACGCGGACCGCGGCAAGGACGCAGGCGGTCAGCAGGTTCAGAGGGGGCTTGTTCCATGGTTCACGATTCCCGTTCCGCGGCGAGGAAAGCCGACCAGGCGCCGCCGCGATTGGCGATCCGGCTGGTCTCACGACGCGCTTCTTCGGTGCGACGGTCGGAGACATCCCGGCCGCGCACGCTGCTTCCGGTGATCGGGCCGGACGATGTGATTCTCCCGACATTCGATGAGACGCTGGCGACGTTCGCCATCCGCGCCCAGGAGGGCGACCGGGATGCGCGCGACGCGCTCTATTTCTCTTTCCTGCCAAAACTGGAGCGCCTGATGCTCGCGGTCCGGGTTCCTTCCGTGCCCGACGACGCCGAAGGTCCCTGGTCGCGCGATGATGTCGCGCAGGAGGGGTATTTGGTCTTCATCGAGCTCGTCGATGACTGGGCCGGCGATGTGTCGTTCACGGCATTCGTGCTGTCTCGATTCCCGTGGCGGCTGAAGGACGCGATGCGACGCGGCATGGCGCGGCCATCGGTGCCGCCGCGACAGCGGTCGGTTCCGGTCGAGGCCGCGATTCCGCTGGGAGACCATCGCGACGACCTGCCCGATGAGGCCCTGCCGGTGTTGGCGACGGTGATGGCAGCGTTGCCCGAGCCGTTGGATACGGTGCTGTTCGAGGTGGTGCAGGGCAAGTCGAAGTCGGCGATCG
Organism: uncultured Sphaerobacteraceae bacterium; assembly: GCA_964624125.1. GTDB lineage: Bacteria > Chloroflexota > Chloroflexia > Thermomicrobiales > UBA6265 > UBA6265. The sequence continues at coordinate 29,543 of CAZVAA010000007.1, read as the reverse complement.
CCCGCGAGATGGGCGTGAGCCGTCGCACGATGGTGCGGTACTGGCAACGGGTGCGCACGCGGGTGATGGAGGTGCTGGCGGCCATGGATGTCGATGTGCCGTGATATCGACAATCCCGCCTCGCTTGGGCACAATGCCTTCAGCGATTCGCGCGAGGTGCACGGCACCGGAGGACATTATGGCCACAGACCCAAAGGACCCGAATTTCCCGGGCAGGCGTGTTGACTGGGATCACACAGAGATCGAGACGCGGGCGATCCGCGCGGGACAGGATCCCGATCCCGAAACCGGCTCGGTCATCGTGCCGATCTACCAGACAAGCACGTACCGGCACGAGGCGGTCGGCCGCTTCAATGGCTACGAGTATTCGCGGACGGATAATCCGACGCGAACGGCATTGCAGTCGTCGATTGCTTCACTGGAAGGCGGGGCCTGGGGCCTGGCGTTCAGCTCGGGCACGGCGGCGACGCGGGAGATCGCGACGCTGCTGTCCCCGGGCGACCACATCCTGATGTCCACCGACGCGTACGGCGGGACCTTCCGCCTGTTCGATTCGGTATACGGGAACTACGGCATCGAGACCAGCATCGCCGACCTGAGCGATCTCGATGCCGCCCGCGCGGCGATCCGGCCGAACACGAAACTAATCTGGGTGGAGACGCCGACGAACCCGGCGATGCGGATCACCGATATCGCCGGGATGAAGGAGATCGCCTCGGCCGCTGGCGCGCTGCTGGTTGTCGACAACACCTTCGCCACGCCCTACCTGCAGCAACCGCTGAGGTTTGGCGCGGACCTCGTAATCCACAGCACCACGAAATACCTCGGTGGCCATTCCGATGTCATCGGTGGCGCGGTCGTCGGGAACGATCCTGGCCTCTACCGGCGGCTCAAGGACTTGCAGAACGGTGCCGGCGCGGTGCCGGGACCGTTCGATTGCTGGCTGACCTTGCGTGGCATCAAGACGCTCCCGATCCGGATGGACCGGCACAGCGAGAACGGTCTCCGGCTCGCGGAGTTCCTGCGGGAGCATCCCGCCGTCGACACCGTCCTCTATCCGGGATTGCCGGATCACCCTGGTTATGAGATCGCGAAGGCGCAGATGCGCTCGTTCGGCGGCATGGTGTCATTCACTGCGAAGGGTGGCCGCGAGGCCGCGCTGAAGATCGCCGAGGGGACGACGCTCTTCATGCTGGCCGAGAGTCTTGGCGGTGTGGAGTCGCTGATCGAGCACCCGGACACGATGACCCACGCATCCGTCGCCGGCACGGAGCAGGCGGTCGACGGCGCGATGATCCGGATGTCGGTCGGGATCGAGAACGCGAACGACCTGATCGCCGACCTCAAGGACGCGCTGGACGCGGTCTGACGTAACGCCAGCAAGATACACGAGGAACGGGCTCGCCAGACGGCGGGCCCGTCCTGGTATGGACAGCGTGATGCCGGCGCGAACGCATCCTCCACGCAGGAGGGGTTGCGTCCAGTTGTTACACTTTTCACAAAGGGGTCCCTGCCTTGCCGCTGGGCGCAGACAAGGAGGTACTGCATGAGCCCGATTCGGCATGAAGACGATTTCCGGCGCGTCGAGATCGACGACTGGGATGAGTGGATCCAGGAGCAGATCCAGGAGTCCATTGAACGGGGCGAATTCGATAATCTCCCCGGCGCTGGCAAACCGCTTCACATCCACCGTACCGCCGTGAATCCGGACTACGACCTTGCGTTTAGCCGGATGAAGAACGCCGGGGTGAAACCGGCCTGGATGGAGCTGGAGCACCAGGTCAGGAAGCTCCGCGCCGAGCTCGAACTCTTCCTTGAGCGATCGCGGGACTGGCTGCTCTCCGAGCGGGATGCCTACCTCGCCTCGAGCGGGCAACCGGACGAGGACGAGGAGCGGCCGCGTATCCCGTGGTGGCAATTCTGGGCGCACCTTCGTGAGTGGTTCCGCGTCGACGAGGTTGTGAAGGTGCGACGCAAACCACCGTCGTCGATCGGGGAGATCCTGGTGTTGCGTGACCATGTGCGCCGCCAGTATCTTGAGCGGGCGGCCGCGCTCGACAAGAAGATCGCCGAGTACCACAACTCCCTGCCGCGTGAGTTGTCGCATCTCCAACGATTACGGATGTTGCCGGAGCGCGCGGCTCGGATCTTCGATGAGCAGTTTCCTGAGCGCTTGCTCTTGGCCGGGCCGGAGAGTCCGGTTGAAGACCAGGCGACAGACGAGGTCGTGCAGTCTCGGTAGTCTCGTATTTGAACAACCAACGGGCAGGGTCAAACCGACCCTGCCCGTTTCGCATGTGCGCTATTCGACGACCACGACGCCCATCATGTTTGGATGGAATTCGCAGAAGTACTCGTAAGTGCCCGGAGTGTCGAATGTCTGGGTGAACGTGTCGCCCTGGTTCAGCGTTCCCGACTGGAGGGCATCCCGATCCTGCGCCGTCACGGTATGCGGGGCGGCATCCATGTTGGTCCAGGTCACGCTCTCACCGGCCTGGATCGTGATCGTGCCGGGGTTATAGGCGAACCCGGTGATCTCGACCTGCACGCCGTCGCCCATGGCGCCGTGGTCCATGCCCGCCATGTCGTCAGCGGCTGCGGTGGCCTCGCAGCCATCTATCAGCCCCTGTGCGAGGTAGACGGTGACAGTGGTCTGGGCGTCCGCTGCGGTCAGCACCGCGATCCCGGCGTATCCGGAGTCATTGAGCTGGCGAAGCGGGATGGCGATCCTGTCGCCGGATTCGCCGCTGACAACCGCGCCGGTGATCTCGCCGCAGGCGATGTAGTTCCCGATGTTCTCCGCGCTTTCGTGCGCGTTGATCGCCAGGCCCCCGGCGACCAGCTCGTCAAAGGATGCATCTATGGTCGTCACGCTTGTTTCGACGCCGCCAGTGGCACCGGACGTATCGGGGTTCGTGATATCGGTCAACGGATAGAGGGGAGCCGGGGTCAGTTCGCTGCAGGTGCCTTCGTGGATGTGCACCGGATGCGCGGGGGTGCCGGCGGCGGGAGAGGCGTCCTGCGCGAGAGCGAAAGCCGGCGCTGCCGCGAGGAACAGCATGGCGAGGATATAGCCGGACAATCGACGGAATCGATCGATCGGGGTCATGATGGATCTCCTGTTGTGTTGGAACGTGATACGCGCGTCGGCCGGGTCGATCACGAGCGTGAGGGGCCGGGGCGGCGCTGGGGTCCCGTGGTGCCGGGCGGGTACGGCGGTGCGGACCTGGCCCGGACAGGAGAGAAATCAGGCTGGCGTGCCTCCTTCCCCCGGGGCTGGTTGGTCCCCGGGATGCGCGGAGTCCAGCACCGCAAAGCGACAGCGGGGCGGCGTGCCATGGTCACATTCCGCCCGGATCGGGACATCGAGGAGGTCGGAGAGAAGGGTTTCGGCGGCAAGGCAGGCGTCGGGGTTGGCCTCGACTGCCTTCGCGATCGGGCAGCTATACCCCTGGATGTGCTGGCCAGCCTCGTCCTGCTCAACGTCGGCGAGTCCACCGAGATGCTCGAGCAGCGCGAGCGCCTGGTCGAGCATCTCGGGAAGGGGACCGGTCGTCGGGGTTTGACGGGCGGCGAGTCGATGACCGGCTTCGCGGAAGATGTTCGCGACGGTCTCGCCAGGCAGTTGCTCTGAAAGAACGGAGCTTACCTCGGCGAGGAGCTCGCCGTCGGCTTTCGGGAAAAAGCGTTCTGCCTGCGGCGTAAGGACGTAGGTGAACGCCGGCTTGCCCATGCCGCGGCGGACATTGTCCTGGCGCACAAGGCCATCCCGCTCCAGCGTCGTCAGGTGGGTGCGGACGGCGTTGTCGGTCAGGCCGACCTCTGCGGCCAGTTCATCGACGGTACGCGTACTCCGCCGCAAGAGCGACATGATGCGGCCGCGTGTGCTCTGGAAAAACCGTTCTTCTGCCCTGGTCCTGTTCATTGTGTGCTCCAGTTGACGTTCTCACATTAGCGATGGATTCGGACTTTGTCAACATTTCCTTTGACAAAGTGGAGAAAGGCGACCGGGAATCTGGGCAGCCATGCATACGGGGTATTGCCGGGTTCAGGAGACTGCCGGAGAATGCAGGATAATGAGGTCAGTGGGACCCTGGCATGTCAAATAGAGAGGGAGCAGGAAGATGAGTGATGTGGAAATCACCAAATTGACCGACAGGCTGCGTGCCGGCCGCATGGACCGGCGGTCGTTCATGCAAACTGCGACTGCGCTCGGCATCTCCGCCGGGGCGGCGGGCATGATGGCCAATGTGGCCATGGCACAGGAGGCTTCGCCGGCCGCGACCCCCGTCGGTGAACCAACGAAATCGATTACCAGGGACGAATACCGGGCCTGGCTCGAGGAGCAGGTGCCGTTCGAGGAGCCGCAGAATACCGGCGGGCAGGTGATCCTGGTGTCGACCTCGGATATCGCCACGCTGAACCCGGTCGTGCGATCGGACATCATCGCGCTTTATGCGATCAACAACATCTTCAACTACCTCGTCGGCGCAAACCCAATTGACGGCACCATGGCGCCGGATCTCGCCGACTACTGGGAGGTGGGCGCTGACGGGAAGACATACACCTTCTACCTCAGCAAGGACGCCCGCTGGCACGACGGGGAGCCGGTGACCGCGCACGATTGCGTGATGACCTTCGAGGCCGTGATGGCCGAAGAGTCCATCAGCCCGCTGGGTTCGGAGTTCACCGGATCGGTTGCATCGATGCGCGCCGTCGATGACCATACCTTTGAGATCGTCAGCAAGGAACCTGTGGCGCTCTTCCTGGAGAAGACCGTCTCCTCGATCCCGATCATGCCCGCCCATATCTGGGGCGACATCCCGCACAGCGAGTGGGCCTCATCTCCCGGATCAACGGGCACGGACCCGTCGCAGGTGATCGGCTCGGGCCCGTTCAAGTTTGTTGAATGGGTGCTCGGGGATCACGTGACGATCGAGCGCAACGAGGACTACTGGCAACCGGAGCGGGTGCCGAATATCGACCGCTTCACGATCCGCGTCATCACCGAGCCCGAAAGTGCCGTGCAAAGCGTCATCACCGGCGAGTCCGACACCATGCGGGGCATGGCGGCGTCGCAGATCGATCGCTTCGATGGCATCGAGTCGGTCGAGATCGAGACCTTCGACACGATGTCGTTCAACTCGTTCCTGATGAACGCCGATGTGGAGAAGGGGTTGCCGTTCGCGGACACGAAGGTCCGCCAGGCGCTGATGTACGCGGTCGATCGCGAGATGATCGTGGAGTCGATGCTGATGGGGATCGGGACGCCTGCGATCGGTGTCCAGCCTCCCTCATCGCCCGCGTACGCGCCCGACCGGGTCAACACGGTCTACACCTACGATCCGGAACTCGCCGCGTCGTTGCTCGAGGAAGCCGGATGGGTGGATACCGACGGTGATGGCATCCGCGAGAAGGACGGCGAGCCGTTCAGCGTCGAGTTCATCTATGGCGAGGGAACGCCGCTCAACGAGCAGTTGGTGCCATACCTGCAGCAGGTTTTCCGGGATATTGGCGTCGACGTACAGCCACGCTCCGGCCCGATCCCGACCATTAGCGAGCAGACGATCCAGGGCAATTACGAACTCACCCTCATCGGGATTACCTGGAACCTGGACGACCAGGGTGTCCTGTATCGCTGCGACGCGTTCCCGCCCGCCGGGTTTAACCTCGCCCGTCATTGCAACCCGGAATACGATCGGCTGAACGATGAGTCGATCCTCGAGCTGGATCCGGAGAAGCGGCGCGAGCTGATCATCGAGCAGGGCAACGTCTCCAACGACGATGCCCACTACGGCCACCTCCTCTTCGGACAGAGCGTGGTTCCGATGAACACCCGGGTGCGCAATGCCTTCAACAGTGCCTTCGGCAACCTCTGGTCCCTCACCGACGCCTGGGTGACTGAGTAGCCTTCGCTGGAAGCGATGAAGCAACAGCCCCGGCGGACGATTCCGCCGGGGCTGTTTTCACTATTGGCGCGAGTCGGGCTCCAGCAATACCCCGTCCAGTTCCTCTTGCAAGGACCAGACGTCGCAGTCGTGGTTGGCGAGCAGCACGCAGGTGGTATCCGTGTTCGGGAAGTAGGCGAGGTTACTGGCGACGCCGGCGTTGATGCCATCCTTGCCGAGGCGGACGATCCCACCGTCCATGTCCAGCTCGAATTCCAGCCCGAATCCGTTCCAGAGGCTTCCGCCCTCGATGTCCCGTCGCTTGACCTGCGGGCTGAGCAGTTGCGCGGACGCCTGCTCGCTCATGAGCGCATGGTCACCCAGCGCCGTGATAAACCGGGCGAGGTCATCGGCGGTCACGGTCGCTCCGCCGTCTGGCGAGCCAATGGGCGGGTATGAGTAGATGTTCTTCCGCCATTCGCCTTCGCCGTTCTCGCGCTCGATGCGCTTGTAGTGCTCGGCGAAGTTGGCGCAGGTGCCATCCATCGCGCAGAAATCGGCGCCTTCCATCCCGGCGGGAACGAAGATGTGCTGCCGCACATAGTCGCGATAGGAGAGGCCGCTTGCCTTCTCGACCATGAGGCCGAGCAACACATAGGCGACATTGTTGTAGCGGATCTTCTCGCCGGGCTGGAACACCGGGTCCTTGTGCACGAACTGCGGCAGGAAGTCCCGGGTCTCGCGGATCGAGTAGTTCGGCTTGTCGACGAAGAGCAGTTCATAGTCCTCGCCCGCCTCCTCGTCGGCGTCGTCGGCGATGCCCGACGTGTGGGTGAGGCAGTGATAGACGGTGACCTCGTCGCTGATCTTCGTGCCGTCGATCCCGAGGAACGGCATCACGCGTGTATCGAGCGAGATCTCACCCCGGTCGACGAGTTGCATGATCGCCGCGGCCGTGAAGATCTTGGTCACGGAGGCGATGTCGTAGCGCATCTCCGGGCCGTTCGGGATGGAGAATCCTCGATGGGCGAGTCCATACCCTTTGTGGACGATGTCCTCGCTGCCCCGGCGGATGAGGACGGTGCCGGCGAAGCCTTCTTCGGCGTGATGACGATCCAGGATAGATGTGAGTTCGGGTTGCATGGGAAGTATACCCTTCGGGTATCCAGGCGCGGGCATGGTGTGACGTTCGCGAGCCACGACGAAACCCGCACGCGAAACGTGCGCTGTCGACGATCCGGAGGACCGGTTGGTGTGATGTTCAGCGACGTGAGGTAGCGGACACGCCGGGTAATGACGACGATGATACACCCTTACCGCTGGCGAATCCGGACGCGACGGCCGGATTATTGACGCATTTTCGCTGCGCCGGTCAGGCATCATGTTGAGAACCTGATCCGACTACTCGAATTTGGAGGCGAGCGTGCGTTACCAACTCCTGCGCAATGCCACGGCGGTCATCGAATATGGCGGCAGGCGATTCGTGATCGACCCGGCGTTCGACGATGCCGGCGCCCGGCCCCCGGTCGAAAACACGCCGAATCAGAAGCCGAACCCGTTGGTGCCGATGCCGGAGGGCTGGCGCGACGCGATCTCCGGCATCGACGCCGCCATCATCACGCACCTGCATCGCGATCATTTCGACGACGCGGCGGTTGAGGTACTGGATCCGGCGCTGCCGCTCCTGTGCCAGCCGGAGGATGTTGAGCGACTCGGCGCCCATGGCTTCACCGACCTGCGGCCGGTAGGACGTGCCGCGGTCGTTGGCGACATTGAGATCACCCGCACCGGTGGCCAGCATGGGACCGGCGAGATCGGCGCGGCGATGGCGCCGGTCTCCGGGTTCGTTTTCCGGACGGCCGACGAACCAACCATGTACCTCGCCGGCGATACGATCTGGTGCGAGGAGGTGGCGGACGCCATCGCGACGTATGCGCCGGAGGTGATCATCGTCAATGCGAGCGGCGCGCGGTTCCTGGAGGGCGACCCGATCGTGATGACGGCGGAGGACATTGCCCGTGTTCATGCTTCCGCGCCGGAGGCGATGCTGGTCGTGGTGCACCTGGAAGCCATCAACCACTGCCTGGAGACGCGCGACCACTATCGCGCACGATTACCCGCCCTCGGCGTCCATATGGAACGGGTGCAAATACCTGATGACGGCGAGGCGGTTCGCTGGTAAGTTGGTTGCGATTGGCCGGTAATCGGTGCCGGCCGCGTTCGAGACCATTGACGAGGTTCATCCCCACCCATGAGCGAAAAGAAGCAGTACCGGATCGGCATTGGCGGCATCGCGATCGAGAGCAGCACGTTCTCGCCGCTCCCGAGTACCACGGATAATTTCTGGATCCTGCGCGGTGACGAGATTGCCGAGAGCTATCCGTATTTCGAGAACGGCACATTTGAGGGGCGGCAGGACGTTACCTGGCTCGGCACGCTGAAGGCGCGGTCGATTCCCGGCGGTCCGGTCGAGAGAGCTTCTTACGACGCGATGAAGGGCGAGTTGCTCGAACGACTCCAGGCGGCGTTGCCACTGGACGGCTTCTTTTTCGACATCCACGGCGCGATGAGCGTGATCGGGATGGACGACGCCGAAGGCGACCTGGTCACGGCGATCCGGGAAATGGTCGGGCCGGATTGCGTGATCTCCGCCGGGATGGACCTCCACGGTAACGTGAGCGAGGTGTTGGTGGGGGCGGTCGATATCTTTACCGCCTATCGCCAGGCGCCGCACGTCGACGCGATGGAGACGAAGGCGCGGGCCGTCCGCAACCTGTTGCAGGTGCTGGACGACGGCATCCGGCCGCACCGCGCGTGGGTACGAATTCCGGTGGTCCTGCCGGGCGAGCGCACCAGCACCTTTTGGGAGCCGGGCAAGACGGTCTACGGCAAGTTGGTGGTATCAGACGATGTGCCGGGCGTACTCGATGCGTCGCTCTGGGTTGGCTACGTCTGGGCGGACCAGCCGCGCGCGAGTGCGACGACTGTGGTGACGGGGACGGATCCCGGGGCGATTGCTGCCGAGGCGGAGAAGATCGCCCGGCGTTACTGGGACGCGCGGGCGGATTTCGACTTCGGGGTGCCCACGGGAGACGCGGACTGGACGATCGACCAGGCGCTGTCCCTCAACCAGAAGTCGGTCGTCATCAGCGATTCGGGCGACAACCCGACGGCCGGCGGGGCAGGGGATATCCCGCTGATGGTGCAGCGGTTGCTCGCGCGTGAAGAGCTCGCCTCCGGCGATCGGACCGCGATCGTGGCGGCTGTCCCCAACGCGGAGGCTGTCGCGACGGCGAAGGCGGCGGGCGAGGGCGCTGAGGTGACGGTGACGATTGGCGGGGTGAACGACCCGGTCAACGGATTTCCGCTGGAGCTGCCTGGCACGGTCTACAGTATCTACGAGAACGACCAGGTGGGCGGCGACATCGTCGTGATCAAATCGGGCGGGGTGCATGTGATCGTGCCGAGCCGTCGCAAGCCGTATCACCGCATGGTGGAATTCGAGAATATCAGGTTGCATCCGAAGGACCACGACATCACCGTAGTGAAGATCGGATACCTGGAGCCGGAGCTGAGGGAAGTCGCATCGGCGGCATTCCTCGCCCTGACCCCCGGCGCGGTGAACCAGGATATCCCGAACTTCGTGTTCAAGCGTGTCCAGCGGCCGATCTTCCCGCTGGACCCGAATATGGAGACGCCGGATCTCACGGCACGGGTCTTCGAGCCGATCGGGTAGGCACATCCGCAGGGGGCGGATTGCAAGGTTCGCCCCCTGCCGCGCTGCGGGATCAGGAGGTCTCGCTGCGCAGCACCCCCTGAAGGAGTTGGCCAGATTCGGCCATGACGAAGCGGAGGCTGTCGAGGTAATCGAGGACCTCGAGCAACTCGGCGCCTTCGAACGATTCGACGGCGTCGGCCAGGTCTCCGCACTGGCGAAGGGCATTAACGAGATTCTCGCGCGCCTGGGCCGCGCGATTGTGCTGGGAGCGGACAAAATCCTGGGACATCGGGATCCTTTCAGGTCGCGAACGAACGCGGTATTTCCTGTCTATGAGTGCAGTCAGGGCCATGGTTAAGCAAGAAGATAGCCGTTCGACCCGTAAATTCTAAACCTGGTTAAGCGTTTTTTCGCCTACGTAGTTCATCTGGGATAAAACTACGTGTTTTTGCGGATGTACACATACGGCGGGGGTGGCACAATGTAATTGACCTCGTTGGGTGCGAGGGGGACCGGCAGGTAACGAATACGGACCAGCCACCGTGTTACCAGGCGCAGGCTCCGAGAACCCAACCGTGACATCAGCAATGATCTCGTGTGGTGCTGGATCATGATGCGCGTGGGTCTGGGTTCCTCCATGGAGAGCTTTCCTGACGGAAAGTATGGCAGGAACAACAATCTATTCCCCTTTTCCTCCACTCACAGGGAGATGCCGGACACTGATGTCCGGTATCTTCGCTTTAAGGGCCTGCCGCGCATCTCACGTTTATGGGATCGTGCTCCGGCGCCCGGATGCAACGAACACGGCCAGCCTTCGGGCCAGCCGTGTTCGGATAGTGGTGCGAATTGCCGTGCTGATTGGCGGCACGTCAGGCGGGCAGCAGACCCTGCTCCCGGAACAGCTCGGCGTTGAGGATCGACGCGCCGGCGGCACCGCGAACGGTGTTGTGCCCGAGCACGACGAACTTCAGCCCCATCAGCGGGCATTCGCGGACGCGGCCGACAATCGACGCCATCCCGTTGGCATCATCCCGGTCCAGCGACGGCTGGGGCCGGTTCGCCTCCCGCCGCACGATGACCGGCTGCGCCGGGGCGCTCGGGAGGTTGAGCTCCTGCGGGAGACCTCGGAACGACTCGAATGCCTCGATCGCCTCCGCGGGTGTCGCTGGCCTGGCAAGCCGCACCGATGCGCACTCGGTGTGGCCATCGCGCACCGGCACGCGGTTGCAATGGGCCGAGAGGGCGAAGCTCGCCGGGGCGAAGGCGCCGTCGCTCCAGGTGCCGAGCAGCTTCTGCGCCTCGGTCTCGATTTTCTCTTCCTCGCCCGGAATGTAGGGCACGATGTTGTCGATCATGTCGAGCGACGGGACGCCAGGATACCCCGCGCCGGAGACAGCCTGCAGCGTTGCGGCCAGGACGCCCTCGATCCCGAATGCGTCATGGAGCGGCTTGAGCGCCAGCACGAGGTGGATCGTCGAGCAATTCGGGTTAGTGGCGATGAAGCCGCTCCAGCCCCGGTTCTGCTGCTGCGTCTTGATTGCCTCGACATGGTCCGCGTTCACCTCCGGAATCAGGAGCGGGACATCCGGCTCCATCCGGTGCGTCGAGGTGTTGGAGAGGACGGCGAGGCCGTTCTTCGCCAGGCGCTGCTCGATGTCGCCCGCGACCTCTCCGGGCAAGCCCGAGAACGCGATGGTGCTTTGCAGGTCGGCGTCATAGTCTTGCACGGTCAGGTCGGCGACGTCGTCCGGCATGCGCGAGCCGAGCCGCCAGTCGGTGGCTTCCCGGTAGCTCTTGCCGGCGGAACGGTCGGAGGCGACCAGCTCGGCGACGCGGAACCATGGGTGGTCCTGCAGCAGCTCGATAAACCGTTGGCCGACGTTGCCGGTGGCGCCAAGGATCGCGACCGGAATCCGTCCATCACTCATTGCACTGGGTCCTTTCATCGGTGTGTACTCAATGGCGGCGGGTATCAGGACCCGCCGCCGTTCGATCTCATGTATTCAGGTCAACCAACGCGGAGCGATTCGCTCATCAGCTCCCGGCGTCGGCGGCTCGTGGAGCGCCGTTGCTGGCGCGATGCGCCGATGAACGTGTCGTGGACGGCCTGTACGGCCTGCTCCGATGCGTGCTCCGGCACGACCACCACCATCGCGGCATTCGAGTTCTGTTGTGTCGACGCCAGCACCTCGATATCCGCCCGGTGCAGGACGGCAAGCATGCGAGCGAGCGAGGAGGGCGAGTTCGCCGCGCCATCACCAACGGCGGCAACCACCGCCACATCGTCGTTGCACCTGATGTCGACCTCGAGGTCGTCGAGTCCGGCCATGAGATGCTGGTTGAGCGTCTCGCAACCACCGCCGAGGGTGTCGACGATGAAGGTCATGCGGCGCCGGGATGACGCTTGCGTAACAGTCAGGATCTCGACGCTTTGCTCGTGCAGCACCCGGAATACGACCGACGCGGCCGGCGCAAGGTCCTCCAGCTCGGGGACATCGACCGTCAGCAAGGTCAGCCCCTTTAGCGCCGTGGTGGCCTTGATCCGCTGCGCCGCGGCCTGCTCGCGAACAACGGTTCCGGAGTTGGTGGGCTGGAACGTCGACAGGATGCGAACCGGGATGTTCTGGGCGACGGCCGGCCGGATCGTGCGTGGATGCAGCACGTTCGCGCCGAAGTGGGCGAGCTCCTGCGCTTCATCGTAGCTGATCTCGGAGACGATGCGGGCCGCGGCAACCTTTCGGGGATCGGCCGAGAGGACGCCGGGAACATCCGTCCAGATCTGGACCTCGTCGGCATCGATCGCCGCGCCGATCAGCGTCGCGCTGTAGTCAGACCCACTGCGGCCGAGCGTCGTCGTGGCGCCATCCGGCCCGAATCCGATGAAGCCCGTCGCCACGACGGTCGTGCCGGCATCGAGCAGGGGGCGGATCACCTGCTGCGCGCACTCGCGCGTCTTCTCGCGGTTTGGCCGGGCGCTGGTGTGGCGGCCGTCGGTGGCAAGCACCGTGTCGGTGTAGACCGGGGCCGCGTCCGTCCCGAGGTCCCGCAAGGTGGCGGACATCATGTGCACCATCGACTTTTCGCCGTGGGAGACAAGCCGGTCGGAAAGCGCCGGAGTCAGTTCACCCCCGGCGAGGATGTCGTCGAGGGTGTGTTCCAGGGAAGTGTGGATGTGGTCGACGGCAGCGCGACAGGCGTGCTGCAGCTCGTCGTTCCCCAGGCCGGAGAGGACGTTATCGTGCTTGGCGTGGATATCGTTGACGGCGGAGCGCATGGCGTCGCGATCGCCGCGCGCGGCGGCGCGGCCGGCGTCGAGCAACAGGTTGGTGACGCCACCGCAGGCGGAAACGACGATGACGTTGGTGCCCGGGGTGTTGCGCGCGATACGCGCCGCTTCCCGGACGCGCCTGGCGTCCCCGACCGATGTTCCGCCGAACTTAAGGACTCGCATTGACTGATCTCCTCACCTGGGTATCCGGGTGCTGGCCCGTGGCCGTCTTGCTGGATAGGTGGGACAGGTCGTCGTCCCGTTGGGTTCCCGGTGAAGCGCCGTTGCTCGCCGTGAGCCTGAAAAGAAGTGGTGGTTCCCTGCACACAAAAAAGCGAGAGCGTGGTGTTCGCTCCCGCCTGCCGTTCCGGTTTGCGTTTGGTGACTCGTCTCAGTGCGTCAGCAAACACCCGGCCCGGCAGGCCAGCAAATAATCATCTCAATGGTAGTCATCATCGAGGTGGTCATCTGCATATGGGTGCCGGTGGTGTGACGCACGTTCGTTTCCATGTCCGTGACTATACATGGACCCCGGAAAATGCGCAAGGTTCGCCGGTCTGGCGGTATGAAGCGGGCCGGCATTGCCGGCCCGCTCCAACCCTGGCCTGTCGCCCCGTGCGAGGTTTAGTCCTCCGGCGTGGCCTCGGGCGTGGCGTCGCCACTGGCCGCCGGCGTTCCGCTGTGCTGGCCGGCCGGGACCTGTGCTTCCGGCGTCGGGGTGGTCATCAGGTACTGCTCACGCACCTCGCTGACCTCTTCCGCCGAGACCGGTGCGCCTTCATTCCCCCATTCCTGGCGGATATAGGTGGTGATGGCGGCGATTTCCTCATCATCATACGAGGTGTCGAAGCGCGGCATGCCGCCACGGCCATTCAGCACCGTGGTGATGAGGTAGGTCGGATCTTCTAGCGTCACCAGGGGGTTGCCGGCGAGCGGCAGGTAGATGCCCTCGATGCCCTGGCCGTCCGGCTGGTGACAGGCGATACAGACGTTGTTGTAGATCTTCTCGCCTTCCTCGATCAGCTCCTGCTCGGTGAGAGGCGAGCTGTCCTGCGCGCTGCCCAGCAGCGGGATGCTGGCCACCATCATGAGGGCAACGATCCCCAGCAGGGTGATCATCCGGGCGGGCGTTGATTTGGTAATGCTCATCGTTCACTTTCCGGTTGGGCATACGCCCCGACAAATGACGGCAATCAGCCCTGCATCACGCGGGTGTGGAGCTTCTCGACCTGCATCCAGGCAGCCTGGTGGGCGCCTTCGATCCAGGAGTTGACGTGGCTGAGGTGCTCACCCACGAGGTAGACACGGCCATCAGGCTCCTGCAGTGTCGGCATGTACTCCGCCCGGGTGCGCTGGGTGTAGCTTGGCCACGCGCCCAGGCTGTAGGGCTCGAGGTGCCACGCCACGGAGAACCCGGAGATCACTTCATCTCGCATCTGCGGGTGGACCTTGCTGCCATGCTCGAGCGCCAGGTCGACGCGCTCCTCGTACGAAAGGGCGCTGACCTGTGCCGCGTTGTTGCCGGTCACGTACAGGCCGAGCATCGCGCCGGCGGGCGCGCCGAAGTTGTCGTCCGGGTAATCCAGCGTGCCGAGCAGCGGGATATTGGTGTACGACTGGCCACCGTAGATCCAGTCATCCTCTTCCCAGAAGCGGCGCTTGTAGCCAATACCCATCCGGACCGCCATCGCATACGGCACGGAGCGGATGGCTTCGGTGAACTCGGACGAGAAGTTCGTCTTGACCTTCAGGAGCACCGACAACGGGATGTTGCACACCACGTAGTCGCCGGTGATCTCCTCGGTCTCGCCGGTCTCCTTGTTCAGGTAGACCACCCGGGCACTATCCTCGCCCTGGTCGATTTCGGTGACCTCGCAGTTAAGGCGAACCCGGTCACCAAGCGCGTTCCGGAATCCCTCGTCGTAGAGCTGCCCAACGCCTTCCGCCGGCTTGACCATGGTGTCCTGCCAGGTCGTGCTCGGGGTTGCGCTGAGGTAGCCGCCTGCGGCGCGCAGGGTGGCCGCGGCGAACGGCGCAAGGTCGGAGAGCGCGTACGGGTCGTTGTAGCTTCCGGCGGAGTTGACGTCAGGCAACACCGAGTAGCCCCGGCGGGAGGAGCCCGTGTATGTGAGGTCTGACGAGTCGATCATGCCCCAGTTCAGGAGGTACGACTTGATGTACTCGGCGTCCTCCATCGTCATTTCCTCGTCCAGCGCACCCTGGTCGAGCGCGGTGGCGAGGTACTGGGCGGTGTAGCCGCTCATATCCGCCATGAATTCATTGACGCGGACGCGCTGTTCGTTGAGCTGGCCCTCAATACCTTCCATGTAGATATAGCCGGCCATGTTGTAGTTGTTGTGCTTGATCAGCGGGATATTGAATTCTTTGGCGTAGTGGAAGAAGCTGCGATGAATGAACGGGATTCTCGACGGTCCCGCGTCCCACCAGACGCCTTCCGGCCAGTCGCAGACTTGTTCGCCCTTGCCATATTCCTCGGTCTTCGATCCCCCGCGGACGGTGAAGACGTGGCCGCCGACACGGTCGCGCGCCTCGACCACGGTGACGTCGTAGCCGAGCTTCATCAGCTCATAGGCCGCGACAGCGCCACCCGGTCCCGCGCCAACCACGATGACCTTCGTCCCTTCGCCGTTGCCGTCGAGCTTCGGCGGCTCCTGCTGCCCTTCGGCGGGAACCTGGCCCCATGCCGTGAGGATGTTCAGCACCGCCGCGGAGCCTGCTGTGGCACCCACCGTCTGGAGAAATCTCCGCCGCGTCAACGACCCGGCGTGTCGAACGGGACCTGCCTGCCCCAGTGCATCATGAACCATTCCGTCTCCCCGGATTCGACAGGCCATGGAACATCGCCTGCCGCATGACGACGAGGACCCGTAACGGATCCTCGTCGGTACACAACCCCCATTGGGGCGGGATTTCACCCCCGGTATGTAGGGATATCTTCGACCAGATGTGGGGAAATGACAATCCTGAGCAGGGGAAAATTCCGGCGGAGATCGGGCAGGACTGACCGATCTCCGCCATGGGCAGGCGATCAGCCCTGACGCTGCGCGGCCCGATCCATATCTGGGACCGCCGTGCAGGTTAGGGCACCGGGACCGCCATCAATTCCTTCCGGCACTCGTCGGGAATCTCGATGGTCGCCAGGTCGATGGTCTGCTGGATCCGCTCCGGGCGGCTCACGCCGATGATCGTGGCATCGACACGGGGATCCCGCATCGAGAACTGGACGGCGGCCGCGGCGAGAGGGACGTCGTACCGCGCGCAGATGTCCTCGAATTGTCTGGCCGTTTCAACCAGCTGGCTGTCGGCATCCCGGTACGCATAGCGGGGGTATTGGGACGGTCCCTTGGCCAGCATGCCACCGCCATACGGGGCGGCGTTGGTGAGCGGGATGCCCTTCTCGTGGCAGAGGTCGAGCAGGGACTCGGCGCTTCGCTCGAGCAGCGTAAAGCGGTTGTGGGTGATGGCGGCGTCGAAGATGCCGGTGTTGACATACCGCATCATCAGGTCGATTGGCCCACCGGCGACCCCGAGGTGGCCAATCACACCCTGCTCGCGAAGGTCGGTCAGGACGCGAAGTGGCCCATCCGGCGCGGTGATCTCCTCGAAGGGACGCTGCTCGGGGTCATGCAGGTAGACAAGATCGAAGCGTTCGATGCCAAGCAGTTCCTGGCTGCGCTCGAAGCGGCGCTTCACCGTCTCCGCATCGAAGTCGCCTTCCGGGCTCGCGCCGATCTTGGTGTTGAGGAACGCATCACTGGGCAACCCGCCCAGTTCCCTCAGGACATGACCGATACGGCGCTCGCTCTCGCCATCGCCATACGCCGCCGCCGTATCGAGCCAGTTCAGCGGGCTCTCGAGCGCCGCGCGGATCGTGGCGTGGGCGACGTCCTCCGGCACGGAGTACCCGAAGGTGTCCTCCATGCTGGCCAGGGGTGCGCAGCCGATGGCGATTGGCGGCAGCGACCTGCCGAAGAGGGAAACGGGTTCGAGCGATGCGTGTGCCATAGGGTCTCCTTGGAAAAGGACGAGTCCGGATGTTTCAACCCGGGCATTTTCGCACGTTGTATACAATCCTGGCGATGCCTGGAGATCGGGACATGATGAAGGCCGGCCTTGTGGCCGGCCTCCAGTCGCTTGTCGTCGAAATCGATCACTCCTGCGGCGTGGCCTCCGGCGTCGATTCGACGTTGCCGCCCGGGCGTTGGCCGATCGGTGTCGGCGAAGCATCCGGCTTGGCGATCACCTCTTCGCGAATCTCGGCCACCTGGATGGCGGAGACTGGGCCGGCGTCGTTCTCCCAGTTCTGGCGAACAAAGGTCGAGACGGCGGCGATCTCCTCATCCGTGTAGATGTTCGCGAAGGTCGGCATACCTCCCCGCCCGGTCAGGATCACCGAGATCAGGTACGTCGGGTCTTCGTTGGTGATCAGCGGGTTATTGGCGATCGGGAGATACACGCCCTCGACCCCCTGGCCGTCCGGCTGGTGACAGGCGACGCAGACATTGTTGTAGATCGCTTCACCTTCCTGGATCAGCCATTCATCGCTGAGCCCGTCCGTCGGCGTCGCATCCTGTGCCGTCCCGATGAGCGGTATCGCGCCGGCGACCAGGAGGACAACCGCACCGATCAGCACCGCAATTCGCTTCTGCAGGCTTTGCGCCATGTTCATGGGTTCACCCTCTGCCTTTCAAGCCCGCGGGGGCATGTCGTCACATTAGCCCTGCATGACGCGGGTATGCAGTTTCTCGACCTGCATCCAGGCGGCCTGGACAGCTCCCTCGATCCACGCGTTGACATGGCTGAGGTGCTCGCCCACGAGATAAATGCGACCGTCCGGTTCCTGGAGCACCGGGAAGACTTCATTGCGAAGTTGGGAGGTGTAGTCTGGCCAGCCTCCAAGGCTGTAGGGCTCGAGGTGCCAGGCGACGGAGAAGCCGGAATGGTACTCCTCCTTCATCTGCGGGTGAATCTTGCTGCCGTGCTCGAGCGCGAACTGGTTGCGTTCCTCGTAATCCAGGTCGCTGATCTTGGCGGCCATGTCGTCGAAGTTGTACAGCCCCAGCATCACGCCGCCCTCGGCGCCATAGTTGTCATCCGGGTAGTCAAGGATCCCGATCTCGGGGATGTTCGTGAACGATTGTCCACCGTAGATCCAGTCATCCTCTTCCCAGAAGCGACGGTTGAAGCCGAGCCCGAGGCGGAGCGCCATCGCGTAGGGCACGCGACGCATCGCTTCGGTCATCTCGGTGGAAAAGTCGCCGGGGATCTTGATAAGGACAGAGAGCGGGATGTTGCACATCACATAGTCGCCCTCGATCTCCTCGGTCTCGCCGGTTTCCTTGTTCAGGTAGACCACCCGAACGCCGTCCTCGCTCTGGCGGATCTCCGTGACCTCGCTGTTGAGCTTGATGCGATCACCGAAGGCTTCCCTGAAGCCGACTTCGTAGAGCCGGTCGACGCCATCCTTCGGCTTGACCAGCGTTGTCTGCCAGTCGAACACCGATGTCGCGGCGAGATACCCGCCATTGGACTGGAGGATGGACGACGCGAACGGCAGCAGGTCCTCGAGCGGATATGGCGCCGCGATTTCGCCGGGGGAGAAGGCGTCCGGCATGGTGACGTAGCCCCGGTGATCCGTGGCCATGTACTGCAGGTCGCTGCTGTCGAGGATTCCCCAGTTGATGAGGTAATTCTTGAACAGCTCGGCATCCAGCGGACTCAACGGCTGGTCGAGCGCGTTCTGGTCGATCGCGGTCGCAAGGTACTGCGCGGTATACCCGGCCATGTCGGCCTGGAATTCATGCAGGCGCATTTTCTGGCCGTCGAGATTGCCCTCGATACCTTCCGCATAGACGAAGCCGTTGAGGTTGAGGTTCTTGTGATCCATCAACGGGATGTTGAACTCGTGGCAATAGTGGAAGAAGCTTCGGTGGAAGAACGGAATGCGCGATGGCCCGGCATCGTACCAGAACCCCTCGGGCCATTCACAAACCTGTTCGCCGAGGCCATACTCTTCTGTTTTCGAGCCGCCACGAACGGTAAACACGTGCCCGCCGACGCGATCTCGTGCTTCGATGATGGTCACGTCATAGCCGAGCTTCATGAGCTCGTACGCTGTTGGGCATCCGCCCGGGCCCGCGCCCAGGACGAGCACTTTGGTCCCGTTGCCATTACCGTCCAGTGCTGGCGGTGCGCTCTGTCCGCCCATTGGCTGAAGGCCCCAGGCCGCCATCATGTTGAGCGCGGCGGCGGACCCTGCGGTCGCCCCAACGAGTTGCAAGAAGCGCCGGCGCGTCAACGACCCTGGTTGGCGCACCGACGGGTCTTGTCCATGCATGTCGCGATCCATACTCTCACTCCCCGAATCTGTATCGCTTGCCGGTTGCAATCGCGGCTCCGTCTATCCCCTAAGGGGGTACCGGTCAGGAGAATCCCCTGGGTTGGCCTCCACGCTGGATGACCACCACATCGTCTACGCGGGCTCGTGGCGGCCCCTGTCGCGACCATTCGACAAAACGCCTCACGGCATCCTCCTCACCTCGTACCTCGATCTCGACCGTGCCATCTTCCCGGTTGACCGGGTGGGCATCGATGCCGAGCGCCTCCGCCTGCTTCCGTGCGGCATGGCGAAAACCGACGCCTTGGACGCGTCCGGAAATAAGCACGCGAACGCTCTGTAGTCCGGCCCTGATCTCCTCAATCATCGTGTGAACTCCGTTGTTCCTTAGGATCCTTCTGACCCCAATGTGCAGTTGGCCCTGTGTCCACGCAAGAATCTCGCCGCCGTTTCGCGGACGAAGCCTGATATCATCGGAATCCGGTCTGGAATGGCGGTGAAAAGGTGGAGAACAACCCGGAATGAAGCAGCACGATCAAGGGTCAGCATTCGTGCCGGGACTTGAGCTCTCTCGCGCGTTGTTTCACGAGGTGATCGAGCCGGTGGTCTCGGGTGCGTTGCCCGGATTGCGCTATGCAGCCGGTCTGTTCGGCGCGGGGTCCGATGTGTTGGGGTATGACACGCCGCGGTCGATGGACCACGACTGGGGACCGCGATGCGTGCTGGTGCTGGATGGTTCGGACGAGCGGAACGTCGGGAAACGCCTGCGGGATCTCATGACGTCCGCCCTGCCATCCGCCTTTCACGGCTTCCCGGTGTTCTTCCAGGATGCGCCGGGCGATCCCGGCGTGCTGGTTCCCGCCAATCCCGCGAGCGATGCGCCACTGCATCACCGCGTAGAGGTAACGACGCTCGATGCCGTTCGCGGGCGCCTTGATTTCGCGCCGGGTGATGAGAATGCCCCCGCGTTCTGGCTCTCGATCAGCGACCAGCAATTACTGGAAGTCACCGCGGGCGAGGTGTTCCGGGATGATTCGGGCGCGTTGACCCGCCTGCGCACGTCACTGGCGTTCTACCCGGATGCCGTCTGGCGATACCGGATGGCGGCGTTGTGGACGCGCATCTCGCAGATCGAGCCCTTTGTCGGGCGCACCGGCGAGGTCGGGGACGAGACAGGCTCCTTCGTGATCGGTGCGCGGCTGGTAGAGGACGTCATGC
This sequence comes from uncultured Sphaerobacteraceae bacterium, assembly GCA_964624125.1. Taxonomy (GTDB): domain Bacteria; phylum Chloroflexota; class Chloroflexia; order Thermomicrobiales; family UBA6265; genus UBA6265. Next base: position 9,093 of record CAZVAA010000007.1, on the reverse strand, counting down.
GGCTGGCGCTCTCACAGGCACGGCACTATGCGCCCTACGCGAAATGGCTGGGCACCGCGTTCTCGCGGCTGGAAATATCCGCGGAGCTGCAACCCCATCTGGACGCGGTGCGCGAGGCGGGGGAGTGGCGAGCGCGGGAAGCCGGTGTCGTCGCGGCGACATCGGCGCTGGTCCGTGCACACAATGCGCTGGGCATGACGTCAGAGATCGACCCGTCACCACGGCCGTTTCATGCCCGGCCATTCACGGTGATCGGTGCCGGGCGCGTCGCGGACGCGCTGGCAGCCACCCTTCGTGGCTCTGAGCTGGCGTCCCTTCCGGTCGGCCTCGGCGGTATCGACCAGTTCATCGACTCCACCGATGCCCTCAACAGCCGGTGGCTCCGCCGGGCGGTGCGCGAGGCGATCCGGAACCGGATATGACAAGACCGGCCCCGCATTTGCGAGGCCGGTCTTGTGTTGAAGCGTCTTGATGATTACGCGGTCTGCGCGTACTCGATCGGCTGTTCGTTGACCGAGAGTAGCAGCGGGCGCGAGCGATTGGTGATCACGTTCGCGTCCACGATGCACTTGCGGACATTGTCGAGCGACGGGATCTCGTACATCACCTCGAGGAGGACATCCTCGATCGAGGTGCGGAGGCCACGGGCGCCGGTCTTGCGCTCTTCGGCCTGCTTCGCGACCGCCTCGAGCGCGTCATCGGTGAAGATCAGCTCCACGTCGTCCAGCGCGAAGAACTTCTGGTACTGCTTGACCACCGCGTTCTTCGGCGTGGTGAGGATCTGCATCAGCTCATCGATCGAGAGGTGATCCAGCGAGACGGAGACGGGCAGGCGACCGACGAACTCCGGGATCAGCCCGTACTTCATCAGGTCGTCGTGGCTCATGTGCTGCAGCGGGTTCTCGATATCGACGGCCTCGTCGTCGTCATGGCCGAAGCCCATCACGCTCTGCTTGCCGATGCGCTTGGCGACGATCTCTTCCAGCCCTTCGAAGGCGCCACCGCAGATGAACAGGATGTTCTTCGTGTCGATCTGGATGTATTCCTGGTGCGGATGCTTGCGGCCGCTCTGGGGCGGCACGTTCGCAACCGTGCCCTCGATGATCTTGAGGAGCGCCTGCTGCACACCCTCGCCGGAGACGTCCCGCGTGATGCTCGGGTTATCCGACTTGCGGGCGATCTTGTCGATCTCGTCGATGTAGATGATGCCCCGCTGGGCGCGGGCGACATCGCCAGAGTTCTGGATCAGCCGCAGGAGGATGTTCTCGACATCCTCGCCGACATACCCGGCCTCGGTGAGGGCCGTTGCGTCCGCGATCGAGAAGGGCACATCGAGGATTCGGGCCAGCGTCTGCGCGAGGTAGGTCTTTCCGGATCCGGTCGGGCCGACAAGCAGGACGTTGCTCTTCTGGAGCTCGACCCCGTCGTCTTCCTCGATACCGGCGTTGATTCGCTTGTAATGGTTGTAGACCGCGACCGAGAGGATCTTCTTCGCCCGGTCCTGGCCGACGATGTAGTTATTCAGATGTTCATACAGGGCCTTGGGCGTCGGGACGTTGGTCGCGACCGGCTCCACTTTCGGGGTGGCCGGTTCCTCCTCGTCGATGATCTCCCGGCAAAGCTGCACGCACTCATCGCAAATGTAGACCTGGTTCGGTCCTGCGATCAGGCGGCGAACTTCTTCCTGGCCCTTGTTACAAAATGAACACCGGTAATGCACTATGCACCTCGCGTCTCATGACGTTGGTTCCCTGTTGCGCCGGACGATTGCTGGATCGGGAAATGGCGCAACGATTCGTTGAAGCGGACGCTAGTCCTTGTCTGCGTTTCGACCGAGCTTCGACAGGTCGATCTCGGCCGGCTCGAGTACGTGGTCGACGATACCGTACTCCATCGCTTCCTGGCCGGTCATGTAGTAGTCGCGTTGGGTGTCAGCCTTGACCTTGTCGAACGGCTGGCCGGAATGCTTCGCAAGGATTTCGGTGAGCTTGTTGATGACGGAGAAGGTCTCCTTGGCCTGCACCTCCAGGTCAGGGATATTGCCGTGGAACCCGCCAGACCCCTGGTGGATCATGATCCGGCTGTTCGGCAGCGCGTACCGCTTGCCGACCGTTCCGCCCGCCAGCAGCACGGCGGCCATGCTGGCGCCCATGCCGACGCAGTAGGTCCTGATGTCCGGCCGCACCATCTGCATCGTGTCGTAGATGGCCATGCCGGAATAGACCTCGCCACCCGGCGAGTTGATGTAGATGCTGATGTCCGATTCAGGATCATCGTGGTCGAGGAAGAGCAGCTGGGCGATGATCAGGTTCGCCATCTGGCTCTCGACCGGGGTGCCGAGGAAGATGATCCGGTCCTTCAGCAAGCGGGAGTAGATATCGAACGCGCGCTCGCCGCGGTTCGTGCTCTCGACCACCATTGGTACGAGATTCTTGATGTCGGGGTGTTCCATAGAAAAACGGGCTCGCTTCCTGTTGTGTGGTGACGGTCGCCCCGGACGAGGGCCGTGATGTGGGAACTGCCGGGACGAGATCGCTTCTGGAATCAATAATACTTTGCATCGTCGAGATCGCCACTCCCCAAACGGGTCATTTGCGCATGAGGTGATCCCGGGTGCGACTGCATTCCGGGATTGTGAGCGACACGATATGCCGATTCCGCACGTACACCATACATTGCCCGGCGGGGATCATTCCACGTCGCAGATGATCGCCCACGGCGCATTCCGGACGCGCGTCATCGCAATCGCGAGCCGTCGGGAACCCTTGCCGCGTAGCCGTTTGGTGAGGCGATCAACATCTCCCGGCAATCCACGGCGGCGGATATCGACCGGCCCGGCATCGAGCTCGCGCAGGCGCGCCTTCAATCGCTTCTCGTGCCACGGCAGGGCATCGATGATCGGGAGCACGCGAGCAAACGGCGTCTCGACCGGACGGTCGGCGACGAGAAAAGCGATCTCTTCGTCGACTTTTGCGGCGTCAATGCTCCGGGCAAGATCTTCAACGAGCCCCGCTCGCGTGACCGAGGGGTTGGGGTCAAGCAGCCAAGCTCCGGGCATCGGCTCACGCACCGGCACCGGGTCTCCCGGCACGGATCCCAGCTGATGGATCTCGCGACCGCTGATGACCGACGCTGTGCGCGTGCGGGCGGCGAGGGCAGGGGACCACAAAACGGCCTCCTTGATGTCCGGCCCCAGCGCGATCGTCTCCAGCTCCCAGCCGTCTGGCACCAGCTCGTGCGGGATGCCCGGCGCGGTCTTGATGCCGACCGGGGGAATCGTCCGGGCGAGCGCGAGTGCCCATTCGAGCGGCGGCTCGCTGGTGATCCCGCCAAGCCGCCCACGGACATCACGCCGCGCGGGATCGATAAACACGCCCTCGTACGGCGACAGGTCGACCTCCCGGACATCGGCACAGATCAAATCAGGAGACCTGCCCGGAGCGACCACGTCGACATTGGTTCCCGCCAGGAGCAGGTGGACCGGGTCGAGGTCGACGCCCGAAAGGTGCGTGATGCCATCGACCTGCGCCAGCGCCATCAGGTCGCCGCCGATGCCACAGCAGAGATCGACGACGGAAGTGATACCCGCGAAGCGCCTCGCGCGGTGCGTGGCGATCACGTCCGAGGTCGCCTGCTCCAGGCCCTCCCGCGTGAAGAAGAGGCGGTCAGCGTCGGTGAACTTGGCGGCGGCGCGGTCTCGCAGCTCGTGCTGGGTCAGCGCGAGGGCGACGAGGTCCGGATCGATCTCCCCGCGGAGCCGTTCCGAGATGCGCAGCGTCGATTCACCTCGCTCGCGCAGCTCGCGGATGCGGTCAAGCGCCGCCATCCCGGCATCGGAGAGGAGCCAGCGGTACTGATCGAGATGGTCGGAGTCGTGCGCAGTCGTCATGGGTCAAGCATACGGTGTGGACAGGTCGGGAAAACGGCGCATCGCCAGTCGTCGGGGCATGCAAAACGGGGTTGGCAACGTGCCAACCCCGTTCGTTGAGATCGTAGGTGCGATTACTCGTCGCCCGCGTCGTCGGCCTTCGCGACCGGCTCCGCCTCGGCGGCCTCACCGGCATCGTCGGTCTCGGCGGTGTCCGGCTCGGCGCTCTCGCCCGTATCCTCGGACGGCTCCCAGGCGTTGATGACGGCGCCCTTGCCCTCGGTGGCGATCTCGATCAGCCGGTCAGTGAGCTTGCGCTCGAACAGGTCGTTGCGCAGCACGTTGCGGAAGTAATCGCTGTTGTAGACGCCGCGCAGGCGCTCGGCGCGCTCGATCGCTTCCTGGTCATCGGTCTCCGGGTTGAGGTCCACGCCGGCCACACGGGCGATCTCGGCGTCGAGGTCCTCATCGGTGACCTCGACGTTCTCCTGCTTCGCGATCTCCTGCAGGATCATGGAGTTCTTCAGGCGACGGGTGGCTTCCGGCCGCATCTCGGCCTTGACCTGCTCCTCGCTGGAGTTGGTCACGCGGAGCATCTGCTCCCAGGCCATACCCTGCTGCTGGAGTTCCTGCTTGCGATGGCCGATCTGGTGCTCGACCTCGTCGTCGATCATCGCCTCCGGCAGGTCGATCTCGACCTGCTCGGCGATCTGGTCGACGATCTTGTTGACGACCTCGTTACGGGCGTCGTTCGTCTTGCCCTGGTGGAGATCCTCGCGGATCTGCTGCTTCAGGTCCTCGACCGACTCGGCGCCGGCGACGGTCTTGGCGAACTCATCATCGATTGGCTTGAGGTCGCGCTCCTGGAGCCCCTTCAGGGTCACCGAGTAGGTGAGCTGCTTGCCGCGAATCTGCGGGTCGGCGGTCTGGTCGTCTTCCTCGAAGACGAGGTCGAATTCCTCGGTCTCGCCGACCTTCATGTCGCCGATCTTGTCGCGCAGTTGCTCGAGGAGGTTCGTCTCGCCAAGCACCCAGACCGCGTCGGTGACGGGATCCTGGAAATCCTTGTCGCCTTCCTTGACGGTGTAGTCGATCGTCACCTGGTCGCCATCAACCGGGGTGCGGTCTTCGGCGTCCTTCCATTCGGACTGCTGCTTCTGGAGGCGGTCGAGCACTTCCTGGACATCATCGTCCGTGACGGCGGCATCCACCGGCTCGGCGCGAACCGAGGTGTAGTCACCCAGCTCGAAGGTCGGGTAAACCGGGACCGTGACGATGAAATTCACCGGCTCGAGCTCAACGATCTCGACGGAAGGTTCTCCCACCGGGGAGATGTCTTCCTTTTCGAGGGCCTCGCGGTAGAGGCGATCCATCACCTCATCGGCGGCGTCCCGCAGGAACGCCTCGCGGCCGTAGAAGCGCTCGATCATGTGCCGGGGCGCCTTACCCTTGCGGAACCCCGGGATCTGGAGGTTGCGGCCCTGGCGGGTGATGGCCTTGTCGAGGGCTTCCTGGAACTCCTCGTCCTCGGCGGTGATGTTCAGCTCGACGAGGCTGCCGGGCTTCCGTTCTGTGGTGAGTTTCACGCTTGTCGCGTCCCTTCTCTAGTACAAGTGGCGTGGTGGCACGGGATGCCGGTATCGCCAGATGCCGGCGCTCGTGGATGCGATGTCGCGATTGCGACGAGGCACCGTGCGTAACCGTGCCGCGCCTCCGGAGGGTGGTTCCGGAGTACGGCAAAAATGACCGCAGTTGCGGCCAGTCAACAGCCGGGAAGTATAGCAGGATTGCCCATCGGCGTGCGCGTTTCGGCACGGGCCGGGGACCTTCCGGAACCTTCGGCTTTCCTTATATATGTACGCCCGCCCGCGTAACCGACGGACCGCCCACGGTGTAGCAGGGGTGAACGGTCATTCTCGTCAGCTCCGGACGAACAAAGCGTACGTTCACATTGATCAATGCTGGCGTGGGTGGTATCGTCCATTCAGGCATTGTTTTCTCCCCCGCTTGTAGACGTGATGGGGGAGGTCTACGTACTGGGTGTTCGGACGATCTTATCAAGCGCTGCGGCGCCATCGCCCGAATCATCCAGGACAGATCAATCACATCGCCGAGGGGACGGAGGCTTGTCGCTCGCATGACATCGATGACCAGATGCCGGATGCGTGCCGGAACCCAGGATGGAGCTGCCGCGAGTGCCGGACATACCGGCCAGCGGCGCATGGGAACCAGCATGGGAAGCGCACCCGGAATCGTCACCATGCGAGCCAGGCCTGCCGGGACATTTTCAGGTTTCTCAGGAGGGAAGGCGCGGTGAGCACCGCATCGACACATCAGACCATCACGGGGCGCTTGCGTATGCTGGCGCTGGCGGGAACGCTGGCGTTAGGCGCAATGGTGCCCGTTGTGCCGGGCGCGCTCGCCTCGGGAGATACGGCTCCGGTCACGGCGGTCACCGTCGAGGATTCGACGAGCGCGTTCGATATCGATCCTTCGGCGGGTCTCATCGGCCTTGAGGCCGAGGTGGCCGGCGGAGGCGACGGGGTCAACCTGCGCGCCGACGCCGCCCATGACGCCGACGTGCTGGATACGGTCCCGGATGGGACAGTCGTCCAGTTGCGCGTCGATCAGGTCGACACGGTCTACGACGCAGATGGCGTGACCCGCTGGTGGCCGGTTGCGGTCGGTGGTACCAACGGCTGGATGTCCGGTGCGTTCCTCGCCGATGTCGGGGCGGAAACCGCGCCGGCAGCGGCACCGGCCGCCGTCGATGCGGACAGCGCGGCTCCGGCCACGACATCGGTCCCGGCACGGGAGCCGTTCGACTTCGATTTCACGGGCCCGGAGGTCGCCGAGATCTCGGCCGATGGCGATGGCCTCGTGCTGCGCGCCGAGCCGAGCCGGGAAAGTACCGAGGTGACGTCGATCCCTGACGGCACGGTCGTCGACCTGCGAATCGACATGCTCGATACCGTCTACGACGAGCAGGGCACCCGCTGGTGGCCGGTCGCCTATGACGGCATGGAGGGTTGGGTTTCCGGCTTCTACCTGGTCACGCCGGGCGCGACGCAGCAAGCCGCTGCTGCAGCCGATGCCAGCGAAGCGCCGGTCGCCGATGCCGTATTCGGCGCGGGCGACACCGTCAAGGTTGTGACCCCAACCGGTAGCGGCCTCGTGGTCCGGGCCGATCCGTCGCCAGAAGGCGAGCGACTCACCAGCCTGCACGAACAGCAGGAAGTCACGATCGTCGAGGGCCCTGCCTCCAATGAAGGCAGCGAGAACGGCTGGTACCTGATCTCCACCGGTGATGTCACCGGATACGTCGATGGCGACCTGCTGGAGCTCGTTTCCCGCGCCGTCGTTGAGACGCCGGTCCCGACCGAAGCGCCGCAGGCGACCGAGCCTCCGGCCGAGGCGGACACCGATACCGATGACGCCGCCGGTCTTGCGGCTGGCACCTGGGCGGTGATCGGGACGCCGAATGGAAACGGCGTGCAGCTTCGCGCCGGTGCCTCGGCGAACACCGACCAGAGCGGCTTCGCGCCCAATCAGGGCCTGGTGGAGATTCTCTCCGGCCCAGAGAACGGCTGGTACGAGGTCCGCTGGGACACCCAGAGCGGCTGGATCGACGGCGCGGTGTTGACGCCATCCGATGCGCCACAGACGGCGCCCTCCACGACCCTCGACCAGACGAACGAGGACGCGGACGTCGCTGAGCCGGCCGAGTCCGTCGCGACGGTCGCCGCGCTGCAGGTCGGTGATCGCGTGCAGGTCGATGCCGGGAGCAGCGTGGGCATCAACGTTCGCGAGGACGCCTCGCAGGACTCCGGGCGTGTCGGCTTCCTCGATCAGGGCGCCGAGATCCAGATCACGGACGGCCCGGAGGCCGACGATGACGGCAGCGACTGGTACCGTATGACTGACGGCCAGCAGGACGGCTGGGTGCGCGGAGACCTCCTGGAGCGCGTGGCTGCTGACGACGGGGACGATGACAGCGCGGAAGCATCGGCCGCAGTGGACGCGACGTCCGGATTCGGGCTCCCAATGGAGAACTTCCGGTTCACCCAGGATTACGGGTGCAGCTCGCTCGGCTTCTACGCCTACAACGCCCAGCTCGGCTGCTCGATTCACGACGGAGTCGACCTCGCGGCCGCGTCCGGCACGCCGATCAACGCGGTGCAGGACGGCGAAGTGGTCGCAGCCGGATGGTGCGATTGTGGACTCGGGTACTACGTGGAGATCGATCACGGCGATGGCCTGCACACCATCTACGGTCACATGGCCTCGCAGCCATATGTCGCGGTCGGGCAGCAGGTGACCCGCGGCGAGGTGATTGGCCCGGTGGGAAGCACCGGCCTGTCGACCGGCCCGCACGTGCACTTCATGGTGCAGCAGGACGGCACCACGCAGGATCCGAAGAACTATCTGCCGCCGCTGAACTAGCCGGGCGGAAACGCCCCGCCGAAGTCCGCTGGAGCCGAATCCAGAGCCAGGTCAATCGAGAGAACGCCCGGTCCCGACAGGGGCCGGGCGTTCTCCTGTCTTGCGCCGGATGCGATAGTAGGCGCATAAGGTACGTGGAAACGAGGCAAGGAACGAGCGATGACGATGCAGGCGGATGCGCAAATGGTGATGCGGCGGGCGGATGAGATCGGCACCTACTCGGAGATGGACGGTGGCATCTATCGGCCCTACGGCTCCCCGGCGCTCGCCTCGGTGATGGATGTCGTTGCCCGGTGGATGCGCGACGCCGGCATGACGACGCTGCGCGATGCGTTCGGCAACCTCATCGGCACCTACCCGGCGGCGGAGGGTAGTGAGGAAACCCGCCCCTTCGTGCTCGGGGGGCACCTCGATTCCGTCCCCGACGCCGGGCGATACGACGGCATCCTCGGCGTATTGACCGCCATTGCCGTCGTCGAGGGATTGCATCGCGAGGGACGCCGTCTCCGCATGCCGGTGCAAGTGCTGGCGATCGCGGACGAGGAGGGCTCGCGCTTCCAGGCGATTATCGGCTCCCGCGCGTGGACCGGTACCCTCACCGCCGCCGATCTCGCGGTCGAGGATGAGCACGGCGTGTCGCTGGCCGACGCGATTCGTGCCTTCGGCGGTGATCCGGACAACTTGCCAGACGTGCCACCGGAATTGCTCGGGTTTCTCGAGACCCATATTGAGCAAGGCCCGGTGCTGGAAGCCGAGGACCTGCCGGTCGGCGTCGTGACCTC
>CAZVAA010000006.1:10314-37533 GCA_964624125.1 uncultured Sphaerobacteraceae bacterium | reverse complement strand
AGCCCCGGCAGGGTCTTGTCGCAGGCGCCGAGGGCGATGATGCCGTCGAACATGTGGCCGCGGCCGACCAGTTCCACCGAGTCGGCGATGACCTCGCGGGACGTGAGGGAAGTCTTCATGCCCTCGGTGCCCATCGTCACGCCGTCGGAGATCGAGACGGTGTTGAACTCCATCGGGGTGCCGCCAGCGGCGCGGACGCCCTTCTTGACCTCTTCGGCGAGCTTGCGCAGGCCGAAGTTGCACGGCATGGTCTCGATCCAGGTATTGGCGATTCCGATGATCGGTTTCTGCAGGTCTTCGTCCGTGAAGCCGATCGACTTCATCATCGCCCGGGCGCCAGCCCGGTTGTTCCCGTCGTACAGCGTCTTGCTGTTGAAGCGCAGGTCGTGCTGACCGTTCGGCTTGCCGTTCTCGCTCATGGTCGTATCTCCATTACGCATATCTCGTCATGTCGCCAGGGCGCATCCAGAGTGCGCGCCTTCGCCCGGACGGCAATCCGGACAGGCATGCATGGCATGGGGTCGACATCATTGTCGGCGCTGTTACAGCCAGTTTCCCGGGTTTTCCCGTTTCCGGCAAGGACCAGCAACCGGCATTCGGTACGCTGCTTCACCGCTTTGAAGCGTCACGCCCGATCACCGGCGGAAAACAGGACCGAAGGTGTCCTCATTCCCCGTTAGCCTGCGACCACGCGTAAGGAGTCGCCATATGCCAATCGCCGTCCATTTCGCCCGTCATGCCACCCCGGAACGCAACCTCGATCCCAGGAACACCCACGGTCATGGAACTCATTATCGCCCTCATCGTGCTCATCGTATTCGCCGCTCTCGCAGTGACATTCGGAACTGATTCCCGGGATGGCCGCCCGAACTGGTAGGGTCGTTCCACTTGAGGAGTCCAATCGATGGAGCCGCCGGCTTCCCGGCGGCTCCATTGTGTCGCCAGCGGGGCTTTACATGGCGGGAGTGGCCTTCGGCGTGGCGGAACCGGGCTCGGGAGTTGCCACACCCGCGCCGGCTGCTGCCTCAACCCCGGTCAGCGAACCATCCGCGACGATACTATCCGGCCGGTATGTCGGTGGGCGCCGGACCATGGTTGCCTGTTCGAAGGCATATGCCAGGCCCAGCAATCCGGGCTCGCTGAACGCTGTCCCCATGAAGGTAAGGCCAACGGGCAGCCCGAAGACGAAGCCCATCGGCACCGTAACCAGGGGATACCCGGCGGAGGCCGCAACGCCGGAGGCCGCCCCGAGGAACTGGTCTCCATTGACGAGATCGATCGCGGACGGCGGACCGAACGTCGGTGCGACCAGGGCATCGAGGTCATGCTCCTGCAACACCGCATCGATGCCCTCCGGACCGGCCTGTCGTGTCAGCCGTTCGATCAGTTCCTCGTATTCAGCGGTATCGGCATCCGTAAACGCCTCCGACAGCTCGAAGATCTCCTGCTGGAAGAAGGTCATCTCCGCTTCGTGGTGACGCTCATTGAAGGCGATCAGGTCGGCCAGCGTTGCGATCTCGGGATCCTGCCGCTCCTCCAGGTAGCTGTTCAGGTCACGCTTGAACTCGAATTGCAGTCGCTCGAATGAACCCGGGACTTCGTTGAGCGCCTCCATCGTCGGGATGTCCGCCTCATCTACGATTTCCGCGCCCAGCGACCTAAGGGCATCGAGCACGCTTTCGAAGATGGCGTCGGTTTCCGGGCTGTAGCCGGTGAACCCCGCATTTCGGGGCACACCGAGCCGTGCGCCCTGCAATGCGCCGGAATCCAGGAACTGCGCGTAGTCGGTCTGGGCATGCTCCTGGCCCGCTTCGGTCGTCGGGTCACGCGGATCGGCGCCCACCATCACACCCAACGCGAGTGCGACGTCTTCGACGCTCCGTCCGATGACGCCGACGGAGTCCTGGGTCGCGGAGATCGGGATCACGCCGGCGCGACTGGTGAGGCCGACGGTGGGCTTGAGACCAACCACCCCGTTCACCGCGGCGGGGCTGACGATGGAGCCGTTTGTCTCCGTCCCGATCGCAATCGCCGTGAGGTTCGCGGAAACCGCAACGGCCGATCCGGAGCTGGAACCCGACGGGGACCGGTCCAGCGCGTACGGGTTGCGGGTCTGGCCCCCGCGCGCGCTCCACCCGTTCGACGCCTGGAATCCGCGGAAGTTCGCCCATTCGGTGAGGTTGGTCTTCCCGAGGATGACCGCCCCGGCCTCGCGCAGCCGGGCCGCAACGGTGGCGTCGCGCTCCGGCGTCGAGGCCATCAGCGCCAGGGAGCCGGCGGTGGTATGCATCTGGTCGGCGGTATCGATATTGTCCTTGAGCAGGACCGGGATGCCATGCAGGGGACCGCGCGATTGCCCATCCGCGAGCTCCTCGTCCATGGCCGCCGCGATTGCGCCCGCCTCCGGGTTCAACTCGAGGACGCTGCGCAGGGCGGGACCCTGCTGGTCCAGCGCCTCGATACGGGCGAGGTACATGTTGACGAGATCGCGGCAGGTGAGCACTCCGCTATCGAGGGCGGCGCGCATGGCGCTGACCGGCATCTCCACCAGGTCATCATGCGGTGCCTGGAATACACCGGCTGACTGGTCGCCCTGCCGTCCGGATCTTGCCAGGACGGCCGATCCGCCTGCCGCGCCCGTGGCCACTCCGGCGAGCCCGAGTTGCACGGCACGACGACGCGAGAGACGCGAGTTTCCGAGGTGTGTCATCGCCAGTTCCTCCTGCCTGAAGGCCGGCGTTCCCTGATTGAACGCCCGAACGCGCGGTCCTCGCGATTGGTCGTGAGCTCGCGAGCGGACAATTCTCTTGAAATGCATCAGGTGCGATCGATAAAAGCAGAAATGCGAGGTCACGTCAAATGGGGAACCTCCGGTGGCCGGTTGCCCCGCACGCGATTCCCGGTAACAATGCCTGCATCCATTCTCTTGACGACGCCACTGGGGAGGCTGACGCACCATGAGTGCAACGGTATCGCGTGAATTTGGTATGCAAACGATCCAGTACTGGACCTGGGAAGAAACCCGCGAGCGCTGGCTCTGGTTCGAGGAGCTGGGCTTCGAGAGCCTGTGGCTCACCGACCACTTCGTGCGGACCGCCCATCCGGAAAGCCCGTATTTCGAGGCGTGGACGTTGCTCAGCGCCCTGTCGATGGTGACCACGAAGCCGAGGCTCGGCGTGCTGGTCAGCAGCAATACGTTCCGCCACCCATCCCTCCTCGCCAAGCAGGCGGTGACGCTCGACCACATCAGTGGAGGGCGGCTGGAGCTCGGGATCGGGGCGGGCTGGTACGAGCCGGAGCACGAGATGTTCGGGCTGGAGTTCCCGCCGACGCGCGAACTCGTCGACCGGTATGAAGAGGCGCTCGACCTGCTCGACCGGTACCTGCGCAACGACACGACGACCTTCGAGGGGGCGTTCTACTCGCTGAAGGAGGCGCAAAACCGGCCCGCACCGGTCCAGCAGCCACGCATCCCGTTCATGCTGGGCGCGCACAAGCGACGGATGATCGGGCTCGCCGCGCGGTACGCGGATACGTGGAACACCCGGGGCACGCCGGAGGAGGTCCGGGAGCGCAATGAGATGCTGGACGAGGCGTGCGCGAAGGAAGGGCGCGATCCGGCGGAGATCAAGCGCTCGCTGCTCTATGTCATCGCGCATATGCCCGAGGAACAGCCATGGGCGTCGATCGATGCGTTCACCGATTATGTGGGGCGGTTCTCCGAGGCAGGCATCCGGGAATTCATCTTCCAGCCGCCGGAACCGGAGCACTACCCGATCGTCGAACAGATCGCGCATGAGATCATCCCCGGCCTCCGCAAGGGGTGAGGCTGCGGATATACTTCCCACGACGAATCAAGCAACCATCCAGCCGTATGCGCGAGAAAGCGGAACCGACTTGGGAATCACCGAACTCCTGCTGAATATCCTGACACTCTACTCCTTCGTCCTGTTCGGTCGGGCGATCTTTTCGTGGTTCGACCCGGGATTCCGGACGCCGGTCGGGCGAATCCTGTATGACCTGACCGAGCCGGTCGTGGCGCCGATCCGCCAGTTGCTGCCCTCGATGGGCGGGCTGGACCTGTCGATCATGGTGGCGATCTTCCTGATCATCATCCTGCAGCGGCTGCTCGCTTCGGCCATCTAGCACGTTGGGAATCCGGGCACGTCGTCATGAACTGGCGTGGCTGATTCTGGACTGATCAGGCAAAATCCCGTACATTGTTGTGGTAGCGAATGTGGCGCCACAAATGGGTGGGGGTGCCGCTCGTTCGATGAATGTCACCAATTCCGACGGCATGGGCCGCCACTATCCGATCAGGAGCCAGGTATGTTGCTGAGGCTGCTTTTTCTGATTTCCCTGCTGGGCTACTCTACGGGACCAGACGCCCGCGAAGAAGATGACGAAAAGCTCGGCGGCGAAGGTTTCGGCACGATCGTGATGCTTGTCGCCGGACTCGGCCTGATCCTGCTGATAGGCCTGATCGTCCTCGCCGTGATGTCGCTGATGGGTCAGTTCGATTCGGACCTGATGGATCCGATCGTCTAGATCCCGCACCAAACAATGAACCTGTAACGGGCCGACCCAAATGGGTCGGCCCGTTTTACGTGTGTGGAATCTGGCCGTGAGGGCAACAGGCGAGCCCTCACCCGGTCAGGATCTCCCCTCTCCTTCGTCGTCGAGGTCGAAGCCGAGCAGTTCCATCAGGGCGAGGGCATTGCTCGAGGTCGCGGGGCCGGGACGCAGGATGTAGTCGAAGGTCATCGAGGGGCCGGACGCGTCCCGGTCGAAGACCTCCGCGAAATGCACCTGGATCGCCGCATCCTCCAGGCGCGTGCCCTCGATCAGCTCCAGGTCGTGGCTCGACACTGCGCCGATCGCGCGCTCCCGAGCCAACGACGCCAGCACCCGGCGGGACGCGATCTGGCGCTCACCGGTATTGGTGCCCTGCAGGATCTCGTCAAGGAGATACAGCGACATCCGGTCAGGATGTCCCTGGACGCCATCGACCACGGCCTTGAGCCGTTTCAGCTCGGCCATGAAGAACGAGACGCCCTGCTCCAGCGAATCCTCGACGCGCATGCAGGTCCAGATGTGCAACGGTGGCATGTGCAGCCGTTCGGCGAAAACCGGCGCACCCGCTTGCGCCAGCACCGCATTCGCGCCGATCGCGCGGAGGAGCGTGCTCTTGCCCGACATATTGGAACCGGTCACGAAGAGGAAATGTCCTTCTGGCCCAACCTCGACATCGTTGGCCACAGCGACCTCGTCGGAAATCAGCGGATGGGCAAGCTCGATCGCTGAAAATGCCGTCGCATCGGGAGCCACTTGCGGGAACGCCCATTCGGGATGGTCGCGACGGAGCACCGAGAACGCGGCCAGCGCCTCCCACTCGCCGATCGCATCCAGCCAGCGACCGACGCGCTTTCCGGCGCGGGACTGCCACGCCTCCAGCAGCTCCAGCACGTGCATGTCCCACAGAAACGCCAGCTGGAGCGGGAAGTAGATGATGGCGCCGGGAGGAATCGCCAGCGATACGATTCTCGCCAGCGCGGCAGACTGGCCCAATGCCCCGTCGTCGTCGCCCTCCAGCACGTCGTCAATCTCACGCAGCCGCTCCGCACGTGGGTTCGCACTGGCGATGAGGGCGAACATATCGCGATAGCCGGCGACCGCCTCCCGCAGCGGCACAATCGCCTGCACCCGGCGCGCGGCTTCCTGCCCCCAGAGGGCGAAGATGACGCCATTGACACCGATCGGGATCACGAACAGTGGCGCGTCGACGATATTGAGCGCCCAGAGCAGGAACAGCACGACGACCGCGATCGGGCCAATCCAGCCCAGCACACGAAGCCACAGTCGTGGGCGCAGCCACGCCGGCGACCCGGCCCAGGCGACCAGCGCAGCAGGGTCCGGGAGCGTGTCGTCCTCCCGGATGCCGGCTGCTTCCACGCGTTGCTGGAGATCGACATGGTCCGCCAGCTCGGCGACAGCCTCCTGCCGCGTGGACAGGTCGGTGGGGTCGCCGGTGGTGAGCAAGGAGCGGTAGAGGGCATCCCAGCCATGCCGTGTCGACGGGGTCGAGATGCGATGCGCCAGCGACGCACGGCCCACGACGTTGAGATCGTAGGCGTATGGATGATCGCGGCCTGATCCCGCACCGGGCGGCTCAGGTAGGTCGCTCCAGCGGTGCTCACGGCGCGCCAATGCGCGCTCGTTCACTTTCACTATCCGCTGCAGGGCATCACGCCGTTGGCGATACACCCGCTGCACGACGACAAGGGCGAGATAGGCGATGACAAGCGCCGCCCCGAGGAGGAGCATGCCCGTCGAGCGACCGTTCCACCACTGCCAGGCAACGACCGCGAGCGCGATGATGACGCCGAGCCGGATGTTCCCGAGCAGGCTCCAGACACGCTGAACCTCCCGATGGGATGCGGAGAACGTCTCGATCCGCTCGGCATAGCTGTCAGGGGTGGTGGGTTCGGTCAAGGCAGGAGCTTCCTCGGGTCGGCCGTCATTCCATCAATGTCGCTAATGGTAGGGGCCGGGCGCGGGAATCAACCACCCTGCTCGTCCCGGAACGATGCAAAGAGGCTGTTCAACCCCTCGGCGAGACCGGGGTGCGTGAAGATGCCATCCCGCAATGCGGTATAGGGCAGCCCACCCATCATCGCGATCTGCACCATCGAGGCGATCTCGCCCCCCTCGATCCCGAGAATCGCCGCACCGAGGAGCTGGTCGGAATCGGCGTCGACGATCGCCTTCATGACCCCGCGCGGCTCAGCGGTCTCGGTCGCCCGGGCGACGGACGCCATCGGCATCGACGCGACCCGGATCGACCGGCCCTGCTCCCGCGCCTGCTGCTCGGTCAGGCCGATCCGGCCCAGCTGGGGATCGATGAATACCGTGTAGGGCACCATCCGCCCCTCGATGGAGCGGTGTTCGCCATCGATCAGGTTCGTTTGCAAGACGCGGAAATCGTCGTAGGAGATATGCGTGAACTTGGGGCCGGGCCGAATGTCGCCTACCGCGTAGATCCCGGGCACGTTCGTCTCCAGCGTATCCGTCGTGGGAATGTATCCCTTTTCGTCGGTCTCGATCCCGGCGCGATCGAGCGCGAGGCTGTCGCTGTTGGGCGTCCGACCGGCGGCCACGAGCAGGTGGGACCCGGTGACCGTCCGCGACTCGCCATCCTGCTCAACCTCGAGGGCGATTCCGCCACCCTCCCCGCTCACCGAGGAGGCGCTGGCATTGAGGAGCACGGTAATGCCGTCTTCCTCGAGCACCTCCTGCACCGCGTCGGCGATATCGGGATCCTCGCGACCGAGCAACTGACCGCCCCGCTGGATGATCGTGACCTCCGCGCCGAGGCGCCGGAACAGCTGGGCGAATTCCAGCCCGACATACCCGCCGCCGATCACCATCAGGTGCTCCGGAACCTCGCCGAGCTCCATGACCGAGGTCGAATCGAGTACCTCAACCGAGTCCGCGCCGGGCAAATCGAGCTTCCCGGGCCGCTCCCCGACATCGATGATGATCGTCTCGGCCGAGAGCGCCTCTTCCCCACCATCGTTGAGGGCGACGCGGACTTCATGCGGGCCGTTGAACGCCGCCTCACCGAACATGACGCGCGGGTTGTCCTTACCGAGCAGGGTCTTCTCGCTGCCAGATCGCCATTGCTCGACGATATCGCGCTTGCGCTGGCGCACGTGTTTCATGTCGATCCCGATAACACCGGTTTCGACCCCGTAGTCGTCGCCACGCCGCGCGAGGTGCGCGACGCGTCCGCTGGCGATCATCGTCTTCGTCGGCGTGCAGCCGACATTGACGCAGGTTCCCCCGAGGTGCTTCCGCTCCACGAGGACGACCTGCCTGCCCGCGGCCGCGAACGCTGATGCAAGCGGATTCCCGGCCTGACCCGAACCGATGATGAGGACGTCTACCTTCGATGCCATGTAATCTCCCTTCTCAATCGGAACTCTCCTGCAATCCCTGCACCAAGGCGGAGAAATGGCATGTACACTACCAGTCACGAGGCGGACGCCAAGAACCTACGGATCTGACGATGTACTGCCAGCAGTGCGGACAACCCACCGAAGAACGCGAGGTCGACGGGCGCATGCGCCCTGTCTGCACCTCGTGCGGCGCGGTGACCTGGATTGACCCGAAGCTGGCGGTGGCGGTCGTGATCGAGCACGACGGCAAGGTACTGCTTGGCCTGCGGGCCGACGGCGCCCGCGAAGCCGGCAAATGGGGCATCCCGGCCGGGTTCGTGGATCGCGGCGAGGTCGTGGAAGATGTCGCCCTGCGCGAGATGGCCGAGGAAACCGGGCTTGCCGTCGATCTTGGGCCGGTCCTGACCGTCGTCTCCCACCCCGGAGAGCCGGTGGTGCTGGTTGTCTACGCGGCGACCGGGTTCAGCGGTGAGCCTCGACCCGGCGATGACCTGGCCGAGATCGGCTGGTTCGCGCCCGATGCCCTTCCCGAGATGGCGTTCGCCCACGATGCCGACATCCTCGCCACCTGGGGGAGCTGGCGCGCCCTGCGCCACGCATCCTGATCCTGGCCGGGGCATGAGACCCCGTCGTGCAACCCCGGCAGCCGCACACCCCTGATTCTTACTCCGTTACGGAGGACACCATGACACACGAGCACGCGCCGCGACCGCGGCTGCTCACCGGCGACCGCCCGACCGGTCCGCTGCATCTGGGGCATCTCGTCGGCACGCTCCAGAACCGGGTAAAGCTGCAGCACGAGTACGACTGCTTCTTCATCATCGCCGATGTCCACATGCTGACGACCAAGGCGTCGCCGGAGCACATCGCCCACCTCGACGCGAACGCCCGCGGGCTGGTCCTGGACGCGATCGGCGCAGGGATCGAGCCGGGGCAGGTCAGCTTCTACCTGCAGTCGGCGGTGCCGGAGATTCACGAGCTCGCCGGATTGCTGCAAAGCCAGGTGGGCGTTTCCCGACTGGAGCGCCTGCCCGCGCTGAAAAACATGGCGCGGGACGCCAACGTCGAGATGTCGATGGCCCTGCTCAACTACCCGGTTCTGCAATCGGCGGATATCCTCTGCGTCCGCGCCAACGCGGTTCCCGTCGGCAAGGACAACTACGCGTTCGTCGAGGTGTGCCGCGAGCTGGCGCGTCGGGTGAACGGCCGTTACGGCGAGGTCTTCCCGGTCCCGGAGTTGATCACCAGCGATATCCCGACGCTGGTCGGCACCGATGGTGCCGCGAAGATGAGCAAGAGCCTCGGTAACTCGATCGACCTGCGGGACGACGCGAACACCGTCCGGCGCAAGGTGATGGGCATGTACACCGACCCAAACCGGATCCGGGCGGACGTGCCAGGTCGCGTGGAGGGCAACCCGGTGTTCACCTACCTCGATGCCTTCGGCACCGACCGCGCGACGATCGGTGAATTGAAGGACCGGTATCGCAAGGGGACGGTCGGCGATGTCGAGGTGAAGCACTACCTGGCCGAGGTGCTCGAGCAGGTGCTCGGTCCGATCCGGGAGCGACGGGAGCAGTATTCCGCGCCGGGGATCGTCGATGAGTTGATCGTGGCGGGAACGGAGCGCGTGCGCGATGAGACCCGGGAGACCGTTCGTGACCTGAAGAACGCAATGGGCCTGGCCGGCGTCTGGAACCGGATTCGTCGGTCGGCGGAGCGACACCGTAAGCGACCGGACAAGGAATGAGTTCCCGACCCCTCTTCCACCCGACCCTACACCGGGCGTAAGATGACCGGGCCAGGAATTTCCCGGCGCCATTCGTGTCCCCTGACCGGAAACTCCCGCCTCCCTGGCGGGGTTCCGGTCTGACTACGTACGGAGAGACAGAGAGCCTCATGTCGGAAAAAACGATCAATATCAACGGGCAGGACCACACCGTCGAAACGGAAGACGACGCTACGCTGCTTTGGGTGCTGCGTGACGACCTCAAGTTGAAGGGCACCAAGTACGGATGCGGGATGGCCGAATGCGGCGCCTGCACGGTACTCATCGACGGCTCGCCAGGTCGCGCCTGCATCACGCCGCTCTCCGCGATCGAAGGCAAGCAGGTCACCACGATCGAAGGCCTTGGCGACGAGCAGAACCCGCACCCGCTGCAGTCGGCATGGATCGAGGCGCAGGCGCCACAGTGCGGCTACTGCCAGTCCGGCCAGATCCTCGCCGCGAAGGCGCTGCTGGATGAGAACCCGAACCCGACGGATGACGATATCAACGAGGCGATGAGCGACAACATCTGCCGGTGTGGCACGTACACGCGGATTCGCGCGGCCATCAAGGCTGCCGCCGGCGCGCAGCAGTAGCGAGAAGGGAGACAGATCCATGGCAACCCGAATCACTGAATCGTCCCTTTCCCGCCGTAGCCTGCTGAAGGCGACCGGGGTCGCCGGACTCGCCGTGACGTTCTCCGTGCCGGTTCGCGCCCGACAGGCAACGCCGGAGGTCGCCCCTGATCCTGGCGTGGTGAATGCCCGGGGCATCGACTACAACGGCAGCATCGCTCCCTTTGCGTTCTCCACGGAGGTGGACACCTTCCTGCACATTGACGAGGAAGGCAAGGTTCACCTGAAGACCGGCAAGATCGAATTCGGCCAGGGCATCAAGACCGGCTTCATGCAGCTCATCGCCGAAGAGCTCGATGTGGATGTCGAAGACGTCATCGTCAGCATGGCGCAGACGGACGAAGCCGCTCCCGAGATGGGCTCCTTCGGCAGCATGAGCACCCAGGTATCCGGCCCGGTCTTCCAGCAGGCGGCGGCCACGATGCGGGCTTGGCTGCTCGACATCGCGGCGGACGAGCTTGGCGACAGCGCCGCTGACCTGACGATCGAGGCCGGTGTCGTGAGCGGCCCATCCGGAAGCCTCACGTTCGCCGACCTCGCCGCGGGCAAGGCGACGGAGCGCGAGATCAACCCGGACGCCACGCCGAAGGATCCAACGACGTACAAGGTCGTTGGGCAATCCCTGCCTCGCGTCGATATCACCGACAAGGTCACGGGGCAGCAGATTTACGGCATCGATGTCGAAGTGGAGGGCATGGTCTACGGCAAGGTCGTGCGGCCGCCGTCCCTCGACGCGATCCTCGAAGACGTCGACTTCAGCGCCGCGCTGGAAATGCCGGGTATCGTGGGATCCGTGCATGAGGGCAACTTCGCCGCGATTGCCGGTGAGCGCATGGACCAGGTCAATGCCGCCATCAGGGAGGTCAAGGCAACCTGGACGGAAACCGGCTCAACGATCACGTCGGAGAATATCCACGACAAGATCAAGGAGACCGCCGACGCGGGCATGCCGCTGGATGAAGAAGGCGCGGCCGGCGATCCTGAGGCCGCCCTGGCCGGTTTTGACGGCGTCGAAACCTACATCTACCGCGTTCCCTACCTGAACCACGCGCCGATCGAGCCGAAGGCCGCCGTCGCCGATGTCCGCGCGGATAGCGCCGAGATCTGGGTCTCCACGCAGGACGCCTTCTCGTCGCGATTCGTCCTGGCGAAGCACCTCGGGCTCGACGAGAGCAAGGTTGTCGTTCACGGGATGCATCCGGGCGGCGCGTTCGGGAGCAAGATCGTACCGCAGGCCGAAGTCGAGGCCGCAACGATCTCTCGCGCCATCGAGCGCCCGGTCAAGCTGGTCTGGGATCGCCTGGAGGAGTTCCAGTTCGGGCAGTTCCGGCCGGCCATGCAGGTCGAGATCACCGCTGGCGTGGATGACGATGGCGCGATCGCGGGCTGGAAGTATGACGCCTACACGGCGGCCTACTATCCGGAAGGATCGAAGATCCCAACCGCGTCGGCATCCGACTGGAGCGCCAATATCCACGAGATCTACCCGGATGTCCCGGAAACCCGGACGACCCTCTACCAGGGCGTGTCCCCGCTCCCGCCCTACTTCTGGCGCGTGAACGGCGCGACCACGAACACCTTCGCCCGGGAATCGACGATTGACATCCTCGCCGAGCAGGCGGGCATGGACCCGGTCTCCTTCCGCATCGGCATGCTGGAGAACAGCCCGCGGCTTGCCGCGGTGATCGATGCGGTCGTCGACGCAGCCGGCTGGAGCCCGGCTGTCGGCTCCACGGGACAGGGGTTCGGCATCGCCGCCGGTTTCGATGCGGGCTCGTACATCGCCCAGGTCGCGCAGGTCGAGGTTGATCCGGAAAGCGGCGAGCTCAGGATCGTGCACGTCGAAGCCGCGATCGATCCGGGACTTGCCGTGAACCCGGAAGCGATCAAGCACCAGATCGAGGGATCGATCATCCAGTCGCTGAGCGCAGCGCTGCGCGAGGGCATCACCTTCGAGGGCGGCAAGCTGACCAACGGCACCTTCTCGCAGTACAAGCCGATCGTGATGCGGGATGCCCCGTCCATCGGCGTCACGGTGCTGAGCGATCCTTCCCGCCCGATGGGCGGCGTCGGCGAACCGGGGGTGGCCCCGACGCTGGGCGCGGTCGGCAACGCGATCTACGACGCCATCGGCGCGCGCGTGTTCGAGGTTCCGTTCACGCCGGATCGTATCCTGGCAGCCCTCGGCAACGGAGCAACCGTATCGCCGGAAGCGACGCCCGCGGACTAGACCCGTGCTCGTGGGCGGTGAGGCACCGACCTGCTGCCCAGGAGTGAGCACCAACCATGGAAACGACCGGCGAGGATATACGCTCGCCGGTCGTTTCGATTAACGGTCAAGCCGCCTGGCGATTCGGAAGCCGAGGTCGACAACGGCCGCATTCTCATCGTCGGGACCCTCCGCCAGGCTCCGGGGATCCCATTCTTCCCCACCAAGACTGTCGGCGCCATAGAGGAACTGGTAGAACCCGACGCCCCGGAAGTGCGCGACCGCGGCGGTCGAGGCGCATTCCATTTCAACGACGCGACATCCTTCCGCCCGCCGTCGCTCCATGTTCCTCCGCGTCTCCCGGTAGATGGCATCGGTGGTCCATGTTTTCGTGAGATGGAACGGAACGTCCAGGTCCCGCAGAATGCCGGCAAGCTGCCCGGCGGTCGGGATCCCGATATAGGGAGCCGGTGGCAGGTAATGGTAGCTGGTGCCCTCATCGCGGTAGGCCGCGGTCGGCACGGCAATGTGGTTCGACAGGATATCGTTGTCGAGCACGCCGCAGGAGCCGAAGAAGAGAAACCGGCGGCCTCCGAGCGCAATCACCTCTTCCATAAGCGCCGCGGCAATCGGACCACCAATCTGCGAGAGGTACGTCGCGAACGCCTCGCCGTCGTACTCCGTGCGGTAGATATCAACCGGTGCATAGGCGGTGTTGAGCGTGGTAATCCGCTCACCCGGATACCGTTCGAGCAGCGACTCGAACTTCACCCGCGAATAGGTGGCGATCACCGTCTGCGGGAATCCGTCGATCGGCGCGACGATCCGGCTCGCCCTGACGATCTCCTCCGACGTCTCGTCATGCGCTTCCATGATCGTCACGTGTCATCATCTCCTCACGGGCAACGGTCCATTCTGGCTGGGGATGGTACACGAGAAACGGGAGAGGCGAATGCCTCTCCCGTCCTCCCTGGATGATTCGATTTCTTCCTCGGGCTACTTCCAGCCGTCGAGAATCTTCTTCACCTCGTCACGATGGGTCGTCTCATCGGCGATCATGTCCTCGATCTGCGACTGCAGCCCAACATCGCCGACGGCCTCCGCCTGCTCAAGACGCTTCTTGTAATTCTCCACGGTCTCGGCTTCTGCCTCGTAGATGTACTCAAGCATCTGCCGGGTATCGTCGGAGGTCTTGATGGGCTTGGGCTCCACCACAGGCTCACCGCCAAGCGAGACGATCTTGTCCGCGAGGTACTGCGCATGGGCCTGCTCGTCGGGAATCTCCGACTGCAGGAACTGAACCAGCTGCGGCCGGTACGGGCCGGTCACCTTTGCCGAGTACTGCAGGTAGCTGATCATCGCGTTGTACTCGCCGGCCAAATCCTCGTTCAGCCCCCTGATCAGGTCTTCCATCGCCTGGTCGCCACTTGGCTTCACACTCTTCAACGCCATCGGGTTAGGTCCTTCCTACGTGTGGCAACCAGAGCTCCTTCCGGTTGCCCGAAATTGCTTTCGCCTCCCTTCATCGCAAACTGGATGCCGCGCGGTGGTATCGTTATCGCGCGCCGATACTCCGGCAACGTGGCCGGTGAACGGGATGAGATTTGCTCACGTATCGACTGATGAGGCACTCCCGGACAATGTGGAATACATAACGGATGCCCAACCCCGCCGAAGCGGGGCGCGCTCGTTTGAACGCGAATCACTACGAGATACCGGCCCTGGCTTGGCAAAAGTCGTATCGCAACACGACTTGGGGTCGCCCCGCATGGAAAGACATGCATTCCGACCCTTACATAATCCTGCCTTCGTGTGATACGATTGTCAGTAAGTTCATGATAAACGCGAAATGGATCAGAATTCGTCAAATGAGATGGACGGCCCCAAATGTCAGACAAGAAGCTTCGCAAGAGTGTGGATGAACTCCGTAGTGATCTCCAGGAATTGGCTGAGTCATTTGCCGCGTTTCGGGATCAATTCTCGACCCAGCAAGCCGCCGCGGCAGCCGAACGACAGAACGGCGCGGGTCGACTACAGAACGGGCGGACACCGGTAACCGACGCCCTCGCCGAAACCACATCGAGCGCCGGAAATGCCGGACACGTCAGTCTCTTCGGCTTTTATGAAGACACGTCAGTACCCGAAGAACCATTGAACTACAGCTGGTCGCTGGAGCAGGCGGCGGTCGACAACGTGCTGGACTTTCCGGTCGAGCAGTATGCACAGGTGCTTGCCGCCACCGGACACCGCCAACGGCTCGCCATCATCCTGATGGTGCTCGAGGAGCCGGCAACGGCCAATGACGTCGTTCACGACCTGCAACTTGGGACCACCGGTGCGGCCTATCACCACCTCAACGTCCTCCAGGCAGCGGGGATTGTCGAGCAACGCCAACGGGGCATCTTCTCGATCGTGCCTGAGCAGGTTCCGGTGCTCCTCACGATCTTCGCGGCGCTCTCCGGCGCGATGGGCATCGATATCAGCCAGCCCGAACCTGCGACCGAGCCTGAGCCGGAAACAGAAGAAGCTGACACCGAGGCGGACATCCCCGAAACGGAATAGCACGCCGAACATGCAAAACGCCCGCGACCGGATCCGGTCGCGGGCGTTTTCGTTGTGGCGGATTATCCGGCGAGCGAGGCCTCGCGCATCTGGGCGCGCTTCTTCTCCTTCGCGCGCTCGTCCTGCGTCAGGAACCGCTTGCGCAACCGCAGCGCCTTCGGCGTTACTTCCAGCAGCTCGTCGTCCTGCAGGAAGTCGAGACCCTGCTCGAGGCTCAGGATCGTCGGCGGGGTCAGCCGAACCGAGATGTCCGCCGTCGAGGCGCGCATGTTGGTCAGCTTCTTCGCGCGGCAGACATTGACCGCAAGATCGTCCTGGCGCGGGTTCTGTCCGACGATCATGCCCTCATAGACCTCGGTGCCCGGCTCGATGAAGGTGATGCCCCGCTCCTGCGCGTTGGCAAGACCGTGCGCCAGGGCGGTGCCGGTCTCCGATGCGACCAGCGCGCCGGAACGGCTGGAGGCAATCGGGCCCATCCACGGCTCGAAATCGATCAGCCGCGAGGACATCACCGCATTGCCCTTGGTGGCCGTCAGCATCGCGTTGCGCAAGCCGATCAACCCGCGGGTCGGGATCGCGAACTCAAGCCGGACCTGGCCACGGCCATCGTTGACGAGATCGAGCATCCGCGCCTTGCGACCGCCGGTCAGCTCGGTAACGACGCCGACGAATTCCTCGGCGACATCGACGATGAGGTGCTCGACCGGCTCCAGCAACCCGTCCTCACCCTTGCGGGTCACGACCTCTGGCCTGGAGACCTGGAACTCGTAGCCTTCGCGCCGCATCGTCTCGATCAACACCGACAAATGGAGCTCGCCGCGACCGGCGACCGAGAAGACATCCGGCTGGTCGGTCGGCTCGACACGCAGGGAGAGGTTCGTCTCCAGCTCGCGGTTCAACCGGTCACCCAGCTGGCGGGAGGTGGAGTATTCGCCATCCCGGCCGGAGAACGGAGACGTATTGACGCCGAAGGTGAGCTTCAGGGTCGGCTCCTCGATCGCCACGGACGGAAGCGCATCCGGGGCATCCGGATGTGTCAGTGTCGCCCCGATCTTCGCGTCGTTGAACCCGGTCAGCGCGACCAGGTCGCCCGCGAGGGCCTCATCAACCTCACGCTTGGCGAGACCCTCGAACGTCATGATCGAGGAAATGCGAGAGCGGACCGGGTCGGCATCCTCGCTGACCAGCGCGAGGATTTCCCCGGCCCGGGCGCGACCGCGATTCACGCGGCCAATCGCGATGCGGCCACGGTGGGAGTCGTAATCCAGCGAGGTGACCTGCATCTGGAACGGGGCATCGAAATCCGCCTTCGGCGCCGGAACCGTCTCCAGAAGCGTGTCGAGCAGCGGGCGGAGATCCGGCGCAAGGTCGTCCGGCGCGAAACCGGCGCGACCGGCGCGGCCGATCGCGAAGAGCACCGGGAACTCGAGCTGCGACTCATCGATCGCGAGATCAAGGAAGAGGTCGTTGATCAGTTCCAGCACCTCGTCGATCCGGGCGTTGGAGCGATCGACCTTGTTGACGACGACGATGGGGCGCAGGCCGATCTCCAGCGCACGGGCGAGGACCGTCCGAGTCTGGGGCATCGGGCCTTCGGACGAGTCCACGAGCAGGATGCATCCATCGGCCATATTCAGCACGCGCTCGACCTCGCCGCCGAAGTCACTGTGGCCGGGGGTATCGATGACGTTGATCTTGACGTCCCCGTACTGGATCGCGGTGTTCTTGGAGAGGATGGTGATGCCGCGCTCGCGCTCGAGATCGTTCGCATCGAGGATCAATTCACCGGCGGCGTCCGGATCGCGGAAGATGTTGGATTGCTTGAGGAGGCCGTCGACAAGGGTCGTCTTGCCGTGGTCGACGTGCGCGATGATCGCGACGTTACGGAGGTCCGTGCGACGGGCAGTCTCGGTAGCGGTTGTCATGGCTGGTTGTACTTTCGGGTGATGGAAGCCGGCGCCTTCGTCGTCCGCCGGGCCGCAGAAGAGGACCCGACCGGGTTGGGACGGGTCATTTCATGGGAGGAAATGCGATTTTCGACTTAAGAATACCATGAATTCCGCTCATACGCGACCGAAAGTGCGGAATCATGCAGCGAGACCCCTTGCAAGGCCCACTCGGGCCCTGCGCCTGCAAGGCCTGCTGTCGATCGATCTATCACCGGACGAGACAGCCATGGCCCCGGGAACGCACCCCGGAGCCATGGCTTCTCATCACCTACCGACCATAGAACGCACCGACGGTTACGGCATCAACTTCGCCAGCATCTCGTCGATGAGGGACTTGACGGTCGCGGTGACATCATCACGCGAGACCATCGAGGACTCGGATTCGGTGCGAAGCCGCATCTCAACCTCGTTGTTCTCCAGCGTGCGCTTGCTGATGGAGAGGCGGATCGGGTTTCCGATCAACTCCGCGTCGTTGAACTTGACGCCCGGGCGCTCCCCACGGTCATCGTAGAGCACCTCGATGCCGGCAGCCTGCAGCTCATCGTACAGGGCGTCCGTCGCCTCGCGGACGTTGTCTTCCTTGCCAATCGCGAGGAGTGAGACGTGGAACGGCGCGATCGACGCGGGCCAGATGATGCCCTTGTCGTCGTAGTTCTGCTCGACCGCGGTTGCCGCCGATCGCCCGACACCGATGCCGTAGGACCCCATGACGACCGGCTGCGCCTTGCCATTCTGGTCGAGATAGGTCGCTCCCAACGCGGTGGTGTAGCGCGTCCCGAGCTTGAAGATGTTCCCGACCTCGATCGCGCGCTTCGCCTCCATCGGCGTCCCGCAATGCGGACAGGGAGCGCCGTCGGCCGCGGAGGCGATATCGGCAACGACATCGGCCTCGTAGTCGCGCCCAAGATTGACGTTCTTCACGTGGTAGCCCGGCTTGTTCGCGCCGGCGACGAGGTTGGGCGAGCGCTTCACGCTTTCGTCGACGACGATCGTCGCCCCCTCAACGCCCAGCGGCGAGCCGTAGCCCGGTTCCGCACCGACAGCACGAATCTGCTCTGGCGTGGCCGGTAGCAGGTCGGCCTCCCCGATCGCGTTGCGCAATTTCGTCTCGTTGACATCGAGATCGCCACGGATCACGACGAAAACGAACTTGCCTTCCGGCGTCGCGTAGAAGACCGCCTTCGCGGTCCGGCTGAGCGGGACATCCAACTGGTCGGCCAATGCCTGGATGGTCGGCGCGTCCGGCGTCTCGATCTCCTCCATCGGCAGCAGGTCTTCCTGCTCCGGGGTATCGATCCGGAACTCGGCGACCTCGCGGTTTGCGGCGTAGTCGCCCTGCGGGCAGATGAGGATCACATCCTCGCCATGCGGCGAGAACGCCATGTATTCATCCGACGCCGAGCCACCCATCATGCCGACATCAGCGCCAACCCGGATGTAATCGAGCCCAAGCCGCCTGAAGATCCGCTCGTACGCGACAGCATGCCGCTCGTAGGATTCATCCAGCCCGGCCTCGTCCATGTCCAGCGAATACGAGTCCTTCATCGTGAACTCGCGGACGCGGATCAGGCCGCCACGGGCGCGCGGCTCGTCGCGGAACTTCGTCTGCAGGTGATAGACGATCTGCGGAAGTTGCTTGTAGGAGCTGATGTCGTTGCGGACGATATCGGCGACGACTTCCTCATGGGTCATCGCCAGCACCATGTCGCGATCGCCGCGGTCCTTGAGCCGCGCCATCTCCGGGCCGACCTGGTCGTACCGGCCCGATTCCCGCCAGATATCCGCCGGATGCACGACCGGCATCAGCATCTCCTGGCCGCCAATGGCGTCCATCTCCTCGCGGATGATCTGCTCGACCTTGCGAATGACGCGATAGCCGAGGGGGAGGAGGCTATAGATGCCCGCCCCCAGGGGGCGGATCATCGCGGCGCGCACCATCAACCGGTGGCTGGGCAGCTCGGCGTCCGCCGGGGCTTCGCGAAGAGTCCGTCCGAAAAGATGCGCCATCCGCATGGGTTGCCAGTACCTCCCGGTGCTTCCCGCACCGCTCGTATCGCCGCGCCACATTTGTGCGACGTTTCACGTACCCAGAAGAATACGCGATCCGGCCTCATCCCTCACCATGTCGACAATGCTGGCCGGCAAATACGTGGCAGTTCCGACGTACGCCTTATGCGTCCTTCGCGAGGCGGACCTCTCCCCCGCCCTGCAAGTCCTCGGCGCGGGCAAGGATGAAGAGCAGGGTCGACAGGCGATTGAGGTAGCGAACGATCTCGGGGTTGTCGATGCCGCCAGCGCGGTCCAGCACGACGGCCTGTCGCTCGGCCCGGCGGATGACGGTGCGCGCGACATCCATGGCCGCGCCCGGCGTCGTGTCGCCTGGAACGATGAACTCACGTGGCAACTCGACCGTCTCCTGCACGGCGGCGATGCTCTCCTCAAGCCAGTCGACGCGATCGGCCGCGAACCGAAGGGAATCGGGGCGCGTGGTGTCGATAAACGCCAGCTCTGCCATGACCTGGTAGAGATCGCGCTGCGTCGTGATGAGCATCTCGTTGGCGTTCGGCACCGTCGCCAGCGAACGGGCGAACCCGATCGAGGAATTCGCCTCGTCGAGCTGGCCGAGCAGGTCGATACGCGGGTCGTCCTTGGTGACGCGCTCCCCGAGCAGGTCGGTCGCGCCCTGGTCGCCCCTGGCGGTGTAGATCTTCATCGTTGCCTCGTTCCTGTTTACAGGTGGTTGTGGCCACCGGACAGCGGTGGGATTTGGTAGCATGGATGGCCGAAGGGGCACTCGCCCGATCCCGACCATGGTACCCGCTGGCCCGACACCGGCGGACGCCATCATCGCAACCCGACCATCGCCGGTTCCCGCCTGTGGCGATCGATTGCTCCGATTCAGATAACCACGCTCTCCCGGTCGTTTCCCCATGCATCCGCCCCGACCGGCCACTGAGCCCGGAGGCCACATGTCGCTACCTTTCCGCGCCGGTCACGTTCCTGCCCAACCTGATCTTTCGTCCCGGACCATTCGCATCGCCGTCATCGGCACCGGATTCGGCTCCGCCGTCCACATCCCGGCGCTGGCGCATGTCGACGGCACGGAAATCGTCGCCGTCTGCTCGCGGCGGCAAGAGCGCGCCTCGCGCGTTGCCGCCCAGTTCGATATCCAGACCGCCTCGACGGATTGGCGGGACGTGATCGAAGACCCCGGGGTCGATGCGGTGGTCATCGCGACCCCGCCCTACCTGCACCACCAGATGGTGATCGCGGCAATCGAGGCGCGGAAGCACGTCCTCTGCGAAAAGCCCTTGGCCCGGAACCTGGCCGAGACACGGGACATGGCGCGGCTCGCCGAGCAGGCCGGTGTAATCGCGATGGTGAACCACCAGATGCGGTACCTGCCGATCCGGCGCCGCGTGAAGGAGTTGATCGACGAGGGGTACATCGGCGAGCCACATGGCGTTTCGATGATCGTCTTCAACTCCAGGCTCGCCGACCCGGAGGCTCGCCGCTTCGACTGGCTGATGGAATCGGAAAAGGCCGGTGGCATGCTCCGCGCCGACGGGTCGCACCATATCGACATGCTGCGGTGGTGGATCGGGGATATCCATGCCGTTGCCGGCACGACCGCGACGATGGTCAAGCGGCGCCGGCTGCCGGATTCGTCGTCGATGGCCAGCGTGGACGCGGACGACAATTTCGCCTTCCTGCTCCAGTTCGGGAATGGGGCGATTGGCTCCGTGCATTTCTCCGCCACCGCGCCGACGGATGCCGGCGAGTCGATCACGATCACGGGCTCCGAGGGCATGCTGATCATCGAGGGTGACAGTGAACTGTTCGGGGCCAGGAAGCGCGACATGGGCCTGCGCGAGCTGGCGATTCCCGACCGGCTCATCCCCCGGTTGCCGGAGTTCACCCACCAGTTGACGCGTCCCACGATCATGCTGATGCGCGACTGGGTGAAGGCAATGCGCGAGGGAGCGGGCGCCACGTTCAGTCCGTCATTCCACGACGGCGCGAAGATCCAGGAAATCCTCGACGCGGTGACCAAATCCGAGATCCAGGATCGCTGGATCGACACGAGCGGCTCCCGCTGGCCCAAGAATCGCTCCTACTGAACCCGTCGGAGTCCACACTTCACCGGCGGAGCCGGGCTGTTGGTCCGGCTTGCGTTCCCGATCACGAATGCCCCACCTGCGTCCAGGCTTCCCGAATGTGCCGTATAATGCGGGCACGATTCACCCGATGACGATCGCTCCGGCCAGGTGCCGGTTTTTCGCGCATCGGGTATCCGCATCCTGATGCACCGAGGGAGACACCGTGGTCGCAACCGCACAGCAGTCCGAACTGATCGTTTCGCCAGATGTCGAGATCGACACCCCACTCCTGGTCGTGTCCGAGGAAATCCTGCATCGCAACATCGCCGAGATGGCATCCTTCGCCCGCAGCGCCGGCGTGGCCCTGCGGCCGCACATCAAGACGCACAAGACGCCGCAGATCGCGCGGCTCCAGATCGCGGCGGGGGCCGTCGGCATCACCTGCGCCAAGGTTGGCGAGGCCGAGATCATGGTCGACGAGGCGGGCGTCGAGGATGTCCTGCTCGCCTACCCCGTGATCGGCGAGCCCAAGTACCGCCGGATCGTCGAGCTGATGGAGCGGGCGCGTATCGCCGTGGCCGTCGACTCCCTCGACGCCGCGAAGGCGATGTCCGCCGCGATGGCGCGGCACGACCGCACGCTGGATATCTACATCGAGATCAACACGGGCCAGAACCGCTCCGGCGTGATGGTCGGCGACGAAGCCGTCCAGTTCGCGCAGGACGTGCAGCGCCAGCGAAACCTGCGCCTCGTCGGGATCATGACGCACGAGGGGCACGTCAACTCGCTCGGCCCGGACAAGATCGAGGCGGCCGCGATCGAGGCCGGCAAGAAGATGGTGGATACCGCCGAGGCGATCCGCGCACACGGCATCGAGCTGCCGGTGGTCAGCGTTGGCTCCACACCGGCGGCGCGCATCACCCCGACCGTCAAGGGCGTTACCGAGATGCGGCCCGGCACCTACGTCTTCAACGACAACTCGCTGCTTCGCTTCGGAGACCAGTGGAAGGTCGAGGACTGCGCCGCCCGGTTCGTGGCGACCGTCGTCAGCCGCACCGCGCCGGATCGTTGCGTACTGGATACCGGCTCCAAGTCGCTGGCAATGGACCCGAGCAAGGCGCATGAGGGTCATGGCTATATCGTCGGCCATCCGGATGTCGTCATCACCAAGCTGAGCGAAGAGCACGGCGTCTGCAAGCTCCCGGAGGGCGAGGAGGGCTTCGAGGTGGGCGACCGCGTCGAGATCATCCCGAACCACGTGTGCCCGACGGTGAACCTGATGGACGAGCTCGCCATCGCACGGGGCGGCCAGATCGTTGACCATTGGCAGATCGCCGCGCGTGGCAAGGTGCGGTAGTCGTCCCCTCCATCCAACGATGGCGGAAAACGGCTCCGGAGCAATCTCCGGAGCCGTTCCTGCCCTGAAGTCCCGTCAGGTCAGCTCGATACCTGAGCCTTCCGGGCCAAGGCTTTCGCCTCGCGCAACCGTTTGACCAGCCCCGATGGACACGCCCTGCCCGATCATCGCCAGTTCGTCCGTTGTGGGCGCACTCCCCTCCGGCGCTCCACCAACCCTGACATCCGCCTCGATCTCGACGTCACGATCGACGATCGAATATTGCACGTGCGCGCCAGCGCGAATGACGGTGTCATGAAGGACGATCGTGTCCGAGACCGTCGCGCCCTCCTCGACCACGACACCAGGCGCGAGCACGCTTCGCTCGACCGCCCCGCGCACGTCGCATCCCGGCGACACCAGTGCATTGGAGATCGTCGCCGAGGCATGGATGCGAGCCGGCATCCGCTGCGGATCCAATGTGAAGATCGGCCAGTGAGGATCATCCAGCGTGAGGTCGGGGTGCTCCGCAAGGAGATCCATATGGGCCTCGAAGTAGGTCTCCGGTCGACCCACATCCTTCCAGTACCCCGGCAGGCGGAAATCGTGGGCACGACCACGCTCGACGAGCGCCGGCAACAGGTGATGCCCGAAGTCCTCCAATCCGGAACTCTCGCCGTCGCCGAGTTCCGCGACCAACTGCTCCAATGTATCGAGCACCACGTCAGGCTGATACAGGAAGATCTCGGTGGCTACGATATCGGATGACGGATCGTCCGGCTTGTACTCGAACTCCGTAATGCGGTCATTGCCATCGATCTTCAGCACGGCATGATTTGATGCCTGCTCCTTCGGCACCCGGGTCGATACAACCGTGACCTCGGACTCCCGCTCGACATGCCGATCGATCACATCCCGGTAATCCATGCGGTAGACGTGATCGGCACTCAGCACCAGCAATACATCCGGATCGGCCTCGCGGATCATCTCCCGCATCTGGTAGATCGCGTCGGCGTTTCCCTCGTGCCAGCCACCCTCGTCATCGTTCTCCTGCTGCGGGGTGATCACCCGCAACCCGCCGTGCGTGCGATCCATGTCCCATGGGCGGCCGTGGGCGAGCGCGTCGATGATCGTCTGCGTCTCAAACTGGGCGACGACCCACACATCGCTGATGTCACTATTTCGAAGATTGCTCAACGACATGTCGATCAGGCGGTAGACGCCCGCGAACGGCAATGCCGGCTTGGCGCGTCGCTCGGTGAGGACGCCCATACGGCTCCCCTGGCCGCCAGCCAGGACCATTGCGAGGACTCGGGTTCGATGCATGCCGCGTTCACTCCCGGTTTATGGGCCGTCTCCGGTGACAGCCGCGCGCCGTGGGTACGCAGTCCGTGTGCCATATGTCCGGTGTGCCCGATAGCACGCTGTACCCCTTCGGGTCTCGCCCGAATACGGGATCGCGGAATTATTGACTTTTGCCCTTGCCCTGCTATAGTGCGATCAGGAGGCAATTACACAATCACATTGGATCCCGGTCCCGGGCAGGGAATCGTCCCTGCAGGTGCATACGCACCTCTACCAGATGTCCCCACAGGTACCCATGCTGGCCGATCCCTGGTCCAGCCTGGCACCAGGAGGTCGTCCTATGCCTGGTCCTATCGTCCACCTCATCGTGCAGCAGCGGCTGAGGGCCGCCCTGCAACGCCATGATGGGCAGGAGTATGCGGAGATCCTTGAGGGGGCCCCGCCCTGCGATCCTTACGCTGCCTTCGGCAGCATGGGTCCCGACTTCCTGTTTTTCTCGCTTACCGAATACGGGACACCGCTCGATGAACTGGTTAATTTCATCTTCGGCGTCTACGACGTGTTCGACCCGCTGATCGAGTTCAAGGAGACACACATCGACCCGATCGCGGATGATATCGACGACGCGATCAATGCGGTCGATGACGCCCTCTTCGGCGGAATCTTCCAGCAGCTCGGCAAGACGGCAGACCTGCTCAGCGAAACGGCGCTGGTGGCGACAGGAGCGGTCGCCACGGCGGGCGTCGATTTCTTCTACTTCTTCTATCCCAAGGTGCAGGCGGGCGCTCCGGAAGACGAATGGTACTGGTTCGACTTCCTGCACTACCGGCGCACCGGCGATTTCGCCAGCAATATGTGGAAACTGGCCAAGGGCGACCCTGACCTCGAGCGATATGTGCTCGGGTACGCGAGCCATATCGCCACCGACGTCGTCGGACACCCGTTCGTCAACACGATCACCGGTGGCCCCTACCGGACGCACTGGCACCGGCACAAGCTGGTCGAGAACTGGATCGATGCCTACGCCCGGAACTTCAAGGATTACCGGGATAGCCGGGCGCTCGTCAATTGCCTGGATCTCCAGCGAGATGAAGAGTACGTCCACAACGCGATATCGGGCAGCTACTATCACAAGCTGGTGACATTCCATCGGGGAAGGCTGCCGGACAAGCTGGAAGCACTTCTCCTGAAGGCGATGGACCAGACCTACAGCGGGATGACCCATCCGCCCTCCTTCAACCCGGGAGACCTGGATTCAACGTACCGCCTGTGGCTGAAGTGGTTCACCCGGGCGACGTCGATCGACGACGGGCAGCGGCCGCCGTTCGTTCCACCGCCCGGCACCGCCACGACCACCCTGATCAACGATTACGTGAGCGGATTGCCGCCATTCCCTTCCGGTGCCGGCGCACCGTCCGGGAGTCCCAGCCTCGGGAGCATCCTCGCCGCCCTGGCGGCGTTTGCGAAGTGGGTTGCCGAGACCATCGCCTACACCGCGCAATGGGCCTTCGAGCACGCCCTCGATATCGTGACGCTGCCCTATACGGAAGCGATCGCGACCGCGAAATGGCTCCTTTACCAGATCCAGAAGGGCATCTTCGAGATCTACGACAACCTGCGGTTCATGCTCGTGCTCGGCGGCTACCTCTTCCCGGAGCCACGTGATCTCAACAAATGGCCGTGGGGCCTGTGCCTGCTCAACACCTCGTTCGTGCACCTTAAGGGTGGTGTATCGCCCGACTTCTTCAACTACCCCCTGACGCAGGAGTCGCACGGCCACTTCGGGACGACCGAGCATCACCTCACCTACCCGGGCGCGTTGCCGGGCGTGGTCATGGAAACGGAGCATGCGGAGCCGATGCCGGAGGCATTCCACGGCTGGTTCCCCGAGGTCTTCATCAGCGTGCCGCACATCTTCAATACGGCTACGTTCCCGCTCTACGACGCGCAGGAGCCGTACGGGCCTCCTGAATCGACGCACGAGATCGACGCATCGACCTGGAACACGCCCCAGTTCGGTTGCGCCATCGATTTCAGCGCCCACCTGATCCGTGACCGGATGGAGAAGATGCCGAATTTCAATCTCGACGGTGATCGCGGCTATGGATGGAAGACGTGGCGCGCGGATGCGCCTGACGCGATCAACGATGTGGCATCGCTCCCGGTCTCTGTCCATTACATCGACGCCTGACATCAGCCGGGCACACACCGGCCCGCCTCATGACGGGAGGACACCATGCCAGACGAGAATCGCGATGACCGGCCCAGGGATGATCGACCAAACGACGATGGCGAATTCGAAGGACGTACCTACCTCTTTATCAAGGATCATCCCGCCGATACCGGCGCGGAGCCGCTTCCTTCCGGCCTGCCCTTCTGGGTCAGCCCGGATATCACGGTGATCAAGCCGGATGGCACACGCGGCACCGAAGCGGTTGCCGGACAGCAGAACCAGGTGGAAGTCTTCGTCAACAACACCGGCGGCATTACCGCGGTGGATGCCGTGGTCGATGTATTCCACGCCGACCCCTCGACCGCGTTCAACCCCATGACCGCCGCGCTGATCGGCCAGGGACCATTGACCATTCCCGGATACAGCCGGGCCCAGGTGACCTTCCCCTGGACACCGCTCGCGAGTGAATCCGGGCATCGCTGCCTGCTTGCCCGGGTCGCCCTGTTCATTCCGCCCGACAGCTATGTTGACGGCACGGTCTTCGACGTCGTCGGGGATCGCCACGTCTCGCAACGCAACCTGCACGTCATCCCGGTCAGCGAGGCCGAGTCGCGCGGGTTCAGGTTCAAGATCGTCAACCCCTTTCTGGAGCGCCGCGCCTTCACCGTCCATGCCATGGAGATCCGGAATGACCGCGAGTTGCAGGCGCTTCGCCAAACGCTCGGCTGCGGCATGATGCGGATGGCGGAGGAGCCGCTCGGGGCGATCACCATTGAAGGCGCGGGACGAAAGATCGATGCGTCTCCGATGACATCGGGCCTGCGGAAACTTCGGGGTGACGACCTGACCTCGGGTTTCGCGCGGGACCGGCTCCTTTCCCAGGGCTTGTCAACGAAGGTGGACGGGGCGGAAGCGCAAGACGCGTTGCTCATGGTGAAGCGCAGTTCGTCGGCGCGTCCCGGAGATGTCCATGCCGTCCAGGTCACCCAGTTTGACGATGAACGGAGGGTTCGCGGCGGCCTGACGATCCTGCTCCAGTACTAATGTCGTTCTCGAGAGGACTGTCTGCCGTAGGGGCCGTACCTGCGTAGCAGTGTCGGCCCGATCGCCCGAAGGGCGATATGTCGGCGGTTACATTCATCGACAACTGCTCTAGGGCGATCCTCACATGACGGGCAGCGGGTTCGAGGGTGACATCAGGACGACAGGAAGAGTCCATTGAGC
>CAZVAA010000006.1:2251-10214 GCA_964624125.1 uncultured Sphaerobacteraceae bacterium | reverse complement strand
TGACGGGCAGCGGGTTCGAGGGTGACATCAGGACGACAGGAAGAGTCCATTGAGCGCAACCCACTCCATCAACACGATGGAAGGTGCGTTCAATGGACTCCGACTCAAGAGGGCGTACCTACCCGGAGTCGCCTGCCGATGGATGCAGCTCAGTCGGCGGCGCCCTGGTCCATCTCCTCTTCCTGCAACGCGCGAAGCTCGCGGGCTGCGACCGGGACGACGCGGTGGAACGCGCTGACGGCGGCTTCCCATTCCGCGAGCAGGTCCGCTCCCCGCTTGCTGCCGGTAAGCTCCACGTGCCGCTCGATGAGGTTGCGCGCCGCCTGGGCACTCACCTCGTCCATCGGCTCCAACTCCACCGACTCACCGTTGATGCGTGCCGGGAACCTTCCGTCGGGATCGTAGACCCATGCTTCGCCGTTCGTCATTCCCGCGCCGAAGTTGCGTCCGGTCGGACCAAGCACGACCACCTGGCCACCGGTCATGTACTCGCACCCGTGATCGCCGACTCCTTCGACGACCGCCGATGCTCCACTGTTGCGGACCATGAAACGCTCGCCGACGCTGCCAGCAACATAGAGGTGGCCGCCGGTCGCACCATACAGGATGGTGTTGCCGGCGATCGTCTGTGAACCGTGGAACCCAGCGTTCTCCGCCGGGAAGATGGCGATCTCGCCACCGTTCATGCCCTTGCCGACGTAGTCGTTCGCCTGCCCCTCAAGCGAGAGCGTCATGCCGTCCACAAGGAAGGCGCCGAAGCTCTGCCCGGCGCTGCCGGTGAAGCGAAGCTCGAGGGGCTGAAGGGGCGCTAGCCGCGTTTCCCGCAATTTCACAAGCCGGCCGGCGACGCGCGCGCCGACGGTTCGATCCGACGTCCGGATCGGCGAGTAGATGCGAATCGGCGCGCCATGCGTGGTCTGGATGTCGATGTCGCGCCACAGGCGGTCGTCCAGCACCTCGTCCGAGCGGTCGATCTCGACCGTGCTCCGGCGCTGGTCTTCGGGCGCCGGCGCGGGAAGCAATGAGGAGATATCCAGCATCGCCGCGCGGCCCTCAACCGCTTTCGGCGCGATCAGGTCGGTCCGGCCGACCAGATCCCCGATCGAGCGGGCGCCAAGGTCCGCAAGCAGCTCGCGGATACCCTGCGTCAACTGGTCGAAGTACCCGATCACCATCTCCGGCGTGCCAGCGAACTTGGCCCGCAGGTCGGCACGCTGGGTCGCGATGCCGGTGGGGCAGGTGTTGAGGTGGCATTGCCGCGCCATGTCGCAGCCAAGGGCGACCAGCACTGACGTGCCAAAACCGAACTCATCGGCACCAAGCATCGCCGCGACCAGGATGTCTTCGGGGGTCTTCAACCCACCATCGGTGCGGACCCGGATGCGCGACCGCAGCCCGTTCTTCACCAGCGTCTGCTGGGTTTCGGAGAGCCCGAGCTCCCACGGCACACCGGCATGCTTGATCGAGGCCAGCGGCGCGGCACCGGTCCCTCCGGAGTGCCCGCTGATCAGGACGTAGTCGGCGAGCGCCTTGGCCACCCCGGCCGCGACCGTCCCGACCCCGGCCTCGGCGACCAGCTTCACGCCGATCTTCGCGTTGGGGTTCACCTGCCGCAGGTCGAAGATGAGCTGGGCGAGATCCTCGATGCTGTAGATGTCGTGATGCGGCGGTGGGGAGATCAACGGAAGCCCTTCGACCGCATGCCGCATCCGGGCAACGAAGGATGTGACCTTGAACCCCGGTAGCTGGCCGCCCTCGCCCGGCTTGGCGCCCTGTGCGATCTTGATCTCCAGTTCCTCGGCCTTCGAAAGGTAGCGCGTGGTGACGCCAAAGCGGCCGGATGCGACCTGCTTCACCTTGCTATGCGGGATATCCCCGCTGGTGACGTCGTACCAGTCCGGATCCTCGCCGCCTTCACCGGAATTCGATCGCGCGCCCATCCGGTTCATGGCGATCGACAGCGTGGAATGCGCCTCCGGGCTGAGCGACCCGAGCGACATCGCGGTGACGACGAATCGATCCACGATGTCCGCCGCGCTCTCGACCTCCTCGATCGGAACCGGCTCCCCAACGGGCTTCAGCTCCATCAGGTCGCGGATCGTGGTCAGCGGCTGCTTGCGGAGGAGCTCGCGATAGGCCTCGTACGACTGCTTGTCGTTCTTCTGCGAGGCAGCCTGGATCGCTGTGACGACGGCAGGCGCGAAGGCATGCGACTCGCCATCCTTCTTGAACTTGATCAGGCCCTGGTCAGGCAGGCGCGGCGTCAGTTCTTCCCAGGCTCGCGTATGCCGGGTGCGGATATCCGCCTCGATCTCGGCGAACCCGATGCCGCCGAGCCGTGATGGCGTACCGGGGAAGCAGACCTCCACGACCTCATCACCGAGCCCGAGAATCTCGAAGATCTGGGCGCCGCGATAGCCGCTGGCCGTCGAGATGCCCATCTTGGACATCACCTTGAGGAAGCCATACTCCATCATTGCGAGGTAGTTCCGGCGCAACTCCAGTGGACGCACGGTCTCGTATCCGCGGGTGCCCGAGAGCGCGGACGCGGCCTCCAGCGCCATCCACGGGTGCACCGCCGCCGCGCCATACCCGACCATCACTGCCAGTTGGTGAACGTCCCACACCTCGCCGGTATCGCAGACGATGTCGGCGCGCATGCGTAAACCGGCGTCGATCAGCGCGTTGTGCACTGCGCCTACCACCAGCGCCATGGGCACCGGCGCACGCTCCGCGTCGACCTCCCGGTCGCTGAAGAGCAGCACTCCGGCGCCATCGCGGACAGCACCGAGCGCCTCGTCGACGATCCTGCTCAACTCCGCCTGGAGCGCACCATCA
This sequence comes from uncultured Sphaerobacteraceae bacterium, assembly GCA_964624125.1. Lineage (GTDB taxonomy): Bacteria > Chloroflexota > Chloroflexia > Thermomicrobiales > UBA6265 > UBA6265. The sequence continues at coordinate 7,376 of CAZVAA010000006.1, read as the reverse complement.
TGCCCGTTCGCATCGAACGTCGTGGAAATCTTCACAACCTTGAGCGCGGTGAGCGCGCGGATCGCGTCGAGCTCGTTCTCCGCCAGTACGGCGCTACGCAGGTGGACGAGACGAGCCCGCCCGGGAGAAGCTTCGAGGACGTTACCGCGCGGTCCGAGCCATGTATCCAGCGCCATCACCGAGCGCTCGCGCAGCGAGTCGATCGGCGGGTTCGTCACTTGCGCGAATCGCTGGCGGAAGTACGCGGTGACCGGTCGTGGCACTTCGGAAAGCACCGCAAGCGGCGCATCGTCGCCCATCGACCACGTCGGCTCCTTCCGCTCGCCGGCCATTGGCGTGACGATCAGGCGGATATCCTCCGCGGTGTACCCGAACCCGCGCTGCCGGGCGACCTGTTCGGGTGACGCCTTCGTCATCGCGACGCGGGTCTTCGCATCAGCATCGACCGGGACCGGCAGGGGGTCATCCCGCTCTGGCCCAGCCTCCAGGGGTATTCGTTGCTCGCGCAGCCACCGGGCATACGGCGCGTTGGCGGCAACGTTCTCCTTCAGTTCGTCATTGCGGACGACTACGCCCAGCGCGGTATCGACCAGGATCATCTGGCCGGGTCCGAGGCGTCCCTGCTCGACGATGGTCGCCGGATCGACCTCGACCGTGCCCGCCTCGGAGCCGGCGACGAACAACCCGTCGCTCGTGATCGCATACCGTGAGGGGCGCAAGCCGTTTCGATCCAGCGACGCACCAGCGAGCACTCCGTCGGTGAACGCGAGCGCGGCCGGCCCGTCCCATTGCTCCATGATGCCGGCGTGATAGTCGTAGAAGGCGCGGCGATCCGCGTTCATCTCGGGGAGTTGCTCCCACGCCTCGGGGATCGTCATCATCAGCGCATGCGGCAACGAGCGTCCGCTGTGGCGCAGAAGCTCCAGCACGGAATCGAGGCTCAGCGAATCGCTCCCGACCATCGAGACGAGCGGCGCGATATCGTCGCCGCTCATGCCATCGGGCATCACGAGCTCCGCGGTCCGGGCGCGCATCCATGCCCGGTTACCCTGAATGGTGTTGATCTCGCCATTGTGGGCAATCATCCGGAACGGCTGCGCGAGGCCCCACGTCGGGTTCGTATTGGTCGAGAAACGCTGGTGGAAGAGCGCGATCGCCGACTCGACTCGCTGATCAGCGAGATCGGGGAAGAATCTCGCCAGGTCTTCCGGCAAGCAGAGCCCCTTGTAGACGATCGTCCGTGCGGAGCAGGAGACGACGAAGACATCGTCTTCCGTCATCCCTTCTGCCCGGGCGTTCCGCTCGATTGATCGGCGGAGAAGCATCAGGTCGCGCTCGAACGCATCGATATCCCGGTTAGCGGGTCGGCGAACCAGGACCTGGAGCACATGGGGACGCATCTTCGCGGCAGTCTCGCCAAGCATGTCGTCCCGCACCGGAACTTCTCGCCGGCCAATAACCTCGAGGTCATGGGTGTCAGCCGCGCGCTGCACGCCATCCAGCGCATAGGCGCGTAGCGAGATATCGAGCGGCAGGAAGAGCATCGCCACGCCGTAATCGCCGGGCGCGAGATCACTTGCGCCGGATTCTGCCAGCGTCTCAGAGAAGAGCACATGCGGCAGCTGGATGAGGATACCCGCGCCGTCGCCGGTGCGTGCATCTGCCCCGACGCCGCCACGGTGCGTCAGGTTGACCAGCCCGGCCAGCGCCTTGTCGACGATATCCCGGGACGCGCGGCCCTTGATATCCACAACCAGGCCCACGCCGCAGGAGTCATGCTCGTATGCGGGGTTGTACAACGGGGCGGACTGGTCGGGGCTCGTCGATCTGCGCATCTGTCACTCCTTCTGGGCCGGTCCGGCTTCCTGCGCTCGCCGCCGAATGGGCGTATCGCCCAATTCACGAAGCGGGATGGCAGGGGATCCGGGAAACCGGCGTCAGGATCGGTCGGGCGCCCCGTTCGGGGCACGCCGGGGGCACGGTGTCTCGACCACGGCACTGTGGGAGTCCGATTCTAGGGGGCGCACGGTTTCCGTCGACAGGTACGGAATGCAAAGAATCGAAAACCCGGGGTTGTACGCTCCGCCCAAGTCGTGGTACATCCTCGTCAGGAATGGTGAAATCGCGATGCGACGCCCTGCGTTCCGGTGGGTTTTCCGGATCTGCGCGGTGGTGGCATATCCGCCGCTTGCAACGGTTTCCCCCTCCCGCACACGTCGTTTGGCCTTTGCGCACACCTGCTCTCGCGAATGCACCGGAGCCTGCAGCATGACAGCACATCTCGAACTGGATCTCGATTCCCTGGCACCGCGCCAGGAAGATGCCCAACAGGTGATGGAGAACCTGACCGCCCAGGGCGTCACGATCGTGCATCTCCAGTTCACCGATATCGCCGGTGGCATCCGCACGGTGACGATCCCGGCGGCGATGCTGCCGAAGGTCTTCGAACGCGGTTATCGCTTCGATGGCGCGGCCCTCGCCGGGGGCGAACGGCAGGTTGAGATCGACCTTTTCCTGATGCCCGACGCGACCACGCTCACGATCTTCCCCCAGCCGACCACGGGACCGAGGCGCGCACAGATTTTCTGCTGGGTCACGCGTCGCAACGGGCAGGCATTCGCGGGCGACCCGCGCTCCGCCCTGCAACGCCAGCTGCAAGAAGCGGCGTCGATGGGGCTCGACTACCGGGTCGGGATCGAGCTCGAGTTCTATCTCTATACGGGCGACAGCCTCTCCGACGCAACGCTCCTGCCGGAAGGCACCGGCACGGGGTATTTCGGGGATGGCGTCGACACCACCGCCGATGTGCGCGACGACATCGTGTCGACGCTGCATGAACTGGGTCTGGGTGTGCATGGCGCCCACCACGAAACGGGTCCCGGACAGCAGGAGCTCGATCTCCGGCATCGCGGCGGCGTCGGCATCGCCGACCAGATCATCACCACCCGCCATGTCATCCGGAAGGTCGCCGCCCGGCACGGGATGCGCGCGACGTTCATGGCGAAGCCGTTTCCCGATGCGCCGGGCTCCGGCATGCACCTCTTCCAGCGCGTGCTGGAGTACCCGAAGGGCAAGGACCTGCTTGCAGACACCGGCGCCGACCATGGGCTCTCCGATGCCGCACGGCACATCATCGGCGGCCAGACGGCCCACGCGGCGGCGATGAGCGCGATCGTCAGCACCAACGTCAACTCATACAAGCGGCTTGCCGATGGACATCGCGCCCCTACCCATGCGACTTGGGCGCGCGTCAGCTACGGGTCGCTCCTCCGGGTGCCGTCAACCCCGAGCGGGACCTCCACCGATATCGAACTTCGCAGCCCGGATGCGATGGCCAACCCCTATCTCGCGATGGCCGCATCGCTCGGCACCGCGCTGGACGGGATTCGCCAGCGCATCGAGCCGGCGGCGCCACTGGACGAGAACCTCGTTTCCTACGCCGATGACGAACTCAACCGGCTCGGCATTCCGCGGCTGCCGCAAACGATGGGAGAGGCGCTCGACGCCCTTGCCGGCAGCGACATCATCCGCGACATCCTTGGCCCCTACATCTTCGAGCAGCTCCTCGCGGTGAAACGCGCCGAATGGGCGGAATACCGACGCCACGTCAGCCCGTGGGAGCACATGCGGTACGGAGACCTGTAGTGGCCACGGTGACGATCCACGAGTACGGCGTGATCACCGTACAGGACATGCTGAACAACGGGCTTCCGCCCGGCACCACGGTCGCGGCAGGGACCGGTGGCCTTGGCCGCGAGGTCGCGTGGGCGATGCGCCTGCGCCCCGCGCCGCCCGCCTTCGGGCACATCTCCGGCGGCGAGATCGTGCTGCTCCCGCCAGGCGTGCTGGACCTGATTGACGAGCAATTGAAACTGGCGGACGCGATTCGCCAGCTCGCCACATTCGGCGTGGCCGCCCTCGCGATCACCGGCGATCCGGGGGATGCCGCGCGCGCGGCGGCGGATAGCACCAACATCCCGCTCCTGGTCCTGCCACCCAGCGTGGACTTCGGGCACCTGGAACGGGAGACCTCACGCGCGATCGCGGAGCGCCGGCGCGACCTGCAGCAACGCGGGCAGGACGCCGGACGCCGCCTGATGGAGCTCGCCATCGCCGGCGAGCCGCTGGACGACCTCACCCGGGAGCTCGGGCATCTCGCCGGACGCACAGTGATCCTGGAGGCTGTTGACGGCGGCGTCCTCGGCTTCCAGGGCGCCCCGGATAACGGCATCTCCGAGCCGGTCGCGCTCCGGCTCCTGCAGCAGACGAACACGCCGGTCCACGCCTGGCTTCGCTCGACCTCGGCGTCCAGCGCGGTCGAGCCGCCGGTTCGCGGCTGGACCACCGATGACGGCTGGACCCGCATCGTTTCACCGGTGACCGGGCGGAACGGGCTGCTCGGGAACGTCTCGCTGATCATCCCGTCCGGGGATGAGCGTCCGGAGGACGCCATCTTCGCTTCACGCGCGGCCGCGGCGAGCGCCGTCGCGCTCGCCCGGGAGCATGCCGCCCAAAGCGTTCGCCGCGAGGTCGAGCTGAATGTCCTCGACGAGATGCTCGACGGCGCGCTCCGCAGCGAGATCTCGCTCTCGCAGCAAGCGCAGCGACTCGGCCACGACCTCAACCAGGAGTTCTGCACGATCAACGCACGAGTCGACCCGGCGCAGGGCGGCCCGGCGCGCACGCGGGAGGGTCGCTGGCATGCGCTGGAGGAAGGCCTGCGCAACGCGCAGCGAACGCTGAAGCTGAACATGCTCTGGCGTGTCCGCAATGCCACCGCCGAGGTGGTCTGGCCAACCGCCGATGCGGAGAACCCGGCCGCGGTCGCCGAAGCGATCCGCGATGAGCTGGCCGCGGCGCTCCAGGCGCAGGGATTCTCGGAAGTCGTCTCGGTCGGCATCGGCCGTCCGGCGCATGGCATCCAGGGAATTCGCCGCTCCCACCAGGAAGCCCGGCAGGCGCTGACGCTCGGTCGACGCCTGTATGGCGGTGGCCGGATCACGGATTTCGACGCGCTTGGCATTTACCGGCTGATCCTCGCGGCCGAGCAGCTCCCGGAGCTCAAGGCGTTCCAGGATGAGGCGCTTGGCACGCTGCTCGCCTACGACCAGGCACACCGCTCGCA
>CAZVAA010000006.1:0-2151 GCA_964624125.1 uncultured Sphaerobacteraceae bacterium | reverse complement strand
GTCGGCGAACTGCTGGCTGGTCTTGCCGGTGGCGGTGATATTCGGGAACGCGTAGAACGCGCCTTTCGGCAACACGCAGGTTATCCCCGGGATCGCATTCAGGCCGTCCACGATGAGCTTCCGCCTCCTGTCAAACGCCTCCCGGAACCCGGCGACGGCATCCTGCGGCCCGGTGAGCGCTTCCAGCCCCGCCCGCTGCACGGCGACGGATGTACAGGAGTTGCTGTTGATCATCAGGAGCGTGACGGCCTCGATCAGCGATTGCGGGAAGAGCCCGTAGCCAAGTCGCCAGCCGGTCATGGCGTAGGTCTTCGAGAAGCCGTCGAGGATCACCGTCCGCTCCGCCATACCCGGGAGCGACGCGATCGAATGGTGTTCCCCTTCGTACAGCAGCTCGCTGTAGATCTCGTCCGCCAGCACGATGAGGTCGTTCGCCGTCGCGATTTCCGCGATCGCCTCGAGATCGGCCTGCGTCAGCACGCCGCCGGTCGGGTTTGCCGGGCTGTTGATGATGAGGAGCTTCGTCTTCGGCGTCACCAGGCCGCGCAGCTCCTCGACATCGAGGGTGAAGTCGTTCTCCTCGCGCAGCGGAATCGGCACGGCTTTCGCGCCGGCGAACTCGATCATCGAGCGATAGATGGGGAAACCGGGATCGGGATAGATCGCCTCGTCACCGGCATCCAGCAGCGCCAGCATCAGGAAGAACATGATCGGCTTGCCGCCCGGGGTCACGAGGACCTGGTCGGCTGAGTATTCCGCGGAACGGGAGCGGGCAATGTAAGTGGCGATCGCCTGTCGCAATTCCGGGTCGCCGTTCGCCGGGCCGTAGTGTGTCCAGCCCGAGCGCAGGGCCTCGATACCGGCGTCGATGATGTTCTCCGGGGTGTCGAAATCGGGCTCGCCGATTTGCAGGTGGACGACATCGCGCCCTTTCGCCTCCAGCGCCCGCGCCTTCGCCATCACCTGGAACGCCGTCTCGGTACCGATCCGGTCCATTCGCCCGGCCAGGGAAATCGCCATGCCTGTTCGTCCTTTCCACGCCGGCGGTGTGACGCCGTGCGCAATCTGTCGGCTCTTGCGGGAATAATGGGTGTACTGTATACCAGATACAATTACTGTATCTGATAACCGGATGTCCGATTCAAGAACCCGTATGCGCCGAATGGGCGCGTGCGTCTGTGGTGGTTATTCTCACCTCCACTGTTGCCGGAGAACTCGCGTATGGTCCAGGGATCACGGAACAAGGGAACGGCGTCGCCCATCCAGCGTCGCAATCTCGGCTCAGATGTCTATCGCATCCTGCGGGACCGCATCCTTAAACAGGAGCTTCATGCCGGCGACAAGCTCTCCGACCTGCATCTCAGCGCCGAGCTGGGTGTGAGCCGCACGCCGATCCGTGAGGCCCTGCTCCAGCTCGTCCGCGACGGTGTGGTTGTCGCCGAGCCGAATCGCGGGTTCTTCGTGGCCACCTTCTCCGCGAAAGATATCCAGGAGATCTTCGACCTTCGAGCCGCGCTGGAGACCTACGCCCTGCGCCACCTCGCCAACACCGATTACCGCGAGGAGCTGGACCACGCCCTATTCGAGCTCGAGCATGTTGAGCGGCTGATCGCGAATGCGGAGACTGACGAGCAACGCGAAGAGGCCGCCGAGGCCTTCCTCCAGACCGATCGCGGCTTCCACAGCTGGCTGGTCGGCAAGGCCGAGAACACGCGCCTGAGCTCGATTATCACCGACGTCTGGGCGCAAGTCTCCATCTTCCAGCAAGCCGGCGCCGAGCTGCCGGGCTGGATGGAGGTTGCCCTCAGCCAGCATCGCACCATCATTGAACGCCTGCGTGACCACGATGTGGACGGCGCCATCGACGCGCTCGACGCCCACATCCGCGACATGAAGAAGCGCGTCATAGAGGACCTGACGGAGCTTGCGGACGGGTCCGGGGAGACAGATGATGAGCCAGCGGAATGAGAAATGGGAGTATCGTGTCGAACACTGTATCAGCCCGCTCGCCGAGGAATACCTGAACGAACTGGGCTCGGACGGCTGGGAGCTGGTCGCGGCCATGCCAACCGCCGAGCACTGCATCTTCAAGCGCATCGCGCCGGATCTGCAGGACGAGGTCGCCCTCGAGCAGCGTGAAGCGCTCGACCA
>CAZVAA010000005.1:35594-38586 GCA_964624125.1 uncultured Sphaerobacteraceae bacterium | reverse complement strand
GTGTAGACGGAGGCGTTGCCGGCGGACTCGCCGGAGGCGCCTCGGCAGCCCCGGCACCTTCATCCACGGCCGCGAAGGAAACGACCGTACCGTTTACGTCCAGCGCGATGGTCGCGTACGGTGCTCCACCTTCTGCATAGACTGGGAACAATCCCGAACACCCGATCCAGACCAGGCCGTCAAGCGACGTGAGCGCCCCCGGCTGCGGCAGGTATTCCGCGCCTCCGAACGTGAACCCTTCCGTCATGGACGCCGGCACACCGTCAGGGCCGACGAGGACATACCGCACCAGCGGCACATTGCCTTCGCCAGGCGCCTCACCGACAAGGATCTCTTCCATGGAATCATCGTTGGGCCATGTGTAGACAGCTTGTCCCTGATCGGTGTCCGTAAGGTAGGTCAGCATGTCCGCGGTGGCATCTGGCTCTGGCGCAACCGCCACGTACGTCCCCGCATCGCCCTGCACCGTGCCCGCCTCGACCATATCGGCCGGACATGCGGCGTCCGCGCTCCCAACGTACTGGGGAAGATAGCGAGTGGCCATGCCCTCGGTGTCCAGAAGCACATACACGGCCCCAAGCGGATCGCTCTCCCCGGGCTTGAGGAAGATCGGGTTTCCATCGTCATCCGCTGTTTCCTGGAGCGGCTCGGTGTTCACCGGCACGTTACGATCACGGACATACCATTGCCCGTCAAAACGCAGTCCATCCCCGCTCGCCGCGTCTTCGCCAATCGGGACGATCGGAGAGTCCTGCGCCACGACGAACGCCCCGGACCCGCTCATCACCAGTGCCAGCACGAGCATCGACACCACCGGTACAACCGCAAACCGGGAACCCCTCATCATCAACCCTCCCGTCGCCAAGCAACAATCACTTTCTGGAAACGTCTGCCGGACACGTGCAACTTTTGCGCCACCCGCAGGATTCTGGCATCGTTCATGCAACCGCTTGGCCAACGCTTCAACAGGAATCGGCCGGGTCAGCGCTCACCTGCGGGTGTCCGGTCCACAATTCGCATGTCGAGAAGGAAGGGAACGATGCTCATGAAGTCCCGATCACGCTCGTGGTTGCTCCGGATGATCATGACCATGCTCATGATCGTCATCGTGAATCCCGTCATGTCCGTCGCGGCCGCGCAAGAAGCGGGATCCGGCGCCGGCACAGTCAACGTCCAACTGGTGTTCGACTCCTCTGGGTCGATGGCACAGGAAGTCTCGCCCGGCGTCACGCGAATCCAGGCAGCGAAGGATGTCCTCAACGAGGTCGTCGACGCGATCCCGGAGCGGGAGGGAATCAACGTCGGCTTCCGGGTGTATGGCCATGAAGGGACGAACCGCGAGCAGGACCGCGAGCTGAGCTGCCAGTCCACCGAGCTGATCGTGCCGATGGGTGGTGCGGACAAGGACACGCTTCGCGCCGCGATCGAGAGCTACAGCCCGGTCGGATGGACGCCGATCACCCTGGCGCTCAATGAAGCGGCGAACGACTTCGAGGCGCCCGCGGAGAACGAAACAAATGCGATCGTGCTCGTCACCGACGGCCTGGAGACCTGCGGCGGCAACGCCTGCGAGGCCGCCAGCGCACTCGCCGAGGGCGAGGTCAACGTCACGACCTATGTCATCGGGTTCGGCCTTACGCAGGAAGAACAGGGCACGCTGCAGTGCATCGCCGACGCAGGCGGTGGGCTCAACCTCAGCGCGGGCAATGCCGATGAGCTGAACGAGGCACTCTTCACCGTCCTCGAAGAACTGCAGGTCGTGATCCAGACCGGCTTCCTCGAGATCGAGGAATTCGGTGGCCTCTATCCGCAGGCCACTGTCGATTGCCGCTCCGGGGCAACGGATTCGAACCCCGATGGGGAGATCACCTCCGTCACGATGACCGATTCCAACCGCGTCGAGCTGAATGTCGGAAGTTGCGAGGTGTATTGGACCAACCCCAGTGGCGCCGAGTCGCGCGTCCGCGTCGCGATCCAGCCAGGCGAGACGACCTGGCTTCGTGGTTCGATCCTCAAGTTCCCTCAAGGCGCGGGAGAGATCTACACCGTCACAGATCTTTCAGGAACGGTGATCTGGCAAGACTCCTTCGAGCAGGGCGACTACGTCTGGGTGCTTCCGGGCATCTATCGAATGGAGCTTCTTGAGCGGGTCGGTGACCCGGTGCTTATTTCGGCCGAGGTCCAGACGCTGCCTGGCACCGTCACCAGCCTGGAGATATACACCGCGGGGTCATAGCGGACCTCGCGAACGTGGAAGCCGGCACCCCGTGGGTACGCTCACGGGGTGCCGCTCATCTTGGCCAAACGGCAAGTTGGCACCACCCTTGCGTCCCCTCTCAGTAACGAATCTCACCGATCCCGGTTGGCAAGGTGCCACCCACCCAGGAATGGATCGGTGTTTATTGAGAAAGGGACCCCGCATGAATTCACCCAGCTCCTTCACCAGGCGAATCGCGATTGGCGCGTCGATCCTCGCATCCGGACTCTTCGCCGGAGCCGCTACGGCCCAGGAAGCGACACCGACGCTCCCGACCGAGGGCTTTCCGGTCGCCATCCACCAGGGCACCTGCGATGACCTGACGGCCCAGCCGAACTACGAGATCGCGAATGCGGTAACACACGGCTCCAACAACGAGGAAGCTGAATCGATCGGCTCGGCAGAGGCACTTCCGGTGGTGCTGGGCGCATCGGCCACGATCGAATCATCGTTGAATGATCTTGCAGACGAGGGCAATGCAATCGCCGTACATGCCAGCGCCGATGACTACGGCACGATCGTCGCCTGCGGCAACATCGCGGGCATGAAGGATGAAGGCAAGCTCGTCGTCGCGCTTAACTCGGAGGACGACTCCACGGTTGTCGGCGTCGCAATCCTCGATGAAGACAACGCCGGCGCGCTTGGCCTCGGCGATGACCAGGTCAAGGCCACGGTCTATCTCTTCGACACAGAGGACACGGGCGACGACATGGCGACGCCAGGATCCTGATCTTT
>CAZVAA010000005.1:3385-35494 GCA_964624125.1 uncultured Sphaerobacteraceae bacterium | reverse complement strand
CAACACTGACTCGATCGGCTTTCGTCGGATCAGGTCTTCGAGGTCGCTCAGGAGATCGTTCGATCCCGTGTTGCGCAGATAGCCACTCACCTCGTCCAGCTTGTCGGCCGCCATCGAGGCGTACTCGGCGGTATCCCCACCTTGCTGATCGCCCTGCTGTCGCAGCTTCTCCACTGCGGTGTCGAGCCCCTCGGATGCGCGCCGCATGCCCTCCTCGGCCATGCGCTCGCCCATCTGCTTCATGTCTTTGGCCTTCCCCTGGTCTACAGCATCTGGCTTGTCGGCGTTGGTTGCCAATATCTCGTCGACGACATCTCCCTGTTCCGGGGCGTTCTCGTCGAACAGCGGATCGCGATTACTCATGTGAGTCCTCCTCTGTGTGGCTCGCGCCAGACCTCTGTACCCAAAGGCGCGACGCGGAGTCGCTCACCCGATGCCGTGCAAACACGATGCCAGCTCACGAGGCCCATCCCTTGCGGGTTATTTCCCCAGGCATTGGCACCGAAAAGCGGCCTTTCAGGGGCCACTTCGGGAAGCTGTTGCGATTCTGTAATGCTCCGGTTTCACCTGATACACCACTGTGACGACAGTGATGGCACTATGTGTGTGCAGGGTTCTCCACTGGCGGAGGACCCGGGAAATGAAAATCACCACTCAGGTGAAATGGCCGAAGGCAACGGCGCTTTCGGATTCGGGCAACCAGGGAGGACCCCGATGCTCATCACCAAAACCAAGGTCATCGTGCTCACGGTGATCGCGACGATCCTTTACATCCTGTTGGAATTCGCTGTCGACGAGAAGCCGTTCAGCGGCGGTCTCTTCGCCGGTGACTATTGGCCAGACGGCACCTGGCTCCGCTGGCTCGCCCTGATCGCCATCCCGGCGCTCGGTCTCTACTCCGCATTCCAGCTTGGTGACCGTGAGGTCGAGGTCGAACCAGACCATCACGAATCGACCAACGGCCAGGTCAACGACCCGGTCTGGTGGAAGGCCATCTCCGGTAACACCTGGTTCTCGGTTATCTGGCTCCCGCTCCGCTTCGTCCTCGGTATCCACTGGCTCCAGGCCGGATGGCACAAGACCCAGGAAGCGGGCTGGGCAAAGAGCGGCCTCAATGCGGCCGGTGAACAGGTCGAACGCGGTGACGCGATGAAGGGCTTCCTGATGGGCGCCTACACGCCGAACCCGGAAACCGGCGCACCTCGCGCGATCTTCGGATGGTATGCCGACTTCCTCGAATTCATGGTCGACAACAACTGGACGAGCGTGTTTGGCCCGCTCGTCGCCTGGGGAGAGGTCCTCATCGGTCTCGGTCTCCTCACCGGTGGACTCGTCGGTATCGCGGCCTTCTTCGGCACCACGCTGAACATGTCCTTCATGCTCGCCGGTACCGTCAGCTCGAACCCCTGGATGTTCGCCTTGACTGTCTTCATCATCCTCGGCTGGAAGGTCGCTGGCCACTTCGGTCTCGACCGGTGGCTCCTCCCGATCCTCGGAACTCCGTGGAATCGCGGCCGCTCCCGCACAGCTGATGCGGACAGGAACGTCGGAGGGGACACGGCTCACTCGGCAATCTAGCGCAAAGTGCAGTCGTATCCCTCAATAAGAAGCGTCCTGGCCCGAAAGCCAGGACGCTTCTCTCATTAATGATCATCAGTACCGCGACTGATCGATCTCTCGACGTGACCAACCCGGCCATTCCCACACATGGAAACACCCGTCCCGGAATGTACCGGGACGGGTGTTTCTCACTCGCCAGGTTGCCTAGGCGCGACGTCGAAGCCAGTCGATCAGGTCTCCGCGCTCGATGGAGACAATATCCCCATTGATCACGAGCCCCTTGAGTTCTCCACCATAGACGGCGGAGTTGATCGTCCGCTCACGGAGCTGCAGCACCTCGGCCGCTTCCTGCGGCGAATACTGCGGCTTGCGCAGCAATTCTTCCGCCCGGGTGACGGTTGGAGTCTGCTCCTCGTTCTTGTCCTTGTTCCTGTCCATGGTTTACCTCCGCGAATCACGTGTCGGCTCTACCCTCAGTATAGGAGCCGGGTATGTCACCCTTATGTCACAATCGATGCCAACCGCAACATCGCCGTTAACTCGACGGCAGCCCGGGCGCTCATTCGAGCATTCCCGGGCTGCCAGTCTCATCCGCGGATAAACCTAAAGGAAGAACTTCCCGAACCGGTCGACACGGAACGGCTCGAGGATTTCCGACGGCTGGCCATCGACCACCATCTTCGCGATCTCCTCACCGGTCACCGACGCCAGCGTCACGCCGAGCATTGCGTGACCGCTCGCGATCGCCAGGTTCTTCCTGCCCGGCGCCCAGCCGAGCACCGGGAGACCGTCTGGCGACATTGGACGCATGCCCGTCCAGACACGCGTCGGCTCCGAGTCCTTCGGCCAGCCGTTGAGATAGCGCTTCCCGGCCTTGTGGATCGCGCCGATCCGTCGCTCGGTGTAGCGCTCGCTCATGCCGCTCAGCTCCATCGTGCCCGACAGGCGAACGCCCTCATCGAACGGCGACACCGCGACCCGGTCATCATTGAGGTAAATCGAGCTCTTGACCTCGATTGGCGCCGGCTGGAAGTCCAGCCCATAGCCCTTGCCCGCCTCGATCGGGACACGCACACCGGCCATCTTCGCGAGATCGCGCGTCCACGCGCCCGCCGCAAGCACGACCGCATCGCTCTCGATGATGCCACCCGGCGTCCGCACCGCGTCCACCCGGCCCTTCGAGGTCCGGAAATCGACGACCGGTGTGCCAACGCGGATATCCACGCCGGCGTCACGCAAGCTGGTCAGGAGACCTTCCACCAGCGAGATCGGCTGGACGGTGCGCTCTTCCTGCACCAGGAAGGCACCCTGGATCTCGCTGGAGAGCGCGGGCTCCTGCTCCTGCACCTGTGCGCCCAGTAACGGCTTCGGCATCTCGTAGCCATACTTGGTCAGCTCTTCATAGGACTTCAAGTCGTTTTCCATCGCGTTGGTATCGCGGAAAGCAAACAGCAAGCCGTATGAATGCATCTCGAAATCGACGCCCTGCTGCTGCCAGGCATCAAAGATCTCGAACGCGCGTCGGCCAAGCTCGGCGGTTGCCTTCAGGCCATCCTCGTACGGCCCCGGACGGCATGCGCGCCAGAATCGATAGAGCCAGCTGAGATAGCTCGGCGAGAACTGCGGTCGAATGTACAGCGGGCTCTCGGGATTCAACATCCACTTCAGGGACTGCCGGACAATCCCGGGGGCCGGCACCGGTCCCGCAAGCGACGGCGAAATCCAGCCGGCGTTTGCCGACGACGCAGCCGTTCCCGCCTCACGACCGTCCAGCAGCGTCACTTCGACGCCTCGCTGGTGCAACTCCCAGGCTATCGACAAGCCGATCACTCCGGCCCCAACTATCGTGACTCGCATACATTCCTTCTTCCGCGCGCACAAAAATCGGGCGCAATCAACCGTCAGGGTGCGCCCCAACCATGACAATCGGCCCGCACACGAGATCCAGTCAGGACGCTCGCGCCAGTCGGCTCTGTTAAGTCAATTGAAACCGGCACTATAAGGAAGGTCAAGGCAAATTGGGGTGGGAATTGTGTCACCAGCCAAAGCCATCTTCCCCGTGTAACCACATTTTCGCTTGACGACGCTACGCTTCGCCCTATGATGGTAGGAGATTCCGTACACCCTAGCGAATTGCATATTGCTGTACATGCACCGTAATTGCCCTGAACCTCCGGAAGGCGTCAAGTGGAGAGGCGGTACTGCGATGAACGGCGTCATGAGGGCGGTTGTCGACGATACCAGGGATCCTGAGGGACGTGGTCGCATCCGGATTCGCTACCCCGGCACGAACCGGGAAGCACACGCCTGGGCGCGCGTGGTGTCGCCCACCACGTCCGCCGACAACGAGACCGTTTCCGGCATTGAGCCAGGAGATGAAGTCCTGGTCGCACTGGAATCAGGCAACGTGCGCCAACCGTACATTCTCGGGAAGCTGTCATCACGTCCCGACGCTTCACCTCGACAAACACCGAAAGCCGCAATCGATCCAGACACGCTTCCAGTCGGTCGACCGCAACGTCCCGGCAAACCCGGCCACGACAATCTGATCGAGATCGTCGACGGCACCGGCGAAAACTCGGTTGTCATCGATCCTGCGTCGAATACCGTGACCGTGACTGGATCGCAGACCGTCATCCTGCAAGGCCAATCGGTGCGAATCGAGGCGAGGGAAATCGAGTTGGATGGCGAAGCGCGAATTTCACTGAGAGCACCGGCCATACAAATCAACGCGTCTGCGTCCCTGGAGACGACATCCAGCGGGACGATGACCATCCGGGGATCCCTCGTCAAGATCAACTGACGCCGGGACAAAATGCTCAAGGAGGAGAAGGATGCCGCCCGCAGCCCGAAGGGGCGACCCAACTTCGCACGGCACCCCGCTTTCACCGGGACCAGGAAGCCCGAATGTCCTGATCAGCGGCCAACCGGCCTGGAGAGCCATGTCCGATATCCATGCCTGTCCGATGACCACCAGCCACGTCCCACACGGAACAGGTGTCGTGAAATCCGGCAGCATGACAGTCCTCATCAACGGCCTGCCCGCAGTCCGGATGGGCGACGTGATCGTAGAAGCAGGCGGCCCGCCGAACGCGATCACGTCGGGCGACCCAACTGTGATCATCGGCTGACAAACCAAAAACGATTGTCAGTTACAGGACGACTGCCTGGCCACTGGACGCTGCTTCGATCAGGGCCAATACGACCTCCAGCGTGTCGTACGCTTCTTCGGGCGTGATGATCGGCGACGGCGTTCCAGCGAGTGCGCTGCTCGCAAAATGCGACAGCTCATCACGCAGCGCGCCAGTCAAAACTCCGTGAACAACCGGTTCATAACTGACATCCGGGATGTCGAGCCCGTGCTCCCCGAGGAATCGCAAGGCCGGGGAATCGAGCTGGATCTTGGCCGTCCCTCCGGTGCCGCTCACCTCGAATGCGTCGTCGTTGAATACGCCCGACTCATCACGCAGCATCCAGGACGTTTCAATCGTTCCGATCGTCCCGTCGGCGAACTCCATCAATCCCCAAAGCCCATGTGCCCCGTCATCCTTTGATGCAATCCGGTCGATGGCCTGCACCCTCCGCACCCGGCTCCCGATCACCCACAGCATGATGTCGATATCATGGATCGCCGTGATGAGGGCCGGATGCACCCGGCTATGCGTCTTGATCAGGCCCTGTGGACGGTTTCGCTGCGCCCGGACAGCCACAAGCCGGCCAAGGCGTCCTGCCGCAACCGCTTCGCGAACCATCGCGTACTTCGGCTCAAAGCGCAGGATATGCCCGGGCATCAGGATGCCACGAGCGTCACGCGCAGCCTCAACGATCGCGCGGGCATCTTCCAGCGTTGAGGCCAGCGGCTTCTCGACCAGGACATGCTTGCCCGCCGCGAGCGCCGCCACCGTTGGTTCCCGGTGCTCATGCTCGGCTGTGGTGACACTCACCGCATCGATGCTCGCGTCGTCGATCATTTCCTGGTAGCTGCCGTACCACTTCTGGATCCCGTAGCGATCGGCGATCTCGCGCGCATGCTCCGGCCGGCGGGAAGCAACCGCCACGATCTCTACATGAGGCAGGCCGCGATAGGCCCTGATATGGCTCTCTCCGAACGCGCCAAGCCCAAGCACGCCAACCCGCAACGTCCGCATCGTTCCTCCACTCATGTCAGCTGCTCCGGGGGAACGAGTTGCGTGATGTTCTTCATCGCCGCCTCGGCATGCTTGAGCCCCCGCTGGACCGAAAATCCCCGGTGCCCGGGATAGAAACCGTCAAATCGGAGAGCATGTAACTTCTCGATAGACCGGCAAGAGTCCTGGACCGAGCAGTTCCAAATATCCTGTAAGATGACTCGCCCTCCCTCGAAGAGCGTGTCGCCACTGAAGACCGATACCCCACGATCATCCCGCAATATGAACGAGAGTTGGTCGGATGCGTGGCCGGGGGTCGCCATCACCTCCAGCTCCAGGCCCCCCACCCGATACCGGTCGCCTTCCTCGAGGCGCTGGTCGACCTCGAACGGCGTAAACCGGTAATCCTCCGGATACGCGCCGGCCCTGCGGGCATCATACAGACTGATCTGCGTCTCGTCCCCGCTCCCGACCATGGTCGCCGTCTCTGCCGAAGCCGCGACTACGACATCTTTCAGACGTTCGCGAAGTTCCGCCGCACCACCCGAATGATCTGCGTGGGCATGGGTCAGCAGGATGTGGCGAATCCGTCCGGTATCCAGTCCATCGTCGCGGGCGCGCTCCAGGATTTGGTCCACATCTCGCCCGGCGCCTGTATCGATAAGCGCGTACTCGTCTCCGCCATCAAGGAGATAGACGTGGCAATCGAGGGCATCGGTCATGTCGAAGCCCATCCGGCCGCTGCCGACGAGGTGAATTCGCTCGGTGATCTTCATCGCGACTCCGTTCCTCCTTGCGGCGGATACTGCAACGCCAGGTTCTCGTAAAATGCCACCGCCCGCTCCAGCTCTCCGATCGGCACGAATTCATCTGCCCCGTGGGCATCGTCAATGGATCCCGGCCCAAAAACGATCGCCGGGATGCCCCTCCGCGCCTGCAGCTTGCTGGCATCCGTCCCGTATGGCACACCGATCGGCTCATCATCCAGCGCGCTTGCCTGGCATGCGGAGCGCGCCGCGGAGATGAAAGGCGCCTCCAGGTCGGTATCGAGCGCCTCACTTATGAGGTATGGCTCATCGAGCTCGATACGCAGGTCCGGGCGCTCGCGCCGCGCCTGGTCGAGTACTGTTTCGATTTCCGCAAGCACGTCTGTCGGATTCTCTCCCGGAATAACGCGTCGGTCGTACGTGATCGTGCAGGAAGCCGGGACGATATTCACGCCGGTACCACCCTCGATCAGGCCGATCGTGAACGACGGGCCACCGGTGAGAGGATGTGTCCGATCCGCGTACCGCGATCGCAGGTCACGAATGTGGGCGATCACGTCTGTCATCCCTTCGATCGCGCTGATGCCCCGCTCCGGCTCGGCCGAGTGGGCCGGTCGGCCATGGACGCGGATAGTCCCGCGGACACACCCCTTGTGAGCCACGACGAGGCGCAAATCGGTCGGCTCCCCTACTACCGCGGCACTTGCCGGCGAATCGGTTTCGCAAAACGCCTTGATCCCGGTTGCACCATGCTCCTCATCAACTGCGGCGAGCAGCGCGACATTGGCCGTCAGTTCGTCGCGCCGGGCCAGTAACCGCTCGATCGCAACCATCATGGACACCAGCGACCCCTTCGTATCGCACGCACCCCTGCCATACACACGTCCATCGCGAACGTCCGGCCGCAGCCCGGACTCTCCCATCGGATCGAGGGAGACCGTGTCCATATGCGCTTCGTATAGCAACGTCTGCTTCGCCCCCGGCACAGCCAGAGTGGCGAGGATGTTGTCGCGGCCCGGATGCACCCGCTGGCGAACGACCTGCAGGCCAAGCTCGCGACAGTGGCGCTCCACGAACAATGCGATCTCGGCCTCACCGACCCCGCCCGGATAGGCAGGATTGACGCTGTTGATCTCGACCAGATCGCACAATAGCTGCGTTACCCGCTCAGCACTCACATCCCCAACCCCACTGCCCGCAGCGCGAGCGCATGACGGCGTCACCTATGTTTGAAAGCTGCTGCATTCGACAAAGTTGGTCCATTGAACCCGCCATCCATGACACGGTCAAGGCCAAAGGAGTCCGACACTGACCGGATCGGCAACTCAGGAGCGAAACTGGCGACCCACGTCAAAACGGATGCTAATATTCATCTGATCTCTTTTCGCACCATGGCCATCACCGCTCGACCGGACCGACATCATCCAAGAGGATTCGACATGGCGAACCATCTCCACAGCACGCAGCGCAATTGGGGCACGCGAATTCGGGAACTGGAATACCAGGATCTGGATTTGATCGTGCTGGAGAACGAACTCCTCAGGATCGGGGTTCTTCCCGGCAAGGGCACTGACATCATCGAGATCAACTACAAGCCGCTCGATCTCGATTTCTCCTGGATCGCGCCGGGCGGCGTGCGCAACCCGAACAGCCATCCGGCAACGGCAGGAGACGCGACGGCGCCCTTCCTCGACAACTACCCGGGGGGCTGGCAGGAGATCTTTCCCTTCGGTGGTGCGCCCTCTGAAGTCGCCGGCGCCCGGTTCGGCCAGCATGGCGAGGTATACGCGTCGCCGTGGGATGTCACGATCGAGGAGGACACCGAGTCCTCGATCGCCGTCACCTTTTCCATCCGGACACGGAAGATGCCTTTCCTGATCCGCAAAACGATCCGCATGAACGCAGGGCATCCCTCATTCACGATCGACGAGCACCTCACCAATGAAAGCCAGGTCGAACTCCCTGTCATGTGGGGACACCACATCACCTTTGGCCAACCATTCCTGCGGCCCGGAAATGACATCCGGTTTCCGGACGGACTCGTGACGATTCCCCATCCGGAGCCGGTCGCGCCCGACGGAGAGCGCCGCATCCAGCCGACTGACTTCCGTTGGCCGCACGCCCATACGCCAGATGGAGAAACGCTCGATTTGAGCGTTATCCCCGACCGGCAAACGCCCAGCGACATGCTGTACATCACGGAGTTCCCGGAGAAGCGGGCATGGTACGAGATTCATGACAGCGAGCGCGGAGCGGGCTGCCGTGTTGAATGGGACCGCGATGTGATGCCATATCTCTGGTACTGGCAGGAATTCGGCGCCCACACGGAATATCCCTGGTATGGCCGCGCCTACGTGGTTGGGCTGGAGCCGTTTTCCAGCATGCCGACCAACGGTTCCGCGGATGCCGTGGAGAACGGTACCGCGCTTCTCGTCGAAGGCGGTCAGACAATCGACTTCAACCTCACCTATGAAATTCTCGCCAGTAACTAGGTCATCAGGAGGTGATCCACAATGACGAACCAGGACCTCTCGGGCCGCGTTGCCATCGTTGCCGGCGGCTCCCTCGGGATCGGCAAGGCGATCGCCACCCACCTCGCGGAAGCCGGCGCCTCGGTCGTTGTCTGCGCCCGCCGCAAGGAACCGCTTGACGCCCTTGCATCCGAGCTGTCCAGGGCTGGTCAGACCGTCGTCACGGTGGCCACGGATGTCTCCACTGCCGAGGGAGCCAAACGCATGGTCGACGCCGCCGTCGGGCAGTTCGGTGGAGTGGACATCCTGGTGAACAGCCAGGGCATCCAGCGCTACGGAACCGTCGAGGAAACCGACGAAGCGCTCTGGGATGAGGTCATGACGGTCAACCTCAAGTCCATGTACCTCACTTCGCGCTTCGCCATCCCCGAGATGCGAAAGCGAGGCGGTGGCGCGATCATCAATATCTCCTCCATCCAGGGCCTCGCCACGCAAACCAATGTCGCCGCCTACAGCACGAGCAAGGCGGGCATCATCGGCCTCACGCGCACGACCGCCGTCGATTATGCATCCGAAAACATTCGCGCCAATGTCGTTCTCCCCGCCTCGATCGACACTCCGATGTTGCGGGAAGCGGCAAACCTCTGGAAAGGCGACAGCACAGAGGACAGCGTGATCGAGGATTGGGGAGCGATGCACCCGCTCGGCCGCGTCGGCCAGGCTGAAGACGTCGCCAACATGGTCGGCTTTCTCGTGAGCGACCGCGCATCCTTCATCACCGGCGCCGAGTTCAAGGTCGACGGAGGCACGATGGCGGCGCTTGGCGTCACGCTTCCCGAGTAAAACTCCAACCCGATTCCTTCGTTCAACCTCTTCAACACGGTAGATAGCGCAATGATCTTGACAAACCAGCCGGAAAGTCATTAGATGACTAGAGCGCTTCGTAATTTGGTTCCGGTGTGCGCCAGCCCGGGACGGCTCCATCCTCAGGGATGGGTTCGAACAAAGGACACTGTCGGTGAAGATTGCCAGGATTCGTCCCACAACGGTTTCCGTACCCCTTGAAGCTCCATTGCGCCACTCGAATGGCGCGCATTGGGGAAGGTTCGTCCGAACAATCGTAGAGGTGGAGACCGACGAGGGGATCGTCGGCTTGGGCGAGATGGGCGGTGGCGGCGAAAGCGCCGAGATGGCCATCCGGAACCTCGAACCGTATCTCATCGGGCACAATCCCCTGCATCTCGAATCGCTGAAATTCAAGATCGCGAATCCGACCGCGAGTCTTTACAACAACCGGACGCAACTGCTCGCCGCCATTGAGTTCGCCTGCCTGGACATCATCGGCAAGAAGTTCGATGTGCCGGTGTATGACCTGCTCGGCGGGAAACTTCGCGACGATGTCGGCTTTGCGAGCTACCTCTTCTTTAGGTATGGCGTTGGCGCAACCAGGGAACACGAAGTCCGCACCTCGGACCAATTGGTCGCCCACGCGCTCGACCTGAAAAAACGCTATGGATTTACCACTCACAAGCTCAAGGGTGGCGTCTTCCATCCCGACTACGAGCAACGGCTCTATCTCGACCTTGCCGAGGCGATGCCCGACGACAGCTTCCGGTATGACCCGAACGGCGCCCTGAGCGTCGAGCAAAGCATCCGGTTCGGCAAAGCCATCGAGCATGTCAGGAACGACTATTTTGAAGATCCGGCATGGGGCCTGAATGGCATGAGGCGTGTCCGGGAGTCTGTCGGGATCCCGACCGCGACGAACACCGTTGTCGTCAACTTCGAGCAACTCTCCGCCAACATCCTCTCTCCTGCGATCGATGTGATCCTGCTGGACACGACCTTCTGGGGAGGAATCCGTCCCTGCATCAAGGCCGCGACGGTATGCGATACCTTCCAGGTCGGGGTCAGTGTGCACTCGTCCGGGGAGCTCGGCATCCAGCTGGCCACCATGCTCCATCTTGGCGCTGTCCTGCCCAACCTCATCTTTGACTCGGACGCCCATTACCATCACCTGACTGACGACATCATCGAAGGCGGAAAGTTCGAATATCGCAACGGACGAATTCGCGTCCCGGATGGTCCGGGCCTCGGCGTCTCCCTCGACCGCGACAAACTTGAGACCTACAGCGCCCGCTATCAAGAACTGAAGGGATACCCCTACGACCGGGATCCGGGACGCCCGGACTGGTTCCCGCTAATCCCGAACGATCGCTGGGCGGACCCCGCCGACGACACCCAGCCAGAACTCGACGTCTAGCCCTCGGATATCCAAACGATCCCGAATGGGAGGATCCGGCGATGCGCGTCAATCTGGCGCATGCCGGAAGGAGGCTTGCCAATGGCGCCCGTCATGCCAATCGACGCGTGCGAGGTCTTCTATGACGGTACGATCACGGACCCGCGACTTCTCCATCCTGAAGGCATTGCCGTCGCCAGCGACGGGTCCATCTGGTGCGGCGGTGAGCTCGGCCAGATCTACCGCCTCGAGCCCGACGGCTCGGTGCTGGAGGAACGTGCCTCGACCGGTGGATTCATCCTCGGCCTGGCTTTCGACGCGGACGATCGCCTGTACGCGTGCGACATGAAGCACCGCGCGGTCTTCCGCTACACGCCATCGACCGGTGAACTCGAATCCTTCGCGAGCGGCAACGCGACGGAGCAAATGCGAAACCCGAACTGGCCTGTGGTCGACCTGCGAAGGAACTGCCTCTACGTCTCCGACAGCTACGACCAGCACGAGACCGGCCCCGGTATCTGGCGCTTCGACCTCGACACGGGCGAGGGAGACCTGTGGTACCCGGGGCCTTTGTCATTCGCCAATGGCATGGCGCTGACGCCAGACGGTTCAGCGCTACTTATCGCGGAGACCTTCGCGCACCGCATCAGCCGCATCCCGATCGAGTCAGACGGCACTGCGGGGGAACGCTCCGCGGTCATTGACACCGGCGAAGCGTATCCGGATGGCCTGGCGCTCGACAGCGCCGGCAACCTCTACATCGCCTGCTACGAGCCGTCACAACTCCTGAGACTCGATCCCGATGGAACACTGGAGGTGTATCTGCACGATCCCACAGCCCATATCCTCTGCCACCCCACGAACTGCGCATTTCGCGACCAGCAATTGTTCATTGCGAACCTCGGCAGGTGGCATATCTCCACAATCGACACCGGAACTCCCGGAATTCAACTTCCCGTTTCATACCAACCAGGATGCTCATAACCGCGCACACCAAGGAGGACCAGGTATGCCAATCGATCGTGACGACGAGAGAATCTCCCGAACCGCTGCCAGCTTTCGGCACCAGCTCATTGCTGGCACCAGCGGGAAAGAAATCGAGGCCGGGCCACATTCGTTCCGCCTGACCAACGTTCCCCTGTTCAAGGAGACCGAATCAGGCCTTCGGCAGGCAGTCCGCGTTCGGGTGCGCCCAGGCGGGCGAACCGGGCCAATCCAGTTCCGCCTCCGGGACGGCGACAGCGTCCTGGCGGAAGCGACATCTGAGGAAACCGATCGCGCCCAATCCGTCTTCTTGCTGGTGCCCGAGGTCCAAAACGACACCGAACTGACCTTCGAGGCTCACCAGGACGACCAACTCCTGTGCGACTCGTCCTTCACCGTGATTCCCCAGCGCAAATGGACCATTCACCTGATCCACCATTCGCACTACGACATCGGCTACACCGACCCGCAATCCGAGGTCATGTCGTCGCAACTCGCATTCATCGATGCCGCCCTGGAGCTCTGCACGGTGACGGACGATTGGCCCGACGATGCGAAGTTCCGATGGAACGTCGAGGTCAATTGGCCACTCAAGACCTGGCTGGAAACACGACCAGCGTCGAAACGCGAGGAGCTTGTCCGCCGGGTAAAGGAAGGTCGGATCGAGATCCATGCGCTTCCGTTCAGCATGCACACGGAGGCCTATTCGTTTGACGAGCTTGCCGAACAGTTGCGCTTCACGCATGAGCTCCGTGACGAATTGGGCATCGACATCGTCTCCGCGATGCAGACAGACGTGCCTGGCGCGGCCATCGGCCTGTCGACCCTGCTGACGGACGCGGGAGTCAAATACCTCTCTGTCGCCCACAACTATGCCGGTCGGTCGATCCCGCATTTGCTTGACGGGCAGGAACTGACCCGCCCCTTCTATTGGGAAGCACCGGACGAGGAAAAGTTGCTCGTTTGGTACACAGACACGCTCAATGGCATCGCCTATATGGAAGGCATGTCGGTCGGGTTTGGTCACGGCTACGACGACGTCCTCGCGAGTCTGCCGGAATACCTCAACGCGCTCAACGAGCGCCCGTACCCGTATGGCGATGCTGGCGACTGGATCGTCGGCGACCTGAGCGGGGTGGAGCTCACCAAGTCACCATACGCCCACGACATCCTGAATCTCCGTGTCCAGGGCGCTTTCGCCGATAACGCGTCGCCGTCGATGATGCCGCCCCAGATTGCGAAGGAATGGAACGAGCAATGGGCCTTCCCACGCCTGAAGATGTCCCTCAACCGGGATTTCTTCGCCGATATCGAGGAGAAGGCGACGACTCAAATCGACACGTTCCGTGGCGACTGGACCGACTGGTGGGCTGATGGCATTGGATCGGGGGCGGTACCGCTCGCTCGCAATCGCCAGTCACAGGCGAACATCCGCACCGCGCAAACCCTGAACGCGCTTGCCGACGCCATCCTGGACGAGCCAAAGCCGCACCTGGCGGACTCGATCCGGGAGGCCTACGAGAACATGGCGCTCTTCGACGAGCACACCTGGGGCTCCGCCAACCCGTGGGAACGGGGCTCGTTCGGCATGAACTCCGGCGCCTACCAATGGACCCGGAAGGAAGGCTTCGCGCTGGAAGCGGAAGAGCAGGTCCGCATCCTGTACGAAGGCGGCGTTCGCCGTATCGCCTCGCTGGCCCGGGTCTCGGGAAACACCGAGCATCAGGCGACGCTCCTAGTGTTCAACCCGTCGTCTGCCACGCGGACGGATCTCGCTCGCATCTTCCTGCCGGAGCGCGACCTCTCCACCACGCCGGTGGAGCTCATCGACCTCGAAACCAGCGAGTCGGTCCCGTTTATCCTGGAGCCGCAGTCCAACGCGGCCTACCGACCGCGCGGCCGGTACATCCGCTTCCTCGCACGCGACGTCCCGTCTGTGGGCTACCGAAGGTACGCCCTGGCCTCGAGCGACACGCCCGGAGCCCCGGGACAGGTTACGGACACGTCCGCGCTCCACGACAGCGGGCTTTCCAATGGCCAGCTCGATGTCAGCCTCGATGTCGGCTCCGCTACGATCAGCAGCATCGTCGACACGGCCTCGAATGCGGAACTCGTCGACAGCGGTGCGTTGTACGGGTTCAACGGATACATCTTCGATCGCTACGGAAGCGCCCCGAAATTCAACCACCTCTCGAGCAGGATCGGACACGTCGGACCCTGGCTGCTCGGCTCAAGGGACACGGGGAAGTTCGGCCAGATTATCGCCCGCGAATCGAATGATGTCTGGGAGAAGGTCACGATCCGCTACGAGGGTGATGGGGCCGATTGGCTGGAAACGACGCTGACGCTGCCACACGGCGTTTCTCGCCTCCACATCGCCAACAAGCTTCACAAACCCTCGGACCTCGGCAAGGAAAGCGTCTACTTCGCCTTCCCGTTCAACTTCCCTGATGCCGAGCTTCGGTATGAGATCACCGGCGGTACGACGTCGATCACGGACCCGCACGTCCCTGGATCGGCGCAGCATTTCAAGGCCATCCGCAACTGGACCACGGTGACCCACCCGGATGCCCCGGCGATCGCATGGGCAACGACCGATGCCCCGTTGATCCAGGCCGGCAACATCCACATTCCGTACGCTCCGTTCCCGACCACGATCGACGAACGACACACGTCGCCCGCCACCATCTACTCATGGGCACTGAACAACATCTGGGATACAAACTTCCCGCCGGAGCAGGGGGGCGAAATGACCTTCCGCTACGTGGTCGCAACCGGGGATTCGGGCTACACGAGCATCGGGCCGGATACCGCCGCGGCCGCGACTGAGTCATTTGTAGGTGTCATCGCGCCCCTCGGCGGCGCGGATGCCACCGGCTTGCCAAATACGGCCAGCTTCGCGCAGACCGACCATCCCGATGTCAGCATCAGCCACTTTGCACCCACGGAAGAAGGCACCGCGCTTCGCGTGGTCCTGGAATCACAGGCATCCGACACCGTGACGACGCGCCTCAGCCTCGACCACCTGCCGGTCAGGGGCGTCCATGTCGGAACCTACTGGGAAACGGAGATGGCGTCCGCGGAGTATCGGGATGGAGCCGTCGATGTCACCATTGCTCCAGGGGAACTCAAGAGTGTCGTGGTGACACTCCGGTAGACCCGGCAATCCCTGCGGCGCGAAAGAACTCGCGCCGCAGGCAACCGGACCGGCCTAATCGCCCTTCAACCGTTCCTGGACCACCGCGAACACGCCGTGGAGATGGTCCTTCATACGGTCGTGGGCACGCCCTGCGTCATGGTTCTGGATCGCATCGAAGACCAGGACGTGATCACGGTAATCCCGTACGCGTGCGTTGAAGAGCGCGAGAATGCCCAGCTGCTCATGCGAGTAGAAATCGATGAGCGACTCGAACATCTGGGCAAGGACCTGGTTCCCGGACATGCGCGCGATCTCGAGATGGAAGCCCATGTTCACGGTGTGAAGCTCGTCATCATGCCCCTTCAACAGGTGCTCCGCATCTTCAAGGATGGTCTCCAGCCGACGAATGTCATCCTCCTGCGCCCGCTCGGCAGCCATGGAAGCGAGGATCGGCTCGATCGCGATCCTCGCTTCCAGCAACTGCAGCACGATCGAGGCGTCCAGCTCACCGAAGTGCGGATTCGCGATCATGATCCCGTGCGCGACGTTTTTTACATACACCCCCGACCCATGCCGGATATCGACGATTCCCACCGCCTGCAACTGTCTCAGCGCTTCGCGCAAGGTCGGCGTCGCGACGGAAAAGGTGGCGGCAAGATCCTTCATCGAGGGCAACCGGTCTCCCGGCTGCAAGCCATTCGTCTCAATCAGGTCGAGGATTCGCTCGGATAGTTGACGTGAAAAGTCGGGACGCTCGACCGCGACCCCGTTTCGACGTCTGTTCGGCACGGCTCCCATGTCTCTCCTCCCGGACTCCACCTGTGAGTCGACCAGTGCCGATCTCATTCCAACTGTACAACCCGCTCTCCGGCGTCATGAATCTCCCTGTTGACACCGGTACAAGGCGATCATAAAATACAACAACGCGGAAGTTATATATTCATCTGATGTCTTGTCAGGTGACGTATATCCGGCCAGACGATCAACTGCCTGGCCGGTGGAGTTGGAACCGGTCGGTGCGCCGGCCGCCGTAGTCGACACGCAAGGAGCATCACAATCATGAAATCTTCGCGATCTTCAGTCGACCAGTCAGCAACAATCGCTACCCGATCACGCCTGAACCGGCGCTCGGTGCTCAAGGGAGCAACCGCGCTCGGTCTCGCGACTCCCGGTATCGCCCGCCTCGTGGCTGAGACGGCGGCCTCGCCTTCCCGGCATCCATACTCGCCGGCAACCCACCAGTCATCTAATCTCACGTTCTTCCACGACAAGGACAACTGGCAAGACTTCTTCATGCAGATGTCGGACCTCGCCACCGAGCAGGTCGACATCGCCTTCGAGCCTGTCCCGTACAGCGACACCACGTCGTACCAGCAGGTCGTGAACTCCTCCATCCAGAGCAGCGACACGCCCGACCTGCTGACATGGTGGTCCGGCTACCGGCTGGAAAATCTCTACCAGTCGGGCGGCTTGCTCGACGTCAGCGATCTCTGGCAGCAGGCAATTGACTCCGGCGATATGCCGGAATCCCTCGCCGCGGCATTCACCTTCGAGGACAAGCAGTTTGGAGTCGCCCGGGATGCATCCTACTGGTGCGTCTTCTACAACAAGCGCGTCTTTGAGGAGCACGGACTCTCGGTCCCCACAACCTGGGACGAGTTCCTGAGCGTCTGCGACACCCTCAAGGGGGCCGATGTCACCCCGCTCTACGCCACCATCGACGGGCGCTGGACAGCCTTCATCTGGTTCGAGGAGTTCCTGATCCGCAACGATCCGGACTTCTACGTCGACCTTTGCGAGGGCCGGGCGAGCTATACGGACGAAACCGCGGTCAAGGCTATGGAGGACTGGAAGGCGCTCTTCGACGCTGAATACTTCTCGGACCTCGATATCCCGATGGACTCCAACCTCGCTGGCATGTTCGCGAACGGCGAGATCGCGATGATTCCGGTCGGGACCTGGTTCCAGCAGCAGTTCCTCGCCGTCGATATGGTTCCCGGCGAGGACTTCGACGCGTTCCTGCTTCCGAACGTCAATCCGGACCTCGACCAGAACGTGATGATCATCGAGACCGGCGCCATCGCGATTCCCGCCGAGGGGGAGAATATCGACGTCAGCAAGGAGCTCGCCACATGGTGGGGCCAGGTCGACGCCCAATCCCTGTGGAGCGGCCTCCTGGGCGACACCCCGGCCAACCCGAACGTCGAGCCGGACAACCCGGTGCTGAGTAACCTCATCTCCACGGTGGCGGACGAGGAGTACCTGCTGCTCCAGCGCTACTGGGAAGCTTCGCCGCCCGCCATCGTCGAGAACGCGGTTGATGAGCTCGCCCGCTTCATGCTCAACCCTGGCGAAGCCCAAAGCGTCCTGGAATCGATCCAGGCGATCGCTGAAGAAGAATGGGCTCGTCGGGAGTCCGAGTAGCGTTCACCCGGAGCACGTCCGACTGTGATGACCGAGCAATCACTGGAAAGTCCTGGTACGCCGGAAACGGTTCCGGAGAGGTCATGGCTGGCCCGATCACGCGATCGGGCCACGCCGTATTTCTTCCTGGTTCCGGCACTGATCCTCGTCGGGGGCCTCCTGTTATGGCCGTTCGGCAGGACCCTTCTCCTAAGTTTCACCGATTCCGACGGGGCCAGCACCGGATCGTTCGTCGGCCTCGATAACTATGTGCGTCTCGCCAACGACTCCATACTGACCGACTCGCTCACCAACACCGTGTTGTGGGTGATCGGGACCCTCCTCTTCCCGGTGACGATTGGTCTCATTGTGGCGGTCGCCAGCTTCGAGGCCCGTGGCGGCTCGCTGCTGCGCCTGCCCTTCCTGGTGCCCTACGCGCTTTCCGGCACGGCAATCGGCGTGATGTGGGAGTTCATGCTGCGCGGGAACGGCGCGATCAACAGCACCCTCGAGCAATTCGGGCTCGAGAACCTCACCCAGCAGTGGCTGCTCCGCCCGCCCCTCAACACGTGGAGCATGATCCTGGCGTCCACCTGGCAATCCGTTGGTGTGTGCGTCCTGCTCTTCCTGGTCGGGCTCCAGGTCGTGCCGACGGATCCGATCGAGGCGGCTCGCATCGACGGCGCGGAGGGTTGGCGACTGTTCTGGGACATGACCCTTCCCCTGCTCAGGCCGATGACGATCGTAGTCATCGGAATCTCCCTCGTGAACAGCCTCAAGACGTTCGACGTCATCTGGGTCATGACGCAGGGAGGCCCGTATCGCTCGTCGGAAACGCTCGCGGTCACCATGTATCGGGAGACGTTCCTGCTCTTCCGCCACGGCTATGGCTCCGCGATCGCGGTGCTGCTCAGCGTGATCGTCCTCGCCGTTTCCTGGGTCTACCTGAGTCGCACATTGAGGGCCTCATGAAAACCTCCCGAGTCTTGCGATACACCGTCCTCACCGTGCTCGGCGCGGTCTGGATCATCCCGCTCTACTTCGTGCTTATCAACGCCGTCGCGTCGCCGACCGACTTCCGGGAGAAAGAGATCTATCAACTTCCCGGATCGTTCTCGCTCTGGGAGAACATCTCAACGGCCTGGACGTCAGCGGGGCTTGGCGAAAGCGTTGGCAGCACCATGCTCTACGCCACGGTCGGCGGGATTATCGGCGTGCTGCTGGCCGCGCTGGCTGCCTACGCGATCATCGGGCTCAATGTGAAGTACGGGTTCCTGTGGTTCATGTTGCTGTATGCCGGCACCATCTTTCCCTTCCAGATGTACCTGGCACCGCTCTACGAGTTCTATGTCGGCCAGAACCTGTATGACACCAGGTGGGGCCTGCTGATCTTTTACACGGCCATCGCCATCCCCTTCGCGATCTTTGTCATCAGGAACCATTTCACTTCCATTCCAGGTGACATTTCCGAGGCCGCGCGCCTCGATGGCGCCGGGCCACTGCGCATTTTTACCGAGATGTTTGTTCCCCTTTCGATGAACGCGTTCGCGACCGTCTTCATCCTCCAGTTCACCTGGATCTGGAACGATCTGCTCTTCGGTCTCACGCTGTCGCGGAGCGCGGAAATCCGCCCGATCATGACGGCGCTCGTCGGTCTCCAGGGACAGTACTCCTCCGCCAGCGTGCCCACGGTCCTGGCCGGAGCCCTGATCGCCTCGGTTCCGACGTTCATCCTGTTCTTCTCCGTGCAGCGAGTCTTCGTCCAGGGACTGAGCGTCACCTCCAGCAAGGGATAGACGCGTCTCCAGCCCTCCCGGATAAAGGAGTTTCACGAGTCATGGGTTCGATCAAGACGCTCTATATCGTCAACCACAGCCACACCGATATCGGTTTCACCGACTACCAGGATCTCTGCTTCCGCCAGCACGCTGATTTCATCGAACAGGCACTCGACCTCTGCGAGGCAACCGCCGACTATCCCGAAGAAGCCCGCTACCGGTGGACCTGCGAGGTAACCGGAACCACCGAGCGGTACTTCCGGGAAGCAACAGAAGAACAGAAGGACCGGTTCCGGACCTGGCAGGCACGCGGTGGAATCGATGTCGCGGGCATGCAATACAACATGACCCCGTTGCTGGATACCGAGCAGATGATCCGGTCGCTGTACCCGGTGCGCCGCCTCCGTGAGACGCACGGAGTCACCATCAACAGCGCAATGCAAAGTGATGTGAACGGCGTGAGCTGGTTGTTCGCCGATCTGCTCCCGGCGATGGGCATCGACTTCCTCACCATGTCGGTCAACCCGAGTCGCGGAGGGGTTCCCAAGCCTGTCCCGAATGGATTCTGGTGGGAAAGCCCGACAGGCAAGAAGCTCCTTGTCTGGAACGGATTCCATTACCTTTTCGGGCGCAACATCGCGAAACTCGGCGACTGGCGATTCGTGGAGGAATCGTTGCAGCGCGAAGTCGACAATCTGGAGAACGATCCGGACTACGCCTTCGACTTCATGTACTGCCAATCCACTCATCCCATCCGGGTTGACAACGGACCGCCAGATGCGCGCATGCCGGATTTCGTACGCGAGTGGAATGCATCTGGCCGTTCACCTCGCATGGTCTTCACCACGCCCTCGGAGTTCGGCGAGATCCTGCGCGAACGATACGGAGACGCGCTTCCCACCCATCGTGGCGATTGGCTCGACTGGTGGTCCGATGGCGTCGCCTCGAGCGCCTATGAAACGGGCATGAACCGCGCAACGCATGAACTCCTCGGCATCGCCGAGACGCTCGGCGTGTGGGCTACGGGCGGCTCGCGGAAACCCTGGAGCCCTGCCCTCGCACGTGATGCATATGAGAACGCCACCCTCTACGACGAGCACACCTGGGGAGGGTTCGCAAGCATCGAACGCCCGCAATCGCTGTGGGTCAAGGCGCAATGGAACAGGAAGGCATCCTACGCCTACTCAGCCTCCAGCCAGGCTCACGACCTTGTCGCCAGGGCCACGAACGACCTCGCCGGGAAAGTGTCCGAAGGCGGCATCGAAGGGACGTTCAACCTTGGCGACCTTGACCCCGATGACGCCTATCGCGTCCCGGACAACTCGCAGGTGCTGGTGATCAATCCCCTGCCCTGGGATCGCGAAGTCCTGGTGGACGAACCGGAGCTCCGGGGAGGCGCAGCCCCCGCCGGGGTGCTCGATTGCTTCTTCCCTCGGGATGTCTCCTGGGGCGGCTTCCGACCCAGGCTCCCGATCCGCCGCGTCCAGGGCACCGTCCCGGCATATGGGTACGCATTTCTCGACCCCGCCAGCCCTCCCGAAGCGACGGACCTTGAAGCAACCGAGCGCGGCATTCGCAACGCGCACTACAGCATCACGATCGACCCCGCTACCGGCGGCCTGGAGCATTGGACCGATCGCGATTCCGGCCACGATTTCGCAGGGACGTATGAGGGGTACAAACTCGGACAGTATGTCTATGAATGGGTCGAGAGCGAGGAGCAGCGCGACGCCCTCTTCATCAACGATTTCTCAGCGCCCGACTTCGGACATCGGCCAACCGACACGCCCTTCCGTCGGGAAGCACCAACCGAGGTCGTGATCGAAGAGCCAGTGATCGACCAGGGGATCGCATCCATTACGGTGCGCATCAAGGCAAACGGGATTCGGCAGGCGTCATGCACCTACACGCTACGCACGAAGACCAAATCCCTCGACGTCGATTGGTTGCTCGACAAGGAGGAAGTCACAGACGTCGAGGCCGTCTTTATCGCCTTCCCCTTCGCTATGGGCGAGCCGCGGTTCCGGGCGGACATCAACGGGATACCGCTCACCCCGGAAAGCGAGCAATTGCCTGGAACGGTCCGCGACTGGTATCCGATCTCCCGTTGGGTCGCCGTCAGCGATGCGGAACGAGGAGTGACCGTCGTCCCACTGGAAGCCCCGCTCATGCATCTGGGCGGGATCACAACCGGGAAATGGGCGACCGAGCTGAAACCGGAGAGCCCCACACTTATGTCCTGGGCCTTGAACAACCACTGGATGGTCAACTTCAAGGCGAGCCAGGGTGGAGAGATCCCGCTCCGGTACCGCCTCACCACGCACGAAGGCGCCTGCGACGACGGCGCAGCCACCCGGTTCGCCCGTGAACAGGCGAGTCCGGTTATCGCACTGAGGGATGCGGACCCGACCGGCTCGGCAACCGGCCAGTTCCTCCAGGTGTCCGACGGGCCGGTCCATGTGATTCACATCAAACCGGCAGACTTCGGCGAGGGCGTCATCATCCGCCTGCAAAACGTCGGGGATGAAGTGGGAACTGCCACCTTGTCGTTCCCGGAGCTCACCCCGAAAGCCGCCTACCTGGTCACCCCCGATGAACGGGACGTAAGGCAGCTTGACCTGGACGCGGGAAGCAACAACGTCGACATCGCCGTCGAACCCAGGCAGGTGACGTCGCTCCGCATCACCTTCCATGATGAAGGCGGTGGAACCGCATAGGCATGAGTTCACCATCAGGGGCGGCTGGTCAATCGACTCGCCGCCCCTGGTTCACGATCCTGGCAGTGCGAAACCGTCGCCTATCTCGGATAACTCGTCGCAACCCCGCCATCGACATTGAGCATGTTGCCGGTCAACTTCGCCGAGCGCGGGGACGCGAAGAAGCATACCGCCTCCGCGATATCGTCAGGCTGGATGTTCACCTTCAGCGTCGTTCGCTGCCGATAGTGGTCTTCCAGGTCTTCTGGAGCGATCCCGTACGATGCGGCGCGCTCCGCCCGCCACGACGAATTCCAGATCCCGCTCCCTTGCAACACGGCATCGGGATTGACAACGTTCACGCGAATGCCGGCGGCACCACCCTCCTCCGCAAGGCACCGGGCCAGGTGAATCTCCGCGGCCTTCGCGGAGGAATATGCGGCCGCATTCTTCCCGGCAGCCACCGCGTTCTTCGACCCGATGAAGACGAGATTCCCGCCCATCGCCTGGCGTCTCCAAAGGCGAAATGCGGCTCGGGCAACCAGAAAATACCCCTTCACCAGGACATCGTGATTCCGGTCCCAGAGCTCAACACTCGTCTCTTCGATCGGTGCGCTGGAGGCGATACCGGCGTTGGACACCACGATATCGACCCCACCAAACGCAAGGATCGCCTGGCGGTACGCCTTATTGACCGCACGCTCATCGGTCACATCCACCGAAGCTCCCAGATGCCCGGCACCGAGATCCGCTGCAGCCGATTCCGCGCCATTCGCATCGATATCGGCGACGACGATGGTTGCGCCCTGGGCCGCGAGCGCCGCGGCGCTCGCCCGACCGATCCCGCCCGCTCCGCCGGTGACCAGCGCGACGCGCCCTTCGAGCTCGTTCGGCGGCGGCGCCAGCGTGAGCTTGAAGCGCTCGAGCGGCCAATATTCCACGGCGAACGACTCCGCCTCGGTCAGGGACGTGAACCCACCGAGCGCGGATGCGCCCGTCATCACCTCGATCGCGCGAATATAGAGATCCCGCGAGAGGTTGGCCAGCTTCCGGTTGCGTCCAATCCCGACCAGCCCGACCCCCTGGATCAGGACAACGCGTGGATTCGGATCGTCGATGTCGAACGTCACCGCCTCATCACCATCGGGAGGCGTATACGCCGCGGCCTGACGCTCGTAGTAGTCGACATACGCATCGCGATAGCGTGCCACCAGCTCCGTGATCCGCGCGTTCAACTGGTCCACGGTCTCCGATGCAGGATCGAACGGCACCCAAAGCGGCCGCATCCTGGTATGCACCAGATGATCCGGGCAGGCAGCGCCGACCTGCGACAGGCGATCCGCATCACTGCGACAAACGAACGCCTGGACGCGATCCGACGTATCGGTCGTCAGGATCTTCGCCACCCGATCCGAGACAGCGCCCCGCAATACCGGGAGCACCTGCTCCAGGAGGTCATCCAGCTCCGCTGGTGCATCAATGTGCCCTTCCTGGCTGACCGACTGGGCCCGCCCATTCACGAACGCGACCGCCTGGTTGATCGCTGCCAGCGTGCTTTGGTAGCAGCTTTCCGGCGTCTCTCCCCACGTCACAAGTCCGTGTTTCGCCAGCAGGACCATCGTGGCATCGGGACGCTCACGAACCGCCTCACCGACTTGCCTGGCGAGGGAGAATCCCGGACGAATGTACGGGATCCAGATCGCCGCATCCCCGAAGCACTCGCGCGCCAGATGCTCCCCGTCTACCGCGCAGCAGATCATGTTGATCGCATCGGGATGCGTGTGGTCGACGCACGCTGCCGGGATAAACGCATGCAGGAGCGTCTCGATCGAGCCTCGCGGCATATGTGGATCGAGCTGGCACCGGCCGAGGTAGTCGACCATATCCTTGTCGGTCACCTGCTCCCGGTCGAAGAGCGCCAACGCCTCTGACAACCGATACCCGGTAAATCCCTGGCTGGTGATGGTCGCCAGGTCGGTTCCCGACCCTTTCACATACAGCACGTCTATTGGACGCCCCGTGTGATCGGGTTCTGAGACCTTCGTCGAGGTATTGCCACCGCCAAAGTTGGCAACGCTCCGGTCCGCGCCCAACAGGTTGGATCGGTACACAAGCGCATCAAGGGGCGAAAGTGCGGCGGCTCGCTCCTCGTCCCACCGGTCATCAATCGCGGTGGCCACACGCCCAAAAGTCTCTTCCGGTTGCATGACGTTTCCTTCGCTCTCGGGGTTCACGTGATCTGCAATCTTCCTCGGTGGTGACACGATGTACCAACCTGCGTTCAGGTCCAGCCCATCTGCTCGCCGCCAACGCGCTGCGCCGCGATCTGCTCCTGGTATCCGCTTGCCCGGTAAGCGGCGATCGGATCCGCCTCCGCACCGAGATCCAGACGGACCTTCGCGCATAGCGGCCGAACGTCCGTCTGGTACGCATCCTGGAGCAGGCGATACGCGCCAAGGACATCACCGGATCGCCGGGCCTCCGCAAGCGCATCCTGGTCCACCAGGAGCGCGCGTGCCAGCGACTCTTGCAGTGCCATGACGCTCAGGATCATCCCTTCGATCTTGGGCTCGATATTGAACGACTGGTCGATCATGTACGTGACGTCCCTCGTTCGTTCCGCACCGGCGGAAACAAGCTCCGCGTAGATAAGGAAGAGCTCGAAGGGATTGCTCGACCCGACGATCAGGTCGTCGTCGCCGTACTTCCTCCCGTTGAAGTGGAAGCCGCCGAGTCGCTCGTCATCGAGGAGGTAGGCGACGATCTGCTCAACATTCACACCTTGCGCGTGATGACCAAGATCGACCAGCACCTGGGCCCGGTCGCCCAGGCGCTGGCACATGCCAAGCGCGGCGCCCCAGTCCATGAGATCGGTGTGATAAAACGCAGGCTCGTAGAACTTGTATTCGATCAGCATGCGGCAGCCATCCGGCATCGCGGCATACGTCTCGGAGAGACACTCCCGCATCCGATGCCGGCGCTCGACCATGCTGTCCTGGCCGGGATAGTTGGTTCCATCAGCAAGCCACAATGAGAGATTCGTTGACCCCGTCTCCCGGGCGATATCACAACACTCGAGGAGGTGATCCGTCGCTTGCCGGCGGATGGCCGGATCAGGATTCGTGACACTCCCGAGCTTGTATGCATCGTCCTGGAAGAGGTTCGGGTTGATCGCGCCGATCGACATCCCGAGCCCCTCCGCGTGTCGTCGCAGTTCCCCGTAGTCATCGACCTTGTCCCAGGGGATGTGAATCGCAACCGCAGGGCACACACCGGTCACCCGTTGGACCTGCGCTGCATCCTCGAATTTCTCAAAGGGATCACGCGGCACGCCCGGCATCGGGAAGACCTTGAAGCGGGTTCCCGAGTTGCCGTACCCCCATGACGGTGTTTCCACACGCTGCTCCCGCAACGTCCGCTCAACGCCGGAGACGTCGACGCCCCGATTCGCAAGCTGTTCAGCCAGCGCCTCATACCCCGCAGGGAAACCAGCCACGATACTCTCTCCAGACTCGGGAGCCCCTTGGCTCACCTCGCTCGTCCCGCCCATGCGTGCGAAACGCCACACGCTCCAGGGAACACCTATGTCTCGATCTCGGGCGGATTCTCCATCAGCCCAAGGAGTCGCCCGTACGCATCGTCCCATTGCTCCGCGCCCTCGCTTGGCTCATACGTCTCCAGCTCAAACGAGTTGAGGACGACCTGGCGAACCTCCTCAGCAGACGCCAGGTGACCATGCGCAACAGCCTGCATCAGGATATTTCCGAGCGCCGTCGCCTCCACAGGACCGGTGATGACTTCACGCCTGGTGGCATCGGCCGTAAGCTGGCACAAGACGACGTTGCGCGAGCCCCCGCCGACAACATGGATGACATCGACGGGTCGATGCGTCAGGTCGCCGATCTTCTCGATCACCCAACGGTACTTGAGCGCCAGGCTTTCGAGGATGCACCTGACCACTTCGCCATCATCATCTGGCACGCCCTGTCCCGACGCCGCGCAATAAGCCCTGATCCGGCCCGGCATGTCACCCGGTGCCAGGAACGCGGGATGATCCGGGTCGACGATGAACTGGAACGCCGGAGCGCTGGCGCCCATCGTCACGAGGTCGTCATACGACAGCTCTCGGCCGCCCGCTTGCCACGTCCGGCGACTCTCCTGCAGGAGCCACAGGCCCATGACGTTCTTCAGGAACCGGATAGTCCCGAAAGCGCCGCCCTCGTTCGTGAAGTTCGCCTCCATCGCGGCATTCGTCACCACCGGCTCGGGAAGCTCAACCCCCACAAGGGACCAGGTTCCACTGGAGATATACGCGAAGTGCTTTTCTCGCGCGGGAATTGCCACGACCGCTGACGCGGTGTCGTGCGAGGCCACCGTGACCACAGGCGGGCGATGCCGCAGCCCGACCCTCGACGCGATCATTGGCCGAAGTGGTGATCCAGTCGTCGCCTCCGGCGTGATTCCGGGGAAAAGGTGTTCGTTGATACCTAACCGGCGAATGATGTCCCATGCCCAATCCGACGCCTGGGGATCGTACAGCTGCGTCGTCGTCGAGATGGTGTATTCGGCGGATTTATCGCCACTCATCCAATACCGCAACAGGTCCGGGATCAGGAGCATCGTATGCGCGTTGTCGAGCGCAGGACTGCCTTCCATCGACAGCAACTGGGAGAGCGTGTTGATCGGCATCGACTGGATGCCGGTTGCCCGGTAGATATCCGTCGCGGGGACGCGTTCATACGCACGAGCCAGCATGCCCTCGGTGCGAGGATCGCGATAATGGGACGGACTCCCGATCAGCGCGCCGGTACTGTCCAGCAGGCCGAAGTCCACCGCCCACGAATTGACGGCCAGCGAGTCGATCGCATTTCCGGTCGCAGCCCCTGCCTTCCCGATACCCGTGCAGATATCGTCATAGATCCGCAGCGCATCCCAGAACATGCCGTCAGGGTGGATCACCGGGCCATTCGGAAAGCGGTGCACTTCTCGCAAGTGAACACGCTCCCCATCGAACGCCCCCAGGATCGCGCGACCACTCTCCGCTCCCAGGTCGATGGCGAGCAGGTTGGATGTGGCCACGCTTTTCACTATTGAATCGTGCATGCGAACGGGAAAATCTCCAGGCAGCAATTCGTCCGGGCCGGGACATCTTCGGGCATCTCGCCGGCGTCACCGGTATGGCGCTCGTGCGTGCATCTATCGCGAAGCCAATACCGCACCGTCCCGGATGAACATCTGAATCCAGATACACCCGCATTCTCCCCGCCGTACGGCGGCCGGTCAATCCCGCTCCTGCACGAATCGTCGGATATTGGTCGGCGTCGGGAGATGCAAAGAGAAACGAGAACCTGAAGGAAACAAAAAGGAGCCGCATTGATTGCCGGCTCCAGTCATTCTCCCCGCTACAGCGGGTATTTCTTCGGGTGACCCCCCCGGGATTCGAACCCGGAACCAATGGATTAAAAGTCCACTGCTCTACCGTTGAGCTAGAGGGTCGGTCGCCACTGTGTCGTGGCGACCTCCATCCTACCCCGATCGCCGCTCCCCGTGCCATAGTGGTGCCAATCGACCAGATCGCCCCACCGAAGGACGCCACGCCCGACATGCCGCCCGATCTCACCGCGAACCACGATCTCGCCCGCTGGCTCATCGCCTTCGCCGGCGCAGCCGCGATCTCGATCGCCGCATGGCGTGCCCGGTCCCTTTCCACCTCCGGCATGATCGCCGCTGCCGTCCTCGGCACCGTGCTCGTCGGTGCCGCTGGCTGGTGGGCAGGAGCGCTGCTCGTCGCATTTTTCGTTACCTCGAGCTTCCTTTCGCGCCTTGGCCAAGCTGCCCAGGAGAATACGCTCCAACGTGGCAGCCGGCGCGACACCGTCCAGGTTGCGGCAAACGGCGGCATTGCGCTGGTATGCGCGATTGCCTACGGCCTCACCGGTGACGCCCCCTGGCTCGCAGGACTCGCCGGATCCCTTGCAGCCGCCAATGCCGACACCTGGAGCACCGAGATCGGCGGCACCAGCCCAACTCGCCCCCGTCTCATCACCACCGGCGAACGCGTCCCCGCCGGAACCTCAGGCGCGGTCAGTCGACGTGGTCTCGCCGGAGCTATCGGCGGCGCGCTTCTGGTCGCCTCCTTTGCAGGGATAGGTGTCGCCACCGGTTGGCTCGATCTCCCCGGCGGCCCGGTCGCCTCCATCATCGCGGTCACCCTCGCCGGCCTCGCGGGCTCGCTGGTCGACTCGCTCCTCGGAGCGACCGTCCAGGACCGCCGCTGGTGCGATTCCTGCAACAAGGAAACCGAACGGAAAGTCCACCGGTGCGGCACAACAACCCGATCGACAGGCGGCCTCTCGTGGGTCACGAACGACATCGTGAATCTCGCCTGTATCACCAGCGGAGCGATTCTTGCCGCCATCCTCACAACGATGCTTGCCTGACCGCGCACGCCCGCCGCATGCGCCTTCAATGGAATGGAGTACCATCGTAGAATGACTCCAACGCGGGGCGCAGATTCCGGCATCTCCCTATCCGGCAGCATGCCCTGCCAGGATTTCACACGAAACACGACCGGCGTTCCAACCGTTGTCCAGGTACGTGACGTCATTGAGCACGCTCTCACTTGAAGGAAATTGAGGCATACCATGCGCCACCCTGCTTTCATCAGAACGACTGACCGCCGCCTGCTCCGCGCCAGCCGAAATGCGCTCCTCGCCGCGACGCTCGGCGCGAGCGTGATGCTCGCACCCGCCGCCATGGCGCAGGAGTCCACTCCCGCCCCTTCCCCGGTCGCGAGCCCCGCCGCCGAGGTCCAGCCCGAGGCGGAGGTCACGACTCTGATGCAGGAGACCTTCGAGGAGTTCGTGCCCGCGCCGATCACCGTTCGCATGCTCGAGATCACCCTCGAGCCCGGCGCCTCGACCCCGATGCACACCCACCCCGGCCCCGAATTCGACCTCATCCAGTCCGGCGAGGTAACGATCCGCACGGAAGGCGGCGCGCAGATCACCCGGGCGAATGGCGACACCGAAGCGGCCACGGCGGAGGACCAGGTGCTCTCGGTCGGCGACTCGATCGTCTACCAGCCCGAAACCGGCATGTATTTCGTGAATAACAGCGAAGAGAACGTGGTCATGCTCTCGGCCGTGCTCCTTCCGGTTGGCAGCGATTTCCCGGAAAGCATCACCTACACCGACGGCCAGCCTACCTCCCAGGACTTCGAAGGCGTCTCCTTCGTAGTACTAGGTGATGGCCTGGTGCAGGATATGCCGTCCGGCGGCGCGACGGTCTCCGTCGACCAGGTCATTCTCCCCGCGGGCGCCGATCTCCCGGCGTTCGAGGGCGTCGCGATGTACTCCCGCGTCGATGGCAACTTCTCGTTCATCGTCGACAGCGGCGCGGTCCAGGTCAGCCGCAGCCACCTCCAGTCACTCCAGCCGAACGCCGTCGCGGGCGAGGAGTTCATCCTTGAGACCGGCGACGCCGCCTTCTTCCCGAACGGTGTCAGCGCCACCTCCCGGGCGGATGAGAACGGTGAGCTCGAGCTGCTCGTTCTCTCCATCGATTTCGACGAAGAGTTCGATGGCGAACCGGCCGCGCTCACCTTCACGTCCGGAAGCAGCGCTTCCGGCGACGGCACCACCGGCGGAGCCGACACCGCCGACGTCGAGGATGGTGAAGACGCCGAGAGCACCGGCCAAATCGTCACGTCGAACGTGGACGACCTCAACATGCGCGCCGAGCCCTCCACCAGCGCAGATGTGGTTGACCAGCTCGCCGCCGGCGTTGAGCTCGAAGTGCTCGATGGCCCCGTCGAAGCGGAGGAATACGTCTGGTACCAGGTGCAGGTGACCGCACCCGGCGGAAACACCGGCTGGGTCGCGCAGGACTTCCTCGACGGGCTCGACGCCCCGGCCGAGGAACCCACGCCAGAGCCCGAGGAGGCCGCGGAAGATGAGCCCGAGGAAGAAGCTGGAACGCCCTCCGGCGGCGGCACCTTCGCCGCCGGTGACCTGGTGATCACCACGGAGGACAGCGTCCGCATCCGCTCCGAAGGCAACCTGGGTGGCGATATTGTCAACGCGCTCCCGGCGGGCACCGAGTACGAGATCACCGGCGACCCGGTCGAGGCCGACGGCTTCACCTGGTACCCAGTCACCCTGGTCGGCGACGACTCGATCAGCGGGTGGATGCCGTCCGACTTCCTGGCTCCGTCCGAGTAACACCCGGCGATTGCCTACAAACAAACGGCCACGGCGATAATCGCCGTGGCCGTTGTCGTGTATATCGCGGGATTGATCACGCCCGGCGTGCCTGCTCCTCGAGCACCGCTTCGCGCATCGCGTCCACCGGCGCATCCAGCCCGGTCCAGAGCTCGAATGCCCGCGCTCCCTGGTGGATCAGCATGCCAAGGCCGTCTAGGACGGCATGCTTCCTCGCCGCGGCCGTCCGCAACAACGCGGTGTCGCGATACGTCAGGTCGAACACGGTCGCGCCCTTCTTCAAGCGCCCGAGTGCCCGATCGCTGACCGGCATCTCATCGTGCCAACCCAACGAAGTCGCGTTCACCAGCAGGTCCGCCTGCGGGA
Organism: uncultured Sphaerobacteraceae bacterium; assembly: GCA_964624125.1. Lineage (GTDB taxonomy): Bacteria > Chloroflexota > Chloroflexia > Thermomicrobiales > UBA6265 > UBA6265. The sequence goes on along the minus strand of CAZVAA010000005.1, from coordinate 4,739 downwards.
ACTCCTCCACCGGCGCCTCGCTCCACGGCGCCATCGCGGTTTCGAACTCACGCGCCAACTCCGCCGCCCGATCATCGGTACGGTTCGTGACCACGATCCGGTCGACATCCATCTCCTGCAACGCGACGATCACCGCGCGGGAAGCTCCTCCCGCGCCAAGCACCACGGCGCAGTCGATCTCCTCCCGGTTGACATGCTCCTGCAGCGACCGTCGGAACCCATACGCGTCCGTGTTATCGCCGAGCAGACCGTCTGCGTTTGGGATAATGGTGTTCACGGCCCCGATCCGACGCGCCGTCTCCGTCACATCATCCAGCAGCGGCATCACCACCTGCTTGTGCGGAACGGTGACATTTGCGCCAAGCACATCCGGCTCCTTTAGGGATGCGACCCGTGCTTCGAGCTCATCGAGCTTCGTTGGCCATGCCTCGTACGTTCCCTCGAACCCCGTTGCCCGCATGGCCGCAAGATGCATCACCGGCGACAACGAATGATCAACCGGATCCCCAATCACTCCCGCGCGCTTCACACACAACCCCCTCTTGATCAGGCGGCCGGCTTCATCCACGCCACCCGCCAGGCATCCGCGCGTTCCTGCGGCGCGAATCCTCCGGCGCACTGTTCCCAGTCGGGATGCTCGATGCACGTATTCTGTTCGTGCTCTTCCAACGTCATGCTGAAGACATGCTCGCCCGAATCATCGCCCTTCGTCACGAAATAGAGATGCTCCATATCCGCCGGCTGCAGCACCGCCTGCAGCGATGCAAACCCCGGGTTGGCGATCGGGCCGGGTGGGAGCCCTTCGTTCTCATACGTGTCGTATTCGGTCGTCTTCGACTGCTCCAGCAACTCGGTGTTCAGCACCGGCCACCACTCTTCCGGGGTGCCGACACCGTACTGGTTGGACGGGTCCGCGTTCAGAGCCATTCCAGACTCGATCCGGTTCTGGTACACCGCCGAGATCATCGGCCGTTCCGCCGGAACCGCGGCCTCGCGCTCGACGATCGAAGCCAGTGTCACGACCTCGTAGATCGTCAACCCCTGTGCCTGGGCCTGCTGGATCATCTCCGGCGTGAACTGCGCCTCGAATTGCTGTAATTGCAATCCGATCACATCGCGTACCGTGGCCCCCTGACCCACCCGATAGGTGTCCGGGAACAGGAAGCCCTCCAGCGTCGCGCCTTCGGGCACGCTCTCGAGGAACGGGTACGTGCTGCGCCAGGAGTCCACATCGGCCGCGGCATTGACGTAGTCGACGGAGGCGTTCGGCATCCCGGCCTCTTCGAGTGCGACCGCATGCTGCTCGATGCGCTGCCCTTCGATGAAGGTCACCTCGAACGATTGGACCTGCGTG
>CAZVAA010000005.1:0-3285 GCA_964624125.1 uncultured Sphaerobacteraceae bacterium | reverse complement strand
TCTTGCCAATAGTTGAAGAACCAGACACTTCCACCGGCGATGATGATCGCCAGGACAGCGATACTGGCGACCTTCAGCGCCGAACTCAATATCCGAACCAAGTGTGTGCTCCATATAGTCGCGGCGGCATCGGTGGCGACGTGCCGGGTATGATGGTGGATGCCGCTTCGCGTGGCGCCGCGCCCAGCGCGACGATTCCCTGGTGCGCCTCCCACGGGTGACCGTGGTGCACAAGCTTCTTTACTCGTGGACCCTGCTGTATCCCGCCGTCCTCGTGGCGAGATCCCCGCATGTCCGTACCATTCTACGTCCATGCCTGTATGTCAGACCAAACCCCGGACTCCACCAACCCGAAACCGGTCGTGATCGCGATCGTCGGCCCGACCGCCGTCGGCAAGACGCGCATCTCCCTCGACCTGGCCGAGCGCCTCGACGGGGAGATCATCAACGCAGATTCCCGCTCGTTCTACCGCGGCATGGATATCGGAACTGCGAAGGTTTCTCCGGAAGATCAACGTCGCGTCCGGCATCACCTGGTCGATTTCCTCGAACCCGGCGACAACGTCTCGCTCGCGCTCTTCCAGGACCTCGTAACCGACCGCGTGCAGGACATTGCGTCCCGCGGCCGCGTCCCCTTCCTTGTCGGGGGAACCCCCCAGTACGTCAACGCGGTCATCGAGGGATGGCAGATTCCCCGGGTCGAGCCCGATCCGGAGTTCCGCTCACGCCTTCAACGTGAGATAGATACGATCGGTTTCGAACCGGTGCTCCAGCGGCTGCGGGATGTTGACCCGGATTCCGCCGAACGCACGGGCCCCAACATCCGCCGCATCATCCGCGCGCTCGAGGTATATGAGAAGACCGGCATCCCGATGAGCAAGCAACAGGGCAAGGGACCGCCCCCCTATAACACCCTGGAGCTGGAGCTCTGGCGACCGCGAGAGGAGCTCTACCAACGTATCGACGACCGCGTCCAGAAACAGGTCGACGCCGGACTCATGGATGAGATCCGCGCGCTGCTCGACGCAGGAGTCTCCCCGGATGCTCCCGCATTCTCCAGCATCGGCTACCGCCAGGCGATGCCGTACATCCGTGGCGAGGCATCACTGGAAGATGTCATGGAGCGCATCCGCTTCGATACCCATCGCCTCGTTCGCCATCAGGAAACGTGGTGGCGCAAGAATCCTCGCCTCATCCGCATCGATATGACCCGAACAGGTGCCTTCGACCATGCCATGCGCCTGGTTGAGTCACATCTCGCCGAATCTGACCTACTCAACCCCTGACTACACAGCCCGGGTATACTTGGGGAAGTAATGGATCGCAACCGTTTTCGCCCCAGGCGTCACACTACTGCGACCACGTTTCACCCCCCGTGATGTCAGGAGGATGAATGTCCACACCGTCAACAACCGATAGCAACGCCACGTTCCAGGAATACGCCCATCCCGAGGTGCTCGTTACCACCCAATGGGTCGCCGACCATATCGATGACCCGAACGTCGTCGTCCTCGAATCGGACGAGGACATCATGCTGTACGAGATCGGTCACATCCCCGGCGCCCTTAAGCTGGACTGGGAAACCCAGATGCAGCAGCCGGAGGTCCGCGACTTCGTCGACAAGGCCGGTTTCGAGAAGCTCTGTGAGGAGCGCGGCATCTCGAACGACTCAACCGTCGTCTTCTATGGTGACCGCAACAACTGGTACGCCACCTACGGCTTCTGGCTGTTCAAGTATTACGGACACGACGATGTCCGGGTCATGGACGGAGGTCGCGACAAGTGGGAGGCCGAAGGACGCCCCTTCACCCGCGAGGTGCCAGACGTCACCCCGACCCGGTACACAGCGAAGGAGCCGGACAACTCCATCCGCGCCTTCCGCGACGAAGTGCTGCAGCATGTCGAGACGAAGGCCGGGCCGCTGGTCGATGTGCGTTCGGGCCCCGAGTACACGGGAGAGCTCCTGCACGCCATCGGGTATCCCCAGGAAGGCGCCCAGCGCGCCGGCCACATCAAAGGCGCGCGCAACGTCCCCTGGGGAACCGCGGCGAACGAGGACGGCACCTTCAAGGGTGTCGAAGAACTTCGCGAGCTCTACGGCAAGCAGGACATCACAGGCGACAAGCCGGTCATCGCCTACTGCCGTATCGGCGAGCGCTCAAGCCACACCTGGTTCGTGCTGAAGTACCTGCTCGGCTACGACGACGTCCGCAACTACGACGGCTCGTGGACCGAATGGGGCAGCCTCGTCGGCGTCCCGAACGTCACCGGCAACGAGCCCGGATAACGAACGACCCATAGGACAACCATCCAGGAAGCAACAATGCTCGATCGGCAGGATTACATCGAGATCATTCTCGATCACCACGAAAACCCGCGGCACAAGCACCGGATGGAAGATGCCACCGTCCAGCTCGGCGGAGGCAATCCCGGCTGCGGCGACCTCATCACCATGTATCTCAAGATCGAGGACGACCGCATCGCCGAGGCCAGTTACGTCGGTGAGGGCTGCACCATCTCCCAGGCCGGTGGCTCGATCATGACCGAAGTCCTCGAAGGCCTGACCCTTGATGAAGTCATCGACCTCGGCAAGGAAACGATGATCGAGGAGATCGGTGAGGATGCCGTCAAGAGCCGCGTGCGCTGCGCGACGCTCGCGCTTGGGACCGCCCAGGCCGCCGTGAAGCAGTATCGCGAAGGGCAGCGACGCAAGGAGCAGGGCCTCGACCCCGTCGAGGAACCTGTCGCCTTCGAGAACTAATACCACCTGCATCTGCCACTGAAACCCCGCACCTTGCGTGCGGGGTTTCGCGTGCCGGCGTCTGTCCCCGTTCCCGGTGACGCGCGTCACCGGGACGTCCTGGCTGCGCCCGCTTCCATGTCAACATGCACGATGGAGCGGCCAATGGCGTCCCGGGTGTCTCGAACGTACCCGCTTGGGAAACATGTAGGGGTAGATCAGACCCCGTTCTCCCTGGCGGGATGCTACGATGTGAACAGTCGCACAACGTCAATTGCAGACCCGCCGCTACCCGTAAAGGACGGACTCCGGTGCACGAGCCGGCGATTCACGAATCCGCCGCCCAGGGAACCCCGCGCCACCGACCACGCGAGCTCGCCATGAGCGCCGCCTGGAACGCCGGCCTCACCCGCGAGGTCTTCACAACGACCGGCGAATCCGTCCGCATCATCTTCCCGGGAAACTGGACCCACGGTACCGGACCCGATTTCGCCGATGCGATGCTCGATTTCAGCGAACGCGGCTACGCCAGCGGGTCCGTCGAG
>CAZVAA010000004.1:37050-39228 GCA_964624125.1 uncultured Sphaerobacteraceae bacterium | reverse complement strand
CCTACGACAAGATGAAGCGGGCCGTGGAAGCGATCGAGCACGGCGCCCGATTCGTCGCCACGAACGCGGACGACCGCCTTCCGACCGAGACTGGCTACCAACCGGGGGCTGGCTCCGTCGTCGCCGGCATCGAGCGTGCGTCCCACGTCTCTCCGATCGTCGTCGGCAAACCCGAGCCGTTGATGATGCAGAAGGGCGTTGAGCATCTCGGCTGCAAGCCGGAAGACGTCATCATGGTCGGTGACCGCCTCGACACCGATATCGCCGCGGCGCACCGGGCCGGACTCATGACCGCGCTCGTGCTCACGGGCGTCGCAACCCGCGCCGATCTCGCAGGCGCCGAAGTCTTGCCGGATTACGTATTCAACGATCTTCCGGCGCTTCTCCAGGGACTTGTCGGCCACGGGTAGCACGCGATCTCGGCACCCTCGCCTCAACGGTCGCTCAAGTTAATTGACGCCCTCCGGAACGCCTCTTACGATAAGAGTATTGTGACACCGCTCATCCGGAGATACCTGATATGGACCAGTCGCCGACCGGGACCACTCATCCAACGCAACCTCGGCTCCGGTTGGCTACCGCGCCGGTCAACTGGAACAACAACGATGTCCCGAACTGGCGACCGCTGACGCCGTTTCCGGAGATCCTCGACCATATGGCCTCTGCCGGGTACCGAGCAACTGAGTACGATGCGTCGTTCGGTACGGATCCCGCTGTGCTCAACCGTGAAGCAAGTACCCGGGGCATCGCGTGGTGCGGAGCCTACCAATGGGTCGACTTCCTCGATGCCGATCATCTTCCGGCGGCTATCGAACGGCTGACCCCGACCATGGAACTCCTCCGAGCCATTGGCTGCGAGAATCTCATCGTTGCCGACTCCCTCCGGCCACACCGGGTCGACATCGCTGGCCGTGTGGCGCCTGACGGATCCGAGTCACTTTCCGATGAGCAGGTCCAGACGATCGCCGAAGGGGTCCACCATCTCGCGAACGTCGCCCGAAGCCTCGGCCTCGCAGTCCATTTTCACAACCACGTCGGCACCTGGATCGAGACCCCGGCCGAAGTGAACGCGCTCCTGGACCACCTCGACACCGGCCTCGCGACCCTGTGCTTCGACACCGGTCACTACGCCTACGGCGGCGGCGATGCCGCGTCGTTCATCGACCAGCACATCGAGAAGATCGGCTACCTGCACCTGAAGGATGTCGACACCAACGTCATCAAGGACGCTCGACGCCGCGAGCTCTCGTTCATCGACGCCTTGCGGGAAATCGTCTTTTCCCCGATTGGCACGGGCGAAGCCGACATCCCGGCGATCCTCCGGCAACTCGTCTCCAGCACTTTCGACGGTTGGGTCGTCATTGAGCAGGACACCTGTGCGGGGGACCCGACCGAGACTGCGAAGCAGAACCTGCGTTTCATCACCGATTGGCTGTCGGAACACCCGGCACCATCAACGACGAGGTAACACTATGGCGATTGCGAGCGGCATCGGCCGCGACACGAAATCCATCCCTGAACTCGAGGCACTCTCGCGACGCACGCGTCGCCTGATCCTTGAGTCGATCAACAAGGCGGGTGCCGGCCACATCGGCGGGCCGCTCTCCGTCACGGATATCCTCGTCTCGCTCTACTTCAACGAGCTCCGAATCGATCCTTCGCAGCCAAATGCGCCCGATCGAGATCGCCTGATCCTCAGCAAGGGGCACTCGTCGATTGCGCTCTACACCGTGCTTGCCTTGCGCGGATACCTTCCGGTCGAGGAGCTCAATACCTTCGACCAGATCGACTCCCGGCTCCAGGGCCACCCGGATCTCACCGCCCTTCCCGGCCTCGATATGTCGACCGGGTCACTAGGGCAGGGCCTGTCACCCGGTATCGGTATGGCCCTCGGGGCTCGGATGAGCAACAAGGATTTCCACACCTGGGTGATCCTCGGTGATGGCGAGCTTCAGGAAGGACAAATCTGGGAAGCGGCTTTTGTCGCAGCCCGATACCGGCTCGCGAACGTGACCGCGATCGTCGACTCCAATGGTCTGCCGCAATTCGGCTGGCCTCACGAATCAGGCCACACGCGGGACACGCCGATCGATGACCCAGGCGGAAAGTTCCGCGCGTTCGGCTGGAACGTCATCGAGGCCGATGGCCACGATCACCAGTCGCTGCTGGACGCCTATG
>CAZVAA010000004.1:7095-36950 GCA_964624125.1 uncultured Sphaerobacteraceae bacterium | reverse complement strand
TGGAACGTCATCGAGGCCGATGGCCACGATCACCAGTCGCTGCTGGACGCCTATGCGACCGCAAAGTCGCATACTGACGGCCCGACGTGCATCATCGCGAAGACGATCAAGGGCAAAGGCGTGTCGTTCATGGAAGGTGATTATCTCTGGCATGCGCAGGTCCCCACATCGGACGACCTGACAAATGCCGGACTGGAGCTCGCCGACCCGGAGGAGACGAAATGACCAGCAACGACATCGCCATGCGGGATGCATGGGGCCAGGGTCTCGTCGACCTCGGCAATGACCACCCCAACCTCGTGGTCCTTGACGGCGACCTCGCCAATTCGACGAAGGCCGACATGTTCCAGGCGGCTCACCCCGACCGGTTCCTGGAGATGGGCATCGCAGAACAGAACATGCTCGGCGTGGCGGCAGGACTGGCGACCACCGGGTACGTCCCCTGGATCAGCACCTTCGCCGCCTTTCTCGCCAAGCGGGCGCTCGACCAGATTCGCGTGGTGATCGCGCAACCGGGCCTCAATGTGAAGATGTGCGGCTCTTACAGCGGCATCCTTACCGGCAAGACCGGCAAGACGCACCAGGCGGTCCAGGACATCACGGTCTTCCGCTCCATGCCGCATGTCGTGACCATCGCACCCGCAGACGCCGTCGAACTCCGGCAGGCCATGGCGCGCATGATGGAAGACGACCGCCCCACCTATCTCCGCCTCACGCGCGACCCAAGCCCGACAATCGTCGGCGAAGACCATGATTTCCGGATCGGCAAGGCGTACACACTGCGTGACGGAGACGATATCGGCATCATCAGCACCGGCGTCCAAACCGTTCGCGCACTGGAGGCCGCCAATACGCTGGCGGGCGAGGGCATCAAAGCCGCCGTCCTGCACGTCCCCACGCTTAAGCCACTGGACTCCGACGCCATCATCGAATTGGCGGCCCGCACCGGCGCGATCGTAACCGCTGAAGATCACTCGATCCTCGGCGGCCTGGGCGGTGCGGTTGCGGAAGTGCTGGCGATGCACCAGCCGACTCGCATGAGGATGATCGGGATTCGGGATACCTACGGCGAATCCGGACCCAACGATGCGTTGCTCGAAAAATACGGCATGACGGCTAGCCACATCGCCGAGGCCGCCCAGTCGCTTCTCGGAACCACTGCCGGGGCACGTTCATGACGTCACGGCCGCGCATCGCACTCATCGGCTGCGGCCGGATCGGTCAGGTCCATGCCCAGACCCTTAATAGCTGCCGGGATATATGCGACTGGGTTGCTGTCAGCGACAGCAGCCTCGAGTTCGCACAGACGCTGGCCGATCGCTATGTCCTGGAACTGGCATCCAGCGACAGCGAAGAGGTCCTTACCAGCCCGGACGTCGACGCCGTGATCATCGCGTCGTCGACGGAGACCCACGCGCCGTATATCGAGATGGCCGCGCGGGCCGGCAAGGATATCTTCACCGAGAAGCCCATTGCACTCGATTTGGCGAGCACCGATCGCGCACTTGATGCCGTTCGCGAGGCCGGGGTCCGGCTCCAGGTCGGATTCCAGCGACGTCACGACGCCGGATACAAGGCCGCCAGGGAAGCGATCGTCAGCGGAGAGCTTGGCGCGATCGAGATGATCCGCGATGCCATGCGCGACTCCGCCCCTCCGACGGCGGACTATGTGGCCCGGTCCGGCGGCCTCTACCGCGACATGGCGATCCACAACTTCGACGCCGTTCGCTGGCTCATGGGCGAAGACCCGGTCGAGCTCTATGCCGTCGCCAGCGCGCTCGTCAACGACGACATTCGCGCCGCCAACGACGTTGACACCAGTGTCGTGACCATGAAGTTCCCATCAGGCGCGCTCGCCTCCATCGAGAACAGCCGCCGCTCCGGTTTCGGCTATGACGTCCGCACCGAGATCTTCGGTTCGACGGGCGCGTTGTTCGTCGGGGAATCGCGGGCGACGCCAGTACGCCGGTATAACGCGACGGGCGTGCTCGAAGATCATCAGGATTTCTTCCTGGACCGGTTCCGCGAGGCGTACCGGGAGGAGTTGATCGCCTTCATCGACTCGCTTCGCGAGGACAAACCCGTCTCCGTTACGGGGGAAGATGGCCGGGCCGCCCTGATGCTCGCCATCGCCGCTGAACAGTCACTCAACGAGGGACGACCAGTCCCATTCAATCTCAAGGAGGTCTCACATGCCTGATCCGGATACGATGTTGATCCGGTCGGAATCGCCAGAAGGTACCGGTCGCCTGCTCGAAGTCACCCCCGAAAGCGCCGGTTGGGAGTACGTCGGCCTGACCGTCCAGCAGATCGCCGCTGGCGATACCTGGAACTTCGCCGCCCCAGACGATGAGATCTGCATCGTTCCCCTTCGCGGCTCCGCCGAGATCGAAACGTCCGAAGGCAAATGGACTGTCTCGCGGCCAGGCACGATGTTCGACGGGAAGCCGACCTCGCTGTACCTGCCGGTCGGCAGCAGCTTCACGGCCACGTCCAGCGATGGGGCTGAGCTTGCCGTGACATCTTCCCGCGCCACGACCGCCCATCCCGCCAAGCTGATCGAGCCCGACGAGGTTGACGTCGAGATCCGTGGCGCAGGAAACGCCGCCAGGCAGATCAATCACATCATCAAGCCCGATTTCCCGGCCGACAAGTTGCTGGTCGTCGAGGTCTTCACGCCGTCGGGCAACTGGTCAAGCTTCCCGCCACACAAACATGACGTCAGCCGCATGCCGGAGGAGGCCGACCTCGAGGAGATCTACTACTACCGCATCAATCCGGATGACGGCTTCGGGCTGCAACGCCTCTACTTCCACGACGGTTCGTTCGATCACGCGTGGACGATCAGGGACGGGGACCTGCTCCTCGTACCCGAGGGATATCACGCCTTTGCGGTCGCGCATGGTTACACCGGCTACTACCTGAACATCCTCGCCGGCGACGAGACCGAGCGCACGATGCAGCCAGCCGACGATCCTGCCTACGCATGGGTCCGGGACACCTGGGATGACGCCATGAACGACGGGCTCTCCACCTACCAGGACATCGACGACAGGGTCAACGGCGAGGCCGGCAAGCGGAAAGGCAACTCATGAGCACTGTCAGGGTTACCGCCGCCCAGGCGATCGTCCGCTATCTCGCCGCGCAGCACACCTCGCGTGACGGTATCGAGCAGCCGCTGTTCGCGGGCATGTTCGGCATCTTCGGTCATGGAAACGTCACCGGTATGGGACAGGCGCTCGAAGAGCACCGCAACCTCCTCACCTACTACCGGCCGCAGAACGAGCAGGCCATGGTGCACACGGCCGCTGCGTACGCCAAGATGAAGAACCGGCTGCAGACCCTCGCGTGCACCTCCAGCGTCGGCCCGGGCGCGACCAATATGGTCACCGGCGCCGCGCTGGCGACCGTGAACCGGCTGCCGGTCTTGCTGTTACCGGGCGACATCTTCGCCAACCGGCGTCCGCACCCCGTCCTCCAGCAACTGGAATTTCCGGGCTCCCAGGATGTCAGCGTGAACGATGCGTTCCGCCCAGTCAGCCGGTATTTCGACCGCATCTACCGTCCGGAACAGCTGCTCTCCGCGCTGCCCGAAGCGATGCGCGTCCTTACCGATCCCGCCGAGACTGGCGCCGTGACGCTTGCCCTGCCTGAAGATGTCCAGACCGAGGCGTTCGATGTGCCGGAGTCGTTCTTCGACCGACGGGTCTGGTACGTCAGGCGGCCCCTTCCCGACGAGGACGCGCTCGAAGAAGCCGCGCGCTGGATCGCTGACGCGGAGCGGCCCCTGATCATCAGTGGCGGCGGCACGATCTACTCCGACGCCAGCCTGGCGCTGGATGACTTCACCAAGGAGTGCGGGATTCCGGTCTCCGAGTCACAGGCCGGAAAAGGCGTGATTCCGTGGGATGAGCCCTGGAATGTCGGGCCGATCGGCGCCAACGGCGGCACCGCCGCAAACCGCCTTGCGAAGGACACCGACCTCGTGATCGCCGTCGGCACGCGGCTCGGCGACTTCGTCACCTCCTCGAAAACAGCGTTCCAGAACCCGGATGTCCGTTTCATCGGAATCAACGTCGCGAGTATGGACGCGCACAAGTTCGGCGCCCTCTCCCTCGTCGGAGACGCCAGGGCAACCCTTGAGGCACTGCAGCAGAAGGTGCTTGAAACCGGCACGGTGCGAGACATCCAGGCCTATGCCTCGGAGGTCACCTCACTGAAGCAGGAATGGGACGGCCTGGTGGACGGCCAGCGAGCGCTGGACCCGGATTCGCAGATCACGCAGGCGCAGGTCATCGGGCTCGTCAACGACGCCGCGGGACCACGGGACGTCGTGATCAACGCGGCCGGCAGCATGCCAGGGGACCTGCTCAAGCTCTGGCGGGCGGAGGACCCGAAGAGCTACCACATTGAATACGGATACTCATGCATGGGGTATGAGATTCCGGCCGGACTCGGCGTGAAGATGGCGGATCCCGACCGCGAAGTCTTCGTCTTCATCGGTGACGGCAGTTACCTGATGCTCAACACCGAGATCGTCACGATGATCCAGGAAGGCATCAAGGTCATCATCGTGCTCGTCGACAACGGCGGGTTCCAGTCGATTCACGGCTTGCAAATGGGCTCTGGCTCGCCCTCGTTCGGCAACGAACTGCGTTTCCGCGACGAAGAGGCGAACGCCTTGTCTGGCAATCATGTTCCGGTGGATTTCCTCGCAAACGCGGAAAGCCTTGGTGCACGCGGCATCCGGGCAACCAACCCCGAGGAACTCCGTGCCGCCCTCGATGAAGCCAGGGCGGAAACCCGGACAACGATGATCTACATCCGCACCGAGGAGAACGCCCGCGTGCCGAACTACGAAGGCTGGTGGGATGTCCCGATCGCCGAAGTGAGCGGCGAGGACTCTGTCAAGGAGGCCCGGGCACAGTACGAAGAGGACATCAAGAAGCAACGGACATTCTTCTAGGTTCAGCGACGTGATGAGGGCCGAGGCAGATTGCCCCGGCCCATTGCCTGTTCCGACCCTGTTGGTTATGCCCGCAACAGGCGCATGCCGTTCAGGATCACGACCAGGACCGACAGCTCGTGGACGAGCATCCCGCCGGCCATGTTCACCTCGCCCATCAACACGCCTGCCAGCAGGAGGGCGACGGTCGCGACGGCGATCACGAGGTTCTGGCGGATCACCCCTGTGGTCTTCCGGGACACTCGCAGCGCGTCGGCGATCTTCGACGGTTGGTCCGTCATAAGGGCCACGTCCGCCGTCTCGAGGGCGACGTCCGTCCCGGCGGCGCCCATCGCGATCCCCACATCCGCGGTTGCCAGCGCGGGAGCGTCGTTGATCCCATCGCCGACCATCGCGACCACTTCCCCGCCCTTCTGGGCTTCCTGGATCCAGGCCAGCTTGTCCTCCGGGAGGAGTCGGGCGTGTACTTCATCGACTCCCACGGTGTCGCCGATGATTCGCGCGGTCTGGGCGTTGTCCCCGGTCAGCATGGCGATCCGCTTCACACCGGCCGCATAGAGCTGCCCAGGCAACTCGGAAACGTGCTCTCGAGGCACATCCTGCACCGCGAGGATCCCGACGAGCCGGTCATTCACCCCAACCAGCATGGCGGTCTTGGCTTCGGACTGGAGCCGGTCAATGTGCGCCATGGCTTCGCCCGTGATCTCGATGCCTTGCCGCTCCATCAACGTTGCGGTCCCGACAGCGATCGAGTTGCCGTCCGACCTAGCGACGACTCCATGCCCGGCGACAGCCTCAGCACTGTCTGCTTCGGGAAGTGGCTCGTGGAGCCGATCGGCCGCCGCGGCCACGATTGGTCTCGCCAGGGGGTGACTCGACCCTGCCTCAGCGATCGCCGCCCACCGCAGGACGTCATTGTCTGGCTTGCTGGCTCCAACGTGTCCGGCAGGTACCGCCGCCGGCGTCAGGGCGACGATATCGGTCAACTGCGGCTTGCCCTCGGTCAGCGTACCGGTCTTGTCGAACGCGACCGTCGTCACCTTGCCAACCGTCTCGAGGAACTCCCCACCCTTGATGAGGATGCCCTTGTTTGCCGCGCGGCCGATGCCTGCCACAAATGCAACCGGTGTCGCGATCACCAGCGCGCCGGGGCAGCCGATGACGAGGATGGTCAGGGCGAGATGAACATCACGGGAGATCAGCCACGTCACTGCGGCCAGGGCGATAATCGCTGGCGTGTACCAGGACGCGAAACGCTCGATCGTCTTCTGCGCGGGAGCCTTGGACTCCTGTGCCTCCTCCACGCGATGGATGATGCGCGCCAGGGTCGTCTCCGCGCCGACGCCCTGTGCCTCGACCGTGAGCACGCCATCGTGACTCACCGTGCCGGCGAACACCTGGTCGCCGACGGACTTCTCCACCGGAACCGATTCCCCGGTGATGGCCGCCTCATCGACCGCCGAGAATCCCCGCACGACGATGCCATCGACGGGAACCTTCGAGCCGTTGCGGATAATCACGTGCTCCCCGGGCTGGACTTCGCCAGGATCGACCTCGACCTGCTTGCCATCTCGCATGACCACCGCGACGACCGGCGCGAGGTCCAGCAACTTGCCAAGGGATTCGCGCGTGCGGCCAAGCGTCCGCGCCTCGAGCCATGCGCCGAGCACGAACAGGAATGTGACTGCCGCCGATTCCCAGTATTCGCCGATGATCAGCGCACCGCCCGCCGCGATCGTCACGAGCAACTCGATGGTCACCTGCTTTCGGCGCAAGCCGTTGTACGCGCGGATCGCGATATCCGTCCCTGCGACGACCGCCGCAAGGACCATGAACACACTCCAGGCAGTCCGGTTGTCGAAGAACCAGGACGACGACCATGCGAGGACGATCGAGACGCCGGAGACCAGCATGATCAGCCGCCGCCTGGCCGCAAGATCGTTCCATTGCCGCTTGAAGAATTCCATTACCGCATCCTTATCTGAATCCTATGGGAACCGCCTCGTTGCGCTTCCCTCCTCATGTATCCAATCTAGTTGCGAGCTCCTGAAACCTGAATGATCTACATCAACTTATGGCTGACTGTTTCCAAATGCCTGGAATGCACGCGAAAACGCCCCGACCACATGGTCGGGGCGCATGATCTGGAATGGGATTCGCCTAGAACGCAGATGCCTTTGCCGTATATCCGGCATCCGCGACCGCCTTCACCAGCGCGTCGGTTGATGCCCTCGCCGGGTCATGCTCGACGGCGATACGGCCGGTGTTGAAATGCACTTCAGCTTTCCGTACGCCATCGACGGCGCTGAGGGATTTTTCGATCTTCGCCACACACGAGGGGCAATTGAGGTCCTGCGCGCGAAGGGTCGTCTTCTTGATGCTTGAGGTCGTCATCTGTATCACTCCTGGAATCGTCCGGGTGAAGCCTGCTTCAGCTTCCCATCTGATTCCATCCTACGCAGGCACAGTGGAACAGAGAATGATCCAGATCAATTAGCGGCAGTAAGTTTGAATCAATCTACTCGAGCGACGTACCAGAGAGTTCCGCAAGGCCTTCGCTGTCCACTACCGAGATCCAGCGGCGGCCACTGTCGATGAGACCGTTGCGCCGGAACTCGCTCATCACGCGGCTCACCGTCTCCACCTTGGCGCCGGTCATGTCGGCAATATCCTGCCGGGAGAGCGGCATCTCAATAAGCGTCCCGCCGTCTTGTGGCTTCCCCGCTTTTTCCGCGAGGTGCAGGAGTGTAGCAGCGACGCGCTGCTCGACCGGGTAGGCGCTGAGTTGCTCGATCGCGGTCTGCGCGTCTCGCAAACGGCTCGCAACGATCTCAAGGGACGACAGCGCAACGACCGGATAGGCCTGGAGAAGTTCCTGGTAACTCTCTGCCGTCGTGTAAAGGATGCAGCAGTTGGTATGGGCGGTGACGTCCTCGCGATATGTTGCGTCTCCAAGTTCCGCCAGGCTTCCGAAATGCTCTCCTGGTCCGAGGAAATTGAGGAGGACGTCCTGACCGTCCAGCGTCGGCCGGACCATCTTGACGACACCCGCCGCCACGATCGAGAGCCGCTTCGCGGGATCACCGGCGAACTGGATGACGTCGCCTTCGTGGTAGTGCTGCTGGCGGAAGCGTTGCTGGACGTCGTTCACCTGGTCCGGTTGCAAGGCGGAGAAGAATGGGGACGCGCCGAGCAACCGGCGCTGGTCCTCCACCGAGCAGTGGAGGTCTTGCTGGATATCAACCGGCTCGACTGGCGACTTTCGACGGCTCACTTCCGGAAATCTCCCGCGAATCCCTGCCACAAACACGATACATCGTACGTTCGCAACATTATAGTCCTTCCGATCGTATACCAAAATGCAGACATGCCATATTTTTCGTGCGGTGAGTACACAGAATGACCTGCCAAATGTATAGTACGTCAGATTCACGCACGATGTCCCTGTTGGAAACAGGGCCGGGATGGCTGCCCGGATCACCATGGTGCGTCGTTGGAGGGAACCGCATGTCCAATCTATTTCGACGTGCCAGACGCGGCCTTGCGCCAGTCGTGGCAGTCATGTTCTGTGTAGCGCTCTTGATACCAGCCGGCAGTAGCGCGCAGTCCTTCCTTGCACCCGGCGAAGTCGCGGTGATCACTCATACGGGCGGCGACGTCATCCTGCTCCGGGCCGAGCCAGGCTTCCACGCCGCCGTGCTCGATCACCTGTCAGAGGGACAGCAGGTCGAGATCATCGAGGGACCGACCACCTCTGACGACGGCATGACGTGGTATGGCGTTTCAACCGGCAACGTTTCGGGGTATGTCGCGTCGGACTACGTGGCGGCATCTACCAACCCCGCATCGGTATCAGACGCTTCCGCAGTCCAGCAACCACAGGACGCCGGGGGCGGCGGCACCGCGATGACGACCTCCGCGCTGAATCTCCGGGAAGGGCCGGATATCTCGGCCATGGTCACGGTCGTGATCCCGTCGGGCGCGAGCATTTCCGTCGACGGTGGCACGGAGGCCGGTTTCTACCCGGTGACCTGGAATGGCGTAAGTGGCTGGGCTTCCGCCGAATTCATCTCATTTGGTGGAAACGTGAACCAGTCGGCCGTGGGCGGCAACGGCTCGGCAACGGCGACATCGTACGTCAACTTCCGGACCGGACCCGGCACAGGCTACCCTATCATCGCGGTCATCCCGGCGGGTATGGAGGTGCCGGTCACTGGTGAGAGCGCCGACGGATACCTCGAAGTGATCTACTCCGGTTACTTAGGGTGGACATCCGCCGAGTTCCTGTCAGCTGGCCAAGCAGCACCAGCGCCTGAGCCTGAATCGCCCCCCGCGCCTGCCCCAGATCCCGAGCCGGCTCCGGAGATCAGTACCGCCCAGGTTACCTCCGGGCTCCATCTTCGCAGTGGCCCGAGCGTCGCAGACGCCTCGCTCGCCGTAATGCCCGAAGGCGCGACGGTGAGCATCACAGGGGAGGCACAGAACGGTTTCCTGCCGGTGGTTTTCGATGGCACGAGCGGCTGGGCCTACGCAGAGTTCCTGGGCTCTGGCGACGATCCCGATACCGATGATGTCCCTGCCCCACCGACGACCGGCGGGAGCGGAATCATCTGGCCAGTCAGTGGCGGTACCTGGTCGATCATCCAGGGCTACAACGGTGGCACGCACCAGAATCGCAGTTCATCAGCACAGTACTACTACGCGCTGGATATCGCCCGATCTGACGGGAATACCGCTGGAGAAGCGGTATACGCCCCGGCCTTTGGCACGGTCCTCTGGACGGATCCCGGTTCAGGGGGCATCGCGATCGATATGGGCAATGGGTACACCATCGCCATGTTCCACCTGACGATCGACGGAGGATTGTCGCGCGGCCAGTCAGTCACGCAGGGCCAGTATGTAGGCACGATCTCCGGCCCGGGTGGCCCGGGATACGCGAGCACGCCGCATATTGACATGACCCTCTGGCAGACGAGCGGAGGCGGCCGGTCCGCGGCGCCATACACTGGCAGCAATTCCATCTCTGGAATGGAGTTCGCTGACAATGGTGGCTGGAACCAGCACGGGGGTACCGAGTTCACGCCATAGGCCCTGACAGGCGCCCGATAACTCGGGCGCCTTCTCCACCCCGCATAGCAACAAAAACGACCGAGGCGTATTGCCTCGGTCGTTTCTTTGAGCGGAAGCGACGGGATTCGAACCCGCGATCTCAGCCTTGACAGGGCTGCATGTTAGGCCACTACACCACGCCTCCACAGCGCCGTAACTGTACCAAACCCTATCCAGAGCGTCAAGGGAGTTGATGGAATGCTTCCGCGGGACAAGCGCCTGGAGATCAGTTGCTCATTGTGATCGCAACATACCCCCAAATACAAATGAGCAAGAGGTTGAACAGAAAGAAACCAATCCCGATATAGAGGAGCTTCACCCGGGGTGACGGGGGCCAGAGCTCGCTCATCGAGATTCTCGGAAGTGGCTCGGGCTTCTCCTCCTCTGCGCCTTCTACCTCCTGCTCAGGCTCTTCAGGTTTTCGAGTACGGTAGAGGTCGAGAAGTCCCACGAGAATTGCCTTATCCATGCCTGGCGTCGCGCCCGATCGTCCGCAGTCGTCGTTCGCCCGGCGATGTCGCGAATGTGCTGCGCAAGCGCATCGATGTCTTCCGGTTCAGCATAAAGCGCTTCCGGGCCGCCGACCTCACGTAGCGCTGGCGCTGTGCCGGTGATCACCGGTGAACCGGATGCGAGCGCCTCGGCGATCGGCAATCCGAAGCCCTCTGTCCACGAAGGGTACAGCACCGCCGTCGCACCGGCGTAAAGACCGGGCAAAACGGCATCCGGCACATACTCCGGAAGGACGACGAGCCCGCGCGCCTGCATATCGCGGGCTCGCTCCATGATCGCCTCATGGCCCCACCCGGGACGACCAGCGATCACCAGGGGCAGGTCGATTCCCATGCCCGCGTGTTCGATTGCCTGCATCGCAGCCAGGTGGTTCTTTCGCGGTTCGATAGTCCCGACCATCAGGAGATATCGACCGGGAATCCCGAATTGTTTCCGCGTCGCGGGATCAAGCGCCTGAGCCTCGAAGAATCGCTCATCAACGCCGTTCCGGGCCACGACGATCTTCTCCTCTGGCACGGATAGCAGGCGCATCACGTCATCCCTGGTTGCGTGCGATACAACCGCGACCTTGTCGGCCCGCTCCACTTGCCGAGGCACGACGTTCTCAAGGAACCGACGTAACGCATCGGTTGTCTGCCGGGGGTGCGTCATAAATGCGAGATCGTGCACGGTGATCATGCGCGGTACACCGAACATCGGCGGCGCGGTGAAATCGGGCGAATACAGGACGTCGGCGGATCCCGCAAAGAGCCTGATGTCCACCGGTGCATTCAGCCGGAACCAGAGCCGGTCGGCATTCCTGCGGTTGAACGGCAGCGTCACCGTCCTGACATTCGCTGGGTCCGGCGGGTTGAACTTCGGCTCGGCGCCGCGCGACACGGGAGCGCGAACAAGCGTCCAGTCGTCTGGTGAGCCATCGATCAAGCGGGAGAGGATGTTTCTCGCGTAGCGACCAATGCCCGCGCCCTGGTCAAACGCGGCGCTCGCCTCAACCAGCGTTCGCATCGGGATTCCGGATTTCCCGGCGCAGCACCCAGAAGTAGAGCGGTACACCGATGATGATGAGGCTCAGGTAGGTCACCACGCGGTCGAGAAGCGCGATCGCGGCGGCAGCGCCGCCCGGGACGCCGATCTGCGTCAATGCGGTCACCATGAAGCCCTCGACAAACCCCAGCCCGGCAGGCGTGATCGGGATGATGGATACCAACGCACTGATCAATGCCACCATGATCGCGGCCGGGTAGGAAATGTGCTGACCGAGAGACCAGGCAATGAGATACACACGCAGACCATCGCCCAGCCACAAGAGGATACTGATACCGGCGAATGGCCACGGGCGCTCGAGCA
Source organism: uncultured Sphaerobacteraceae bacterium (assembly GCA_964624125.1). Lineage (GTDB taxonomy): Bacteria > Chloroflexota > Chloroflexia > Thermomicrobiales > UBA6265 > UBA6265. The sequence goes on along the minus strand of CAZVAA010000004.1, from coordinate 25,015 downwards.
CCTTGAAGAGACCGGCATTGAGCTTCCGATAGTGCACCATGATTCCGACCGGAAGGATTCGCTCAATTCGCTCGCGCAGGAGCCAGAGCGCAATGATCCCGACGACGCCGAGCAGTACCACTCCGCCACCGAAGAAAAACGCCGTCTCCGCCTGATCAGGGGCATGGATCCCGAAGACGACGATGCCTGAGACGAAGAGCACGCTGACAAGGACCACGAGGTCGATCAGGCGCTCCGCAAGCACCGTCCCGATCGACTTGCCAAACGAGGCACCGGTGCGGTCCTTGAGGAGGTATCCGCGATAGGCGTCGCCAAGGCGTGCCGGAACCACACAGTTCGCGAACCAGGAAAGCAGGATGATCTGCAGCATACCCGGGATACCGGGTACCGGGAATCCGTGCGCCTGGTTGATATCCACCCGACTGAGCATCTCCTTCCAGCGCCAGGCACGAAGCACAAAGGTGGAATAGAAGATCGCGAGGGCGGCCGCGAGCAATAGCAGGTTCGCCTGCTTCATCCGCGACCATGCATCGCCGATATCGATGCCAAGCCCCCTGAACACGAACGCGAGAATCGCGATCGCAAGCCCGAACGAGACCAGCGTACGAAGGTTCAGGAAGCGCTTGCCGAGCGAATCGGGAGGTCGTTCGGGGTTCGGCGTAGATATATCGTTATCCGGCTCGACAACCGGATGGGGTTTACCAGGAGATTCGATCGTCATGCGACTCCCGCCTGCAACGCATTTTCGCCCGCATGAACGTCGGGGCGCTTGCCGGCGTAGACGGTTAGGGGGTTGGGTGCCAGGTTCAATCCAATCGCCACCATCGCGCTGAGCTGGAGGCCGAGACTGAGGACATTCAGGTAATCGACGAGGCTGTGGACGGAGAAGGCGATCATCACCGCCAGGCCACCGATCGCGAGCGCTCGCGAAAGGGGATCATGCGCGCGTCTTCCCGCATTGAACAAGGATACCAGCGAAGCGATAACCCATCCGGTAAACGCGACAAGTCCGCCGATACCTGCCTGGGCACCCATATGCAGCCATCCATTGTGCGCCTGCCCGCGTGGAAACCGGTCGACCCAGGACGGCGTGTACTCGCGGTAGTGATGGTCGAACTCCCCTGCCCCGACGCCGGTGAGCGGATTGTCAAGAATCATGTTCACCGCCGCGCCCCACAGCGCCGACCGCCCGGTACCGTAGTCATACGTGGAGGCAGGACGAACGGCCGTCTCGTCAAAGATCCGGGCGAAGCGATCGATCTGCGACTGGCCTGCCGGCGTCAGGGCCACGACGCCAACGAGGAGGGCGCCAGCGACCACGGTCGCGACGCGTAGCCTGACGGGAAGCACCCACAGCACCACCACCATTGCCGCCGCGAACCCGACCATTGCGCCCCGGCTCTGTGTTTGCGCCAGAACCAGCAACCCGGGAAGCGATGACACCCACGTGCCGACCCAAAGTCTGGGTCCGATAAGGTCACGGAAGGACTTGCGAATACCCAGAAGTCCCAGGATCAGGAGCAACGGAACCGAGAGCTCGACATACGCGCCGAGCGTATTCGGTGTCCCGAATGTGGCGAACACGCGAAGCGCGCCTCCCCGGATCATGTGCTCGGGCCCGGCACTCGTAACGAACTGCCACGCCGCGTATCCCCACGTCATGACTGACGCAATGATCACACTCCACAGGACAGGTGCGATCAGCGACCATTCACGGAGCACGCTCCTGCAAATGACGAAAAATATTCCGGCGATCGCCCAGCGATACACCTCTCCTGCCCAGAGGCCTTGATCGTCCATCGCGATCAGGGAGATCAGGAGGGCGCCCCCGATGGCAACGAACCACAAGGTAATCGCATCCAGCCAGATCCGGTAACGCCAGAACGACAGCCCCCATCCGATGACGAGGCCCGCAAGGACGATCTGGGTGAAGGTGAGGTCTCCCCTGATGTTCGGCAGCAGCACCGATTCCTGGATCGGTACGGTCGCCACAACCAAGGCAACCATGACCGCTGGCGACACCCATGCCAGCACCGCTCCAGTCACGATGAGCCCGATCGTCGCGGGAACGGCCGGGGACGCGGCCACCAGCGCCAGCATTATCCCAAGCAACAGCAACACGAGCGGAGAACCGACCGGCTCGGGGATGCGGAGGTCAAGCCGCGTCGGTCGCGATGTCGCTGACTCGGGATCTTCATGGTGGAACGGCACAGGAACGGCGACAAGCGCGGCTACCAGAAACCAGGTCATGGTCGCGAGATCCGGCAGGAAGAAGCCGTTATCGACCATGCCATGGACCAGCCCGCCAGCCAGCGCCGCGACGGCGCCCATCGCGATGGGGTCTATCCGAACGGCGCGGAGATGCTTTGCGATCCACATGCCGACGCCGGCGACCAGCGCCACCATAGAGCCAAGCCCAATGACGCCAAGGCGCAACCACGCGTCAAGGATGAGGTTATGCGGGTGGGATGTGTATCTCTCTGGCCATCCCATCGGTTCGACGTACCGCCGCCAATACTGGTACAGGAACTGGTCCGGGCCCACGCCAAAGATGGGATGATCGAGCACCATCCGAACGCTGGATCGCCATATGGCGAACCGGGTGGGCTCGGATCCCGAACCGCCCATGTCGACGAGGCGATCCGGCGCGACGACGAACGCGGCCGCGCCGCCCAATGCACCAAGGACGCCGAGAGCAATCAGCCATCGGTAGAGCCCTCGGAGGATGAAGATGATCGCGATGCCGGCGGCCAATCCCAGCAACGCGCCGCGCGAGAAGGTCGCGCCGAGGCCTGCGAGCTGAAGCAGCCCGAGGATCCATACCGGCCACCATTTCGGTCGCAGGAACGCGATACCGAGTGTGAACAGGAGCGTCCGCTCAATAAAGAACGACAGGTTGTTGGGATGCGGATATGGTCCGGTTGCGCGAGTGACGCTTCCGGCCTGGACTCCGCCAAGGTCAAGTGCGACCTGGGCGACACCATACCCGGCAACCACCACGCCGGCGACGACGAACGCAGACGCCGCCCATTCCCGTGCGCCGGGCTGCCGGAAGACAATCCTCGCCGTGCCGAGGAACACCAACGGCTCAATGATGACCGTCCGGATCTCGCGCAGGCTCTCGGTACGCATCGATGGATCGGCCAGCGTCACCAGCGTGACCGCCGTCGCGATCACAATCCCGACCACCGGAACTACCACATGCGCCGGCCTGAACAGGACGGCGATATCGCTCCAGCCCCCCCGCCTGATCCTGGCGAGCACGTTCAGCCCGGTTCCCGCTGCCGCGGCCAGGATGGCCAACTCCACCAGGCTGAACTCGCCCCGTGGAAGGGGATGGAGCTGATACACCGTCGGCAGCGCGAGCAGGACAGCGGCGACGCCGGATGCCGGCACGAAGGCCACGATCACAACGGCAGCCGCGAGCACCGTCCCGGCGACCGGGATGGATGTCGCGAGATCCTCGCGAATCAACCACCCAATCGTAACGAGCGCGATCGTGGCCACGAGCATCATGAGTAGATTTCGGCGCTTTTCAGATCTCGTCACGGTCATGCTCGTTGTCCTGGCTGCCAGTTCGGTAGCACCGGAATGGACAGAATCGAATCTTCTTCACGGCGCCGCAAATGCCCGGACCGGATCGCCACCAGGTAGATGAACGATCGGATGCCCAGGAAAAGCACCAATGCCCCGAATATGGTTAGCAGCATAACCGGCCAGACAAATGGTGGCTCGCGTTCCACAACGAACCCGCCAAGCGTCAGCTCGCCGGGCTCCATGAGCGTGATCTTGACGACGTGCTCGGCGTCGTCCAGACCAGTCAGCAGGCGTCGCGGCAAGTCCTCGGTCCTGAATGAGATGAAATAGCTCCACCAATCCTCATTATCGATGTACCCCCCGGGTATAACCTCGCCGTCCAGTTCCACCTGGAACGCTCCGACCTGGGGGCCGGATCTCAGGAATGCGATGAGCCCCGTGCCCTGAAAGGTCAAGGTTGCGCTGGAGCCGACCTGGTTCGTCGTTCGGAACGTCCGCCCCTCGAGATGCTGGTCGTCCCAGTTGCCCTGATAGGCCACGGCGTCGGCGTCCATTGGCGCAAACCCCGTATTCGCGAGATCGGACCGACGCTGGAGCTCGGGCGATGTCAGCCGACGGTACAGCGGCGTCGAGGAACCATCGGGTGCGATCGCATATGGCGCATCCGGGTCGTTCGCATCGGTCGCAAACGCCCACTGGACCATCAGTCCCATCCATGGCCATTCGGACCAGGCGCGCTCCAATCCTCGTACAACGTACTCAGCCTGTTCTTCGCGTGAAATTTCGCCTGTCGCAGACCAACCGTAGGTCGTTGCCCAGACCGGCGTCGAGCCGTCATCCTGCCGGACCATAAGCTCACGGACCAGGATGGCACGGGAGAGGTTCCTGCGATCTTCGTTGACCCGCCGGTCGTCCGGTGACAGCTGCCCTCCGTTGAGCGATATGCCAACAATGTCAAAGACATCGTCCGCATTTGCAGCGTACAGGCTTTCCAGGAAGGCGAGATCGCCCAGCCCCTCGGCCACGTCAGAAGAGACGGCAAGCTCCGGAGTGACGATTCTCACTTCCGGATTACCCGCCCGTCCACCATAGAACGCTGCCGCGAGGTAGGGCTGGAACGACTCCCCCGTCGCGGGGCGCCCACCCCACTGTGTCGCGAGGTTTGGCCGGTCCCAGACCTGGATATACGGCACCTTCATCCCGTAGCGAGATGTCAGCGCCTGGGAAAACCGCTGCAAATCCTCGGGATCGGACGGAGGCCTGTCGTTGCTCGCGATCGCCTCTCCCGGCGCAGCCCACGACGGCGTATCGACGATAACCGCGATCACCTCCACACCTTCGGCGTTCATGGAGTTGACGATCGTGTCGTATATTCCCCAATCCGCCTCCCCCGGCGCGGGCTCTATTTGCTCCCAGGAGAACTCCTGACGCACATACCCGAACCCGGCGTCACCCAGCGTCGCGGCGACCTCGCGAATATCCTCCTCGGTGAAGATTCGCAGGTCGACATTCGTCGCCAGTTCACGGCCGGAAGGCTGGACGACGTAGGGTTGCTCGGAACCCGATTCCACGCCGCGATGAAGGTACTGGTCGGTCAATGCGGCGGATGCCACGAGGCCCAGGCCAACGACGAAGAGGAGCATCCCGCCCAGGAGTTGGGTGAGGTCGGGTCGTCGATACCTGAGGTCAAGAAGCGCGAGGATCCCATCGCCGACAACTTGCGCGAGTTGATCGGAGATACCGCTGCTCCTGGCTCTCCGTCCGGACCGCCTGGCAGTATCTTGCTGTGTCTGGCGGTCCGGCGTGCCGGGATCGAGCGGATAGGGTCTCACGTCAGGGTGGGCTCACTTCTCAGCTGTCGCTCGTCGCATGTACGAGCTCCACGCGGGTGCTCCAGCGTCCACTGAAGCACAAAAAAATACCGCGTCACCACGCGTGAGGGAAGTATACCGTCCAGACCAGACAGCATCTGTTGAGGTGGGACCATTTTCTCCGGTATGCTGCAACGCATGGCTTGTGAAGACCCATCACGTAGTAAGGAATCATCCACAATGTCGAACGCGACCGCCCGTACCGTGGTAACCGCCGATGACCTGAAGCGCATCCAACTGGTATCCGATCCTCAAGCACAACCAGGTGGAGACCTCATCGCCTGGGTTGTGACGCGAGTCGACGACGACAACGATACCTACGCCAGTGCGATCTGGATTGGCGAACAGGACGGGTCAAACGCGCGCAGGCTGACCTCGGGGGTGCATCGGGATTCCTCCCCACGCTGGTCACCGGACGGCACCACGATCGCGTTCGTCTCGAATCGTCCCGGCATGCTCCCGGTTCAGCATGCTGAGCAGGATGACGATGATACGGATGACGCGACCAAGGGCGGTCAGAAGGACGACAAGGAACAAGAGTCCAAGCCGAAACCGCAGATCTGGACCATCCGGATCGACGGCGGAGAAGCCCAGCAGGTGACGAGCCACCCGAACGGCGCGAGTTCGCCGTCGTGGTCTCCCGACGGGACGCAGCTCGCGTTCGTCGCGTCGGACGGTGTTGGGGATGACGACGGTTTCGAGGCGCCAACGTCGACGGGCGAGATCGCCGACGAGCGAGTCGTCCGCGAATTGCGGTACCGGTTCGACGGGCGTGGATGGCTGGAAAAGTACAGCCACATCTGGAAGATCTCGGTCGACAACCGGGAAGCGACGCAGCTGACTTTCGGTGACGTCAACGACAGTGATCCACAGTGGTCACCAGCCGGCGACGTCATCGCATTCTCAGGAAACCGGCGTGAGGACCGGAAGACGCTCTTCGCGTCGACCATCATCACTGTTCCCGCGGCAGGCGGCGACGTCTCGATCCTCGCGCCGGATGACGCGTCGTTCGAGTCGCCATCCTTCTCACCGGATGGCTCACGCATCGCGTTTGTCGGTCATCTCGATGCCGCCGTCGGCGGCGTCAACAGCCGTCTCTGGACGGTCGGCGTCGACGGGAAGGACGCCAGCAGCCACACCGACGACTGGGATGTGTCGGTCGGCGATTTCGGGATGAGCGACGTTCACGCAAGTAGCGACGAACGGCCGCTCTGGATCGATGACTCGACCGTGGCGTTCCTCGCCTCACAGAGCGGTGAGACACAGATTCATACGCTGGATACCTCTTCCAGCAAGGTCACGAAGTCGACTTCGGGCAAGCGTCGAATCTCGGGGTTCACAATCGGCGTCGACGGTTTCGTGTACGTCTCCGGAACAATTCATCAGCCGTTCGATCTCTTCGCCAGCGCACGGGACGGATCAGGCGAGCGGCAGATCACCAACGTCAACGAAGGGCTCCTTTCCGAGATAACCTTCAGCGAGGCTATCGACATTACCGCCAAGGCACCAGACGGTCAGCAGATCCAGGGATGGATCTTGCCCCCGGCCGATCTGGACGCCGACTCGCCCGCGAAGCATCCGGCAATCGTCCAGATACACGGTGGGCCGCATGCGATGTATGGGTACGCCATGTTCCACGAGATGCAGCTCATGGCCGCTCGTGGCTACGCCGTCATCTTCTGCAATCCCCGAGGATCCGCCGGATACGGCGAAGAGTTCTGTACAACCACCCGTGCCAGGTGGGGCGAGAGCGACATGCCGGACGTGATCGCCATCCTCGAAGCCGCGATCGAAACGTGTGACTGGATCGACGCGGACCGTTTGGGCATCACCGGCGGGTCGTACGGAGGGTATCTCACGAACTGGATCGTGTCGCACGATGATCGCTTCAAGGCAGCGGTCACCCAGCGCTGCGTTTCGAACTTTCATTCGTTCTTCGGCACCAGCGATATCGGATTCAGCTTCGGGAAGCACGAGTTCGGCGGCACGCCCTGGGCGGATACCGAATTGCTGCTGAAACACAGCCCGATCTCCTACGTTGACCGCATCAACACGCCGCTCCTGATCATGCACAGCGAGCGCGACCTCCGGTGCCCGATAGAACAGGCCGAGCAGATGTTCGTGGCGCTAAAATTCCTCGGACGAGAGGTCGGGTTCATCCGCATCCCGGAGGAGAGCCACGATCTGAGCCGCTCGGGCACCCCAAGCCGGCGCCTCGCGCGGCTCCATCACCTGGTCAGCTGGTTCGACTCACACATGTAGGGAGACGAGCAAGACAGCATCTCAGAAAGGGTCCCCGCATGCCAGCCCGCATCGCATCACAAAATCTCACCTCTCGCCTGCACCTCGAACTGGCGAACGCTTACGATCCGAAAGTCGCCGACCCGGTGGGCGGCGACCAGGACGTCGTCGACGTTTTTCGGTGGTTCGGACACGCGAGCGGATCGGCTGGCTGGACGCTGGAGGATGCCCTCACGGTCGCCAGCAGCGCCCTCAACGAACTCCTGAGTCGCCCGGGGCACGACAGGACACCCAACCAGGAGTTCCAGTCGGCGGGAACCGCCCTGGCCGCCGTGGCCCGAGGTCATGCCAGCACGCAGGACCCTGACCTTGCGGAACGTCGGCGTCCTGAGGATTTCCCCGAAACCCAACATGCGCGCCTGGAGGCGCTCCATCGCATCAACCGCGCGGCGACTTCCAACCTGAAGCTGTCCGCGATGCTCGACACCGTTGTCCGTGTGGTCGCGACCTCCACGAACAGCGATGCGAGCGCCATCTTCCTTTACGACTCCTCCAGTGGCCTGCTCACGCTCAAGGCAGCGGTTGGACTAATGCCTGACGCAGTTGGCAGCGTCACCGTTCGTATCGGCATGGGGATCATCGGGCGAGCGGCGATCGAGGGAAAGTTGATCGCCGCGCCCGATGCGCAGCAACACGAAAGCTTCCTCGCTCACCCCGGCATCGGCGATGAGCAGTACCGCTCCCAGGTTTCTGTGCCGATCCTCCTCCCGGCGCAGAAGCGGCTGATCGGCGTCCTCAACATCCATTCCATCGACCGACGGACGTTCAGCCAGGATGAACTGGAGTTCCTGCGCACCGTTGCCGGCGAGCTGGCAATTAGCATCGACAATGCGCAGCGCTACAACGAAACCGATGAACAACTTCACCAGAAGATCACCGAGCTCGGCACGCTCCAGCGCCTTACCCGTTCGCTCGCATCGACGCTGAGCATCGAGAGCGTCTTCCGGATGATCACCGAGCAAGCGATGGAGCTCGTCAACGCCGAGGCTGCTGCCATCTTTCGTCCGGACCCGACCCAGGGTGGTTCGATGCCGGATCCGATGATCGAGTCCCGCATCGGGACCTTCAGAACGCTCATCGACGTCGACGACCGAAATAGCCTGGTCAGCCAGGTGCTTCGCACGGGTACCGTGAGGTGGAGCCAGGTCGACTATGAGGATGGGCAGGCGAAGCTCCTGTGTGTGCCGCTCATCTCCGCGCGAACGACGGTTGGCGCCTTGTGTTTCCGCATGCAATCCAATGCTGCGATGAGCAACGACACCCTCGCGATGCTGCAGGCATTTTGCGATTCGGCGGCGATGGCGATCGACAACGCCGAGTTGTACCAGGACGCCATGCTGAGCATCCAGACGCAGCAGACGCTTGTGCAGGAGATGCATCATCGCGTCCGGAACAACCTCCAGACCGTGGCTGCCCTCCTGTCGATGCAACTCCGACGATCGGAGGAAGAGTCCTGGTCGGTGCCGCTGCGCGAGGCGATCAGTCGAATCCAGTCCATCGCCGCCGTACATGATCTTCTCAGTGATGAGAGCCGGCTCGCGGGGACCACGGTGGACGTTCTCGCGCGGATGGTCGCGGAAGATGCGCATAGCACGCTGATCCCGCCCGACCTCGAGGTCCGGTTCGACATCCGGCCGACAGACCTGCAAGTTCCGACACAGCGTGCGACGATCATGTCGCTGCTCATCAATGAATTGGCATCCAACGCGATCCACCACGGATTCGAGGACCGCAATCATGGCTATATCCGGATCCAGGCATGGGAAGAGGACGGGTTCGCCAATGTCGAGGTCTTCAACGACGGGCATAAAGTGCCCGATGGTTTCGACCCGGCCAAGAGCGAAGGGCTCGGGATGCGTATTACACAGGGTCTCGTCACGTCGGACCTGAAGGGGACGTTCACGATCGGATCGGATGATTCGGGAACGACCGCGCTGATCCGTTTCCCGATCGAGAGCGGCGGCTCTACGGCTTAATGCAAACGGGGCGGAGTTCTTGACTCCGCCCCGTCTGGCAACCTAGTCGGCCTGTATTACGCGGTCCACCGCCCACCGTCCGGCTTTCCCGGCGGCGGACCCGCCATACGCCTCGTCGAGAATCTCGACGATATGCCGCACCGGCATCTCGACACCATTACGCGTCAGCGACGTCTGCAACTGCATATGACAGCCAGGGTTCGCGGTGACCACCTGGTCGGCGTTCGTGTCGGCGATGTGCCCTGCCTTACGATCGCCAAGGTCATCCGCCATCTCTCTGCGGATGATGTTGTAGATACCCGCGCTACCGCAGCAGAGCGAGGACTCCTTCATCTCGACGATCTTGAGACCCGGTACGTCCTTCAGCAAGGCGCGTGGCTGCGCGGTGATCCGTTGCGCATGGGCGAGGTGGCACGGCTCCTGGTAGGTCACGGTGCCTGATACGGCGTGGGTCGGCTTTTTCAGGTGCCTGTCCGCCAGCAGCTCGCTGACATCCTTGACCCGATCACTGAACACCTTCGCCCGATCGGCGTAGACCGGATCATCCTTGAGGAGGTGTGGGTATTCCTTCAGGGCAGATCCGCATCCGGCAGCGTTGACCACAACCGGTCCGCTGCCAGCGGCCTCGAATGCATCGATATTCTTGCGTGCGAGTTCACGCGCCTCGTCAAGGCTTCCGGTGTGGGAGAAGAGCGCTCCACAGCAGCCCTGCCCGACCGGTACATCCGTCGCCAGCCCGTTATGCGCCAACACACGTCCGGTTGCGCGGTTGACGTCCGAGAAGACGCTGCTCATGACACAGCCATTGAAAAGGTGCGCCTCGCCGTCGGCATGCATGGGTTTCCAGGATTCCTTGCCGGGAGCCATTGGTCGGCCAGTGATCGGAGGGACCATGCGCTCCAGGTTCTCTAGCCGGAGCAGGCGGAGCACGCCGCTCTTTCGCAGCAGCTTCGACACCCCGGACTTTTGATACGCGCGCAAGACGTTGGCGCCCGCCCGCATAGTCCGGACATGCTTGAACGGCACGACCAACGCCACACTCCGCGCGAGCTTCTGCCATGTGGGGCGCGGTCGGTGTTGCTCGAGTTGCGAACGGGACGCCTCGACGAGCGGCCCGTACTGCACGCCGGAGGGGCAGACCGCCTCACATGCGCGACAATTGAGACACTGGTACATCTGCTCGTCGAACTCGGGATCGAGCAGGCTCAAGCGGCCGTCGGCGACGGATTTCATGAGCCAGAGTCGACCTCGCGGCGACGAGGCCTCCTGCCCGGTCATGCGATAGGTTGGGCATGACGGCAGGCACATGCCGCAGTGCACGCAATCGCGCAGAAGGTCATCGTCAGGCACATCGTGACCGGAAAACGGCACCGGCTTTTGCAGTTCGTCGATAAGGGATACAGCCATCACCATTCCGTTCTCATACCACGAGGCGTCCACGGTTCAGGACACCTGCAGGGTCGAATTGCTGCTTGATCGAGCGCATGACGGTGCGTGCCGGGTCATTCGGGCCCCACACAGGTCCACCCTGCTTCCACGATCCCGGCGCGGCTTCGACGACCCACGACACGCCTTGCGACTCCGGGATCTCACCCAGCCGGGTGACGATATCATTCAGGGATACAGCCTGGGAATCGAGCGCGAGGCGGATACTGCCGGTCGGCACCGAGATCGCCATCGCCGAAACACCGTTCACGACGTTCAACGCTGAAGCAACGGCGGGCACCTGGTGCGGTCGCATGCCAAACACCAGACGGGCACCATCATCACTCATCGCCCACCGGTCATTGAATTCCAACCAGAATCCTGCATCCTCGGCAAGCGAGCTTCCCGCACCGAGGTCATCCTGCATCGACTGAACCTGCGCCCGTAACGATGCTTCACGTCCGAGCAACCGAACCGCGAGGCCCCATCCATCAAGATCACGCTCGATTACCGAGGCGGTAACCAGCGGATGCCGTTCGAGGATGATGCGCTGCGCGGAAAGTGCTTCCTCCAGCCCGTCATATCGCTGGTGGAAGGTGAAGTCAGCCTTCGCCTTCGGGATCACTTTGAGGTTCACGGACGTCAGGATCGCCAGCGCCCCCCATGAGCCATGCATGAGCCGGGTCATCTCGTACCCGCTGACGTTCTTCACCAGCATGCCACCCGCCTTGGCGATGAGCCCGTCTCCACGAACATAGGCGCAACCGATGAGCAGGTCCTTGAGCGAGCCGGATCCGAGCCGCCGCGGCCCAGAGAAACCGGTCGCGACCAGTCCTCCGATCGTCGCTTCGCTGGATCGGGGCATATCGACAGGCAACTCCTGCCCGTGCTCCCCGAGGACGTTGCGGACTTCGTCCAGCGACGTACCGGCCTGGAACGAAGCCGTGAGATCGGCCGGGGCATACTCGCGAACGCCACTCAGCCCACGCAGGTCGATACCGAGAAACTCATGATCGACAACATGGCCAGTGGTCAGCGACGTGCCTCCACCAACCGGGACAACCGGAAGGTTGTTTGCGGTCGCGTCCCGGAGCAGGTCCGCGACGTCTTGCGGCGACCCTGGTCGCGCGATGTCGCTGAAGGCGAGCCCTTCGGGCAGGGTCCACGTCTGCTGTTGCATACTGCCCTCCCCTACATCGGGACGATGCCGTGCTTCTGCGCCATCGCCTGCATATGCAGGTCGCGCACCTCACCGCACATCGTCCCCTTCGGCAAGACCTTCTGGGGATTGAACCGCTCATCGGGGTCGAACGCCCGCTTCAGGCCGGCCATCGCGCGAAGATCATCCTCGGTATAGACAAGTGTCATGAAATCGCGCTTTTCCGTCCCGATCCCATGCTCGCCGGAAAGGGTGCCACCAAGGCCAACGCACGTCTCGATAAGCTGGTGACTTGCATCGAGCACGCGCTCGGTCGCGCCGCTCTCGCGGCGATCGAAGAGCATTAGCGGATGAAGATTGCCGTCGCCAGCGTGGAAGACATTTGCGATCGGGAGCTTGACTTCGCGGGAGATATCCTCCACCGCCGCCAGTGTCTCGGTCAGACGAGTTCGTGGAACGACTGTGTCGTGGAGGTAGTAGTTCGGCGCGAGACGCCCCATTGAAGCAAGCGCCATCTTGCGGCCCTTCCAAAGCAAGTCTCGCTCGGCGGCTTCTGTCGCAAGGCGAAACTCGGTCGCCTGCGCCTGCTGGCAGATTCGCCGGATATCTTCCGACGCCTCTTCGACATCGAGGGGGTGTCCATCGATCTCTATCAGCAAGACGCCCGCAGCATCCATCGGGTAGCCGGCATGGTATGCCGGCTCCACCGCCTGGATCGTCAGGTTGTCCATCATCTCGAGCGACGCCGGGAGATGGCCTTCGGCGATGACGCTCGTCACGCAATTCGCGGCGTCTTCCATCGACCCGAACGCGGCGAGCATGACGCTGACCGAGTCGGGAGAAGGCGTGAGCTTGACGAGCGCTTTCGTGACGATGCCGAACATGCCCTCTGAGCCAACGGTCGCCGCCGTGAGGTCGAACCCTCCATATCCATCGCGCGCGCTATCGAACCAGACGATCTCGCCGTCCGGCAACACGACTTCCACGCCGAGAATGTGATTCGTCGTCACTCCATACTTCAGGCAGTGAGGTCCACCGGCATTCTCAGCGATGTTGCCGCCGATCGTGCATGCCTTTTGGCTGGAAGGATCCGGCGCAAAGAAGAAGCCGAAGGGGCCAGTCGCCTCGGACAGTTCGAGGTTGATCACGCCCGGCTCAACGAGCGCGGTGCGGTCCAATGGATCGATCGACAGCACGCGTTCCATGCGGGTCAGTGAGATGATGATGCCGCCGCCCTGTGCGATCGCACCACCGGAGAGGCCTGTTCCGGCACCACGGGCCACGACGGGCAGGCCGGCCTTGCGAGCGACTTTGACGACAGCGGATATCTGCTCCGCATTTATCGGCAGGACCACCGCCATCGGCGACGCGGTATCCACGGCACCGTCGACCGAGCCATCGTACTCGTAGACGAGCAGGTCGACCGGGCGATGGCGAATGCCTTCGGGACCGACGATTCGTTCGAGTTCCTGTAGTACGCTGTGACGATCCATGACATGGTCCTTTGCACCGGGCCTGACAAGGGCCGGCAGGGTAGCTCCGGAATTCCAGTATCGCGCCGGTTCGGCCGTCCCGCAACTGATGACGACCACGCTGCACAAGTTGCATCTCCCGGGAGAACACGCATGAGCGTTCCGCTGATTGACGCGGTGATCAATGAAGACCTCGAACGAGTGCGAGATCTCATCGCGGCGGGAGTTGATCTCGAATACCGTGACGATCGTGGCCGGACGGCGCTTCTTGCGGCCACCCAAACAAACGCGGTCGATATCGCCCGGTTGCTTATCGATGCCGGCGCGGATGTCAACGCGAAGGACGAGATCGACGACAGTCCGTATCTCCTGGCAGGAGCGCGGGGATACAACGAGATCCTGCGGATGACGCTCAATCATGGCGCCGACCTCGCGAGCACCAACCGGTACGGCGGCACGGCGCTGATCCCGGCATGCGAGCGTGGACACGTGGAAACAGTCCGCATGTTGATCGATGCCGGTGTCGATGTAAACCATGTCAACAGGCTGAACTGGACCGGGTTGCTGGAAGCGATCGTCCTCTCTGATGGCGGTCCCGCCCATGTTGAAATCGTGCGGATGCTGGTCGATTCGGGTGCAGACGTCAATCTTGCTGACGGTGAAGGCGTCACGCCGCTACAGCACGCGAGGCAGCGGGGATACACGGAGATCGTCGCATTGCTCGAGATGGCTGCAGCCTCGTGACGCAAGTGCGTTCGCCAGGACGCCCAACCTCCAAGATGATCAGGTTTTCGGCATAAAGGGTTGCGGACAGTTAGTGACCTGTTACTTACACTCGCCCCCGGCGTATCGGTTGGGCGATTTTCGGCCAAGACGCGCTTAAACAGAAAGGCGCCCATGCGGGCGCCTACTCTCGTCTGGTGGAGATGGGGGGAATCGAACCCCCGTCCAGAACCGTCAACCGGACATCTACTACACGCTTAGTCGGCGTTTTATGTGCCACACGGAACTCCCACCGACAGGATTTCCATATGGTGAGCTGGACTGCCTTGGACGACCGCGCTCCAGCGGACTAGGTCGCCGCACTCCGCCTTTGGTGGCGCCCAAACCTGATCCCGGCAGAGGAAGGATCAGCGGACGCGCTACCTAGAGGTCTTTGACTTAGGCAGCGTAAGCAAGCTGGTTGTTGTCAGCTATTGTTTTGCCCGTTTTTACGAGGCCTCGGGCAACCTCGGCGTGCAATGGCCTGATCTTCGACCCTGTCGAAACCGGACATCCCCATGCAGTTGCCGCGCGCTTACCTTCGCGACACGCATATTGTACCAAATCAGTGCGGGAAATACGAACACCTGTGCGAATGGATAGCGCTAGCGACGGGCCTCGCGCATTGCCCGGTCCATCTGGCGCTTCGCGTCGCGCTCGGCCGTCGCCTGGCGCTTGTCGTAGAGCTTCTTGCCTCGGGCGACACCGATATCCACTTTCGCCCGACCATTGACCAGCTTGATCCTCAACGGGACCAACGTAAGGCCCTTCTGCTCTGTTGCAGCCTGGAGTTCCTCGATCTGGCGACGGTGCGCCAGCAGCTTTCGCGGTCGATCGGGATCGTGGTTCGTGTAGCTCCCGTGCGAATACGGGGTGATGTGGCTGCCGATCAGCCACAGCTCACCATCGTCGATGCGCACGTAGGCCTCGGCGATCGTCGCCTTGCCGTCCCGGATCGACTTGATCTCGGTCCCGCTCAGCACGATGCCCGTCTCGAGCTGCTCCTCGATGAAATACTCGTGGAACGCCCGCCGATTTTGTGTCACCACCCGATTGCCACCGGACGATGCTGTGGTAGAACCAGAACGCTTCTTCGCCATGCGGGGAATCTTACAATGAATCCTGATTCGTTGATACCGGACATGTGACACATCACGGGCGGACCACAGGAATGACACAGCAACCCACGGCAGCCAGCGACCCCTATCGCGATATTGCCGAGCTTTACGACCTCGAGCATAACGACTTCGACGCCGACGTCGAATTGTTGCTCAACTATGCGGAAGTTGTCGGTGACCCGATCCTCGAAGTCGGCTGCGGATCAGGACGCATCCTGCTGCCGCTCGCCGAGGCGGGATTCAACATCACCGGCATCGACAGCTCGCGCCCGATGCTGGACCGTGCCGAGCGAGCAGTTGCGGAAGCCGGCGTCTCCGACCGTGTGACCCTCGTTGAAGGCGACATGCGCACGGCGGACAGGGCGCCGGGCGGACCATTCGGCCTCGTTATCTTTTCGCTGAACAGCCTGATGCACCTCACGAGCGTCGAAGACCAGCGTGCCGCTCTGGAGGCCGCGCACCGGGCACTCGATCCTCGAGGCCAACTCATCATCGATACGTTGAACCCCTCCGTCGACCAACTCCGCCACCTGCTTTCTGGTCCGCACCTGGAAGGGAGCTGGACGCTGGAGGATGGATCTACGATCGACAAGTGGTCGCACCGTCGCGCTGGTGGCGAACCGCAAGTGCTGGAGACGCTTCTGTGGTACGACCAGGTGGCCCCAGACGGCAGCATATCCAGGACGAGGAGCGCCTTCCCGCTGAGGTATATTCACGCTTCGGAGCTGGCGCTCATGCTCGAGCTCGCCGGCTTCATCGAGCCGCTCTTCTATGGAAGCTATGATCTCGACCCGTACGACGGGGAATCTGATCGGCTCATCGTGACCGCGGAGGTCACGCCTGCCCCATCGCGCCGTGATTGATGACCAACTCGAAAAGCGGGTAGCATACGCGTCAGGAAGCGTGCCCGCAGATGCTGGCTGAGCCGTTGGATACCGAATGAAATACCTTCACCTGACATCCTGGGCCATGACGATCCTCGGGCTCCTTGCCTGCCTGGGTTACTTCGCGTTTGACCTTGACGCCATGTGGCTGATGGGAGGCATCCTGCTCACGTGGGCGGGGATCGTGAAGATCGCCGTGGTCCTGATCTGGACCCGTGTCGCCCATCTCGGAACCGACCAGCACCGTCCAGAGAAGAGCGTCTGAACTCCAATGTGGCCGCGCCACGGAAAGGCTTCCGATGAGCCAGCAACGACGAACCCGAGCGCAGCATGACCGAATCCGCCAGGCCCGCCAGGTCCTGGCCGGCGACGCCGTGCGTCCCTCGCCAGACCCATGGGCGATGTCCGACGGCGTCGTGCCACTGACGCCCCTCCAGCGAAATTACGCGATCGGGCTGGTGGTGCTGCTCATCATCGGGGCGGTGATCGCTACCGTGTTCAGCAACCTCATGCTGGCGACGATTCCGTTCCTCCTGCTCGCGATCGGGTTGATCCTGGCGAGATTCGTTTTTTAGCTCCGCCTACCCCAACGGCAGGACGTACTCGTCTCCTCGCGGTTTCCACGCGAGCGCGCGTTCGCTGATGCCGTAGCTGGCAACCAGGTTCCACAGGAAGACGGCGGCCGCGTCCTCGTGCATCACGCCAGCCAGATCCCGGTAGAGCCCGGCGCGAACGTCGGGATCCGGTTCACTGGCCGCGGCGGCGATCAGTTCGCTGGCGCGGGTGTTGTTATAGCGGGACAGGTAGCCATCTCCCGCGAAAACCAGGTTGAGAAGCGTATGGGGATCGTAGAGGGGGCTCCAGGTCGACATCTTAAGTGCCGGAGCCTCCGGATCCGCCCAGTTCGCATTGAACGCCGCGTATTCGGAGACCTGAACCTCGACGTTGATTCCCACCTCGCTCCATTGCGCGACCATGGCCTCGACGAGAGCGTGCGACTGTGCGGTCGTCACCTCGAGGGTGACATCGATGCCATCTGCATAACCCGCCTCTTCCAGTAAGGCCCGTGCGGCGTCCGGATCGTAGGCGTAGGGCGCCAGGTCGGGGTCGAACCCCATGGAGCGCTTGTCGGGATGGATGGATGCCAGGCGTTCGGCGCTTTCGCCGACGAACACCTTGGCTACGGCGTTCACGTCGACGGCTAGATTGAGTGCCTGACGGACTGCTGGATTGTCCAGGGGGGCCGAATCGGTCGCAATACGGATCCACTGCGACCCCACGACCGGCGCGGTCACGACCTGTGCCCCTCCCTCCCCGACCGCCTCCTGCTGGTCGAGCGGCAATTCGACGACGATATCCGACGCACCGCTGAGCAGGTCCGCGACTCGCGTCGACGCCTCCGGCACGAACCGGTA
>CAZVAA010000004.1:0-6995 GCA_964624125.1 uncultured Sphaerobacteraceae bacterium | reverse complement strand
GGAGCGTCAGGTCGTCGACCTTCTCCACCGACTCAATCGTGCTGAAGAGGTCGATGACGAGCGAATCGCCGCCTTGCAGGTGCTCGATTCCCCGGATCGCCGCATCGGCGGTCACAGGCGACCCGTCGTGAAATGTCAGGCCGTCGCGAATCGTTGCCTGGAAGGTGAGATCATCGACCGCCTCAAACGACTCGGCGGCGAGTGGCTGGATGGTGCCGTCCGAACCGATCGTCACCAGGCCGTCATGGACTGCATGTACGATCGACCAGTCCCGCGCGGAATACGCGATGGCGGGATCAATACTGTCCGGATCGCCCGACATATCGATGACCAATTCATCAACCGTCTCTTCCGGCGTCGCGTCCTGGCGGGCACGCGAAAGGCCGGGTGGCCAGGCAGACGCTGTCAGGGCGGCCCCTGCGGATGTCGCGATGAAGCGTCGTCTTGTGAGGGTTTTCATCGTTCGCTCTCCCGGGTGAGTGGCAGCACGTACTCGTCTCCCCGAGGTGTCCACCCCTCGACATCTGACGCCACGCCATAGCGCGCGGTCACGTTCCAGAGATAGATGGCTGCCGGTTCTTCCTGCAGGTACCTGCCAAGATCGCGGTAGATCGCACCCCGGGCTTCTGGGTCCGGTTCCGCTGCTCCCGCGTCGATGAACGCATCGACATCGGGATTCGAAAACCGGGACAGGAATCCGTCGCTATGGATCACGAGACTCAGGAACGAATGGGGATCGTACAAGGGTCGCCAGGTCGCATATCGAAGCGGGGGTGCCTGCTCGTCCGGCCACGCCTGGTTGAACGCGGCGAGATCGGCGGTCGTTATCGTCAGGCGGATACCGACTTCGGCCAGTTGGGCCACGATCGCTTCGACTACATCGGTTCGAGATGAGGCGACGATCTGGATCTCCGCGTCGATGCCATCCCCATGGCCGGCCTCCTCCAGCAACTCCCTCGCCCGCTCCGGGTCATACGGGAACGGCTCGAGATCCTCATCGAAACCCATTCCTCGCGGGTCGGGGAAGACAGAGGCCAGACGCCTCGCCTCCGGGCCCACCAGCGCATCGGCGATGGCCTGGACATCGACGCCGTAGTTGAGCGCCTGCCGGACACGGGCATCATCGAATGGAGGGGTATCGGTCGCGATGCGGATGAACGTCGTGCCGAGAATCGGCGTCGTGATCGTTTCGTGCCCGGCGTCCTCGATGGCTCCGAGCTGGTCTTGCGGGACATCGGAGACGATCTGGGCGGTTCCCGTGGTGAGGTCGGCGACGCGGGTCGTGGAGTCCGGAACGAATCGATACGTCACTCGCTCGGCAAGGGGCGCCCCCTTCGGGGAATCAATCCGGTAATCAGGGTTCCGGACAAGCGAGATGCTGGTCCCGGGATCGAGCGATTCGAACATATACGGTCCAGAGCCGACTGGTGTGGTCCCGAGGGAATCCGGTGTTGCCGATTCGGGGAAGAGCATCAACCACACCGCGATCTGGGACGGCAGCCAGGCCGATGGTTCCCCGGTGACGATCTCCGCATTCAGTTCGTCAAGCTCACGCACCTCGGTGATCCCGCGGAAGAGATCGGCGATCTGGGAATCGGATGCCTTCAGGTGGTCAACCGCGCGCGTGATGGCGCTGGTTGTCACGGGCGTGCCGTCGTGGAAGGTCATGCCCTGCCGAAGGCGTACAGAGAAAAGCTTCGCGTCTTCAGTGGAGAACTCCTCGGCGGCAAGTGGGACGATCTCTCCGTCCTCGCCGAAGTCGAGCAAAGCGTCGTAGACCGAGTGCAGCACAGACCAATCGCGTACCGAATAGCTGAGCGCCGGGTCGAGGTTGTCCGGAGGACCACTCAGGTCGATCACCAGCTCGTCCCGCAGTTCCCCTGGCTCCGGGTGAGCAACGGGGGTGCCTTGCGCGGATACGTTCGCCGCCAGTGCCAGCGACATCCCGAGCACGCCCCCGCCTACCGAGAATGTCCTTCGATCGAAAACCCTGTCCTGCATGAAATCCTCCGGTTGCTATCGGTGAATGGGATCGATGCGACGTTGCAGCCAGTCGGCGAAGAGATTCAGGCCGCTGACCGCCCAGGCGATTGCGAGTCCGCCAAAGACACTTACCCACCAGGCGTTGAAGATCAGCTCCTGACCCTCACGCACGATGCCGCCGAGGGTGATCTCGGTGACGGGCATGCCGATGCCGAGATAGGTCAGCGAGGCAGACCACAGGACCATCGCGCCGGCCTGCTGGAACAGGACGACGATGACGACCGGCGCGAGGTTCGGCAACACATGGCGTAGCGCCACGTGGAAACGGGAAGCACCGAGAGAATGGGCGGCGACGATG
Organism: uncultured Sphaerobacteraceae bacterium; assembly: GCA_964624125.1. GTDB lineage: Bacteria > Chloroflexota > Chloroflexia > Thermomicrobiales > UBA6265 > UBA6265. Next base: position 4,654 of record CAZVAA010000004.1, on the reverse strand, counting down.
AATTCGGCTCGTACAAGCGATTGCACCTGCAGGCGTACGATGCGCGCATGAGTGATCCAACCAGTCAGGACGAGCAGCAGGATGAGGTTGGTCACGCTTTGGCCGATGGTCGCCGTCACGACGATGCCGACGGTGATGAACGGCACGGCGAGCAGCGTCTCGACCAGCATCGTGATCACGCGGTCGGTCAACCCGCCCCGCATGCCGCCGAGTACGCCGGCAAGCACGCCGATGACGCCCGCGCCAAGCGCGGCGATCGAGCTGACGATGAGGGATTCCTGGCCGCCGGCGGCGATGCGTGCGAGCAGGTCGCGTCCGAGACCGTCGGTACCGAGCGGATGCTCCCAGCTTCCGCCGGGGAGCCAGGCGGGTGGCTGCAATCGCCCGGAGAGGTCTTGCGCCGTTGGGGACAGCGGAAGAAGGCTCGGCCCGAGCAATACGAGGGCGACGAACAACGCAAGCGGCAGGACCTGACGGAGCGTGAGGACGCTCACCGGCCAACTCGGGGCAGTGGGCATCCGCCGGCGGGGACGAAGCGGCCGTGGTTCGGCGAGTGGTGTGGTCAGGCTTGCGGGCTGCTCAGCCATGGGCGACCGCTCCTGCCCGCCCGGCGCTCTCCTGCCGGGGATCGATCACGTACCGGAGCAGGTCGACCAGCAGGTTGATGGCGATAACGCCAACGGCCGTCACGACGACGAATGCGTGGATAACCGGCAGATCACGCTGGACGGCAGACTGCAGCGCGAGGCGGCCGACACCGGGCCAGGCGAACACGGACTCGATGACGACCGTGCCGCCGACGAGGAACCCGGCCTGCAGGCCGATATAGCCGAGGACGGGCAGCAGCGCGTTCGGAAGGACATGCCGCACCATGATGACCCGGCGCGTGAGGCCCTTGCTGTGAGCCGTGCGAACGAAATCGCTGCGATCGAGATCGCGCATGCCGGTCGAGACAAGGCGAGCGATGATCGATCCCGGATGCGCGGCGAGCGTCATGGCCGGCAGGATCAGGGCCGATGCCGTGGCATTCCCGGAGGATGGCAGCCAGCCGAGCCGAACAGCGAATATGAGCATAAACATGGCGCCGAGCCAGAACGTCGGGATCGCCTGCCCGGCAATCGGTATCGTGCGAACGGCCATGAGCAGGATGTTCGAGCCGGACGATGCGGAGATGACGCCGATCACAATGCCGCCCACGATCGCGACGGTGAGGGCCGTTCCGCCGAGCAGGAGCGTCGCCGGCATCCGGTCGAGCACTGCGTCGAGCGCGGGTTGGCGGTCGCGCCAGGAGTCGCCGACGTCACCCTTGAGCCCATTGCCGATGAAGCGCAGGTACTGCTCGTGAATCGGATCGTCGAGACCGAGTCGCTGTCGTGCCTGTTCGCGAACTTCGGGGGAGGCGCCAGCCGGCATGAAGCCTTGCGTGGGATCACCGGACGCGTGGATCAGCACGAAGATCACGGTTGAGGCAAGGATCAACGTGAGCGCCATCTGGGCTATGCGTTTGGCCAACGAGACCAGCATCGTTTTCCTGGTGGAGGCTGCCGGAACAGAGGCTGGACGTTGCAGGCCGCACCGAAAAAACGGTACGCACCGGGGCAACTTCGCGCATCTCCACCAGGAGCCTCCGGTGCAACACGAGCCGGGCATCAAAAAACCCGGGAGCCGGAGGCCCTCGGGTCGATTCGTTGCGGAGCGGTTGGCGAGTCATGCAGCTCGGTTGCGGAAAGAAACCCGGATCCGGGCGCCACTCGCGTTTCCACCTTCTCCCATCCGGACTATACCGTCGGCCCCGGAGTTTCACCGGATCGTGCGCGCGTGCTCCCACGAACGCTTGCGGGCTATACCGCCGGTCAGGACTTGATCGCCATAGCTCGACGACCTCACCATTCCCCGAAGGCTATGTTGCCATTACCCTACACTTCATTCCCGAAAGCGTCAATCCGAAAACGAGCCGCGAGGAGGATTTCCCCGCGGCCCGCCGATCTTCCTGCTATCGACTAGACGCCGATCGCATCCTTCACGCGGTCGAAGAAGCCCCGACCTTTGGGTTGTTGGGTGACTTCCTTGCCGAGGCTGGAGGACAGCTGCTCGAAGAGCTCTTCCTGTTCGGGCGTCAGCTTCTTCGGGATGATGACCTGGACGGTGACCAGCTGGTCGCCCCGGTCTCCGCCACGCAGGTCGGGCACGCCCTTCTCGCGAAGGCGGAACTGCTGGCCAGACTGGGTGCCAGCGGGCACCCGGAAGACGACCGGGCCGTCCAACGTATCGATCTCGATCTCGTCGCCGAGGGCGGCCTGGGCGACGTTGATGCCGACGCGGCTATGGATGGCCTTGCCCTGGCGCTCGAAGAACTTGTGCGGCTGGACGCGGACCTTCACATAGAGGTCACCAGCCATACCGTCGCCAGGCGCGTCCTCGCCCTGTCCGGTCAGGCGCAGGGTGGCGTTGTCGTCGATCCCGGGCGGAATGGTCACCTCGAGCGTGCGGTAGTTGCGCTTGCGACCCCGGCCCCGGCAGTTGTCGCAAGGATCGGTGATGTTGACGCCTTCACCGTGACAGGTCGGGCACGGCCCGGAGGTCATGAACTGGCCGAGGATCGTCTGCTGGACGCGGCGCACCTCGCCGCTGCCGCCACATGTCGTACAGGACGGCGGTGTCTGGCCGTCCTTCATGCGAGTGCCGTTACAGACCTCGCAGGTTTCGAGGCGGTCGACCTCGACCTCCTTCTCGGCGCCGAAGACGGCCTCCTCAAAGGTGAGGTTGACGGAGACCTGGATATCCGCGCCCCGGGGCGGCGCCTGGCGGCGTCCCGGGCCCCCCGCGGCACCGCCGAAGAATGTCTCGAACAGGTCGCCGAAGGGGGAGCCCGCCCCGCCAAAGCCGAACGGGTCACCGGCACCAGCGCCGGCTCCGGTCGCGGCGTGACCGAAGCGGTCATAGGCTGCCCGGCGGTCGGCGTTCGAGAGCACCTCGTACGCCTCGTTCACCTCCTTGAACCGGTCTTCGGCATCCGCTTCCTTATTGACGTCGGGATGATACTTCCGCGCCAACCGGCGGTATGCCTTCTTGATGTCAGCTTCAGATGCGGTCCGGGGAATGTCCAGGACCTCATAGTAATCGCGTTTTTCTGCCATAGCCCAATCTTGAATGTGGTGGTTCGCTGCGGGAACGCGCAAGGAATCGGCCGCACGCACAACAACATGCGGCCGAGACAACTCTAACAGTTAAGTATAACGACAGATGCAATAATCGTATCAACCGCCGGAACCCCGGACGGTGATCTCCCGTTCCCTGAACAGAGAGTGACACATGTCCGCATACCCGGAGGTTGAACGATGCTATCCCGTCGAAGGTGGATTGCCCTCCTCGCAATCGCCTTATCCATGCTTGCGATCCCTTTCACCGGAACGATGTCGATGGCAGCGATCCCGTGTATCGAGATGGATCCGCTGCCCGCGACCTCCGAGGTCGTTGTCGCAACGCCGGAGGAGCCGAGGTCCGTCGAGCATGTCCTTGGAGGACCGGAGCTTGACGAAGGGACCGGGAGCCCGGCCGTATCGGCCGATGCGATTCCGGCCGACGAACCGGGCGGCGATGTCGAGAATATCGTTCGGTGCCTTACCTACGGTGACGTCGCAACGTTCGCGACGCTGGTCACCGGGCACTACCGGACGACTCATATCGGGGTGATGACGCCTCAGGAGGCCGCCTCGGTCATGGCGGACAGCGGGTCGGTGGTCCTCCTGAAGCAGGGTGAGTTGGTGCTCACCGAACCCGCGCGAAGCACGGTCGATGTCGAGCTGCTCGTGAATGGCGATCGCGTCCTTGGGGTGACGCTCGAGTTCGAGCATCACCACGGCGGCTGGTACCTGGCGGACAGCCGAATCGGGTACGAGGCCGACGTTTCGGAGCATGAGCAGGTTGCGATCACCGTCGCGGGCGCAGAGCCGGCGGAGCTGCAGGTGGCATCGGATTCGGTGACACGGATCGATATTGAGAACACGCTGGAGTCCTCCTACACGTACACGCTCGTCCACCGGGATGCCGACGGCGCACGCGGGATCCACCATGGGTTTATCGGCGGTAAGGGCATCGCCGGGCCGCCGGACGACTCGATCATCGTGCTGCACGGGATTGAGCCGGGTACGTATGAACTGTCCCTGGTCGGGGAAGGTGATCAGGAGGAGACCAAGGTGATCATGATCGAAGTGCTTCCGTAGACGGGCAGGCCAGGTCAGTATTGCCTGCCGTTACAGGGAAATCGCGGGCAATGCACCCGGTGGCGCGGGGCAAGGCGATCATGATCATTGCTTTTTGCATCACGCGGTGTTGATCCCTGCAACTCGAACAGCGCGCACGACACCTGGTCCCTATCCTATATACGATTTGGGCGAGGAAAAGTGCGCCAGGCATGCATGGGTCACGGTGAAGCGGCGGTCCGCCACCGGCCGCGCGAACGCCGTTGTTGTCGAAAGCCCTGGCGCGGCCGGGATGGCGAGGTTTTCCGGTCAGGTGCGGGTTAGCGGACAACCGTTGGACGCCGCCCGAGGCGGCGAGATGCGGCGTCGTGCCTGGTCCTCGGACCTGTCCCTGACGGCATAGCGAGCTTCGCTCGCTCGGGCCGACACTGCTTCGCAGGTACGGCCCCTAC
>CAZVAA010000003.1:15135-41432 GCA_964624125.1 uncultured Sphaerobacteraceae bacterium | reverse complement strand
CATGCTCTACTTCCTGAGAAAAATCTTCTTTTTCCTGCTGACGATCTGGGCAGCGGTCACGCTGAACTTCTTTATTCCCCGCATCCAGGGTGGTGACCCGGCGGAAGCGATCGTCCAGCGCCTGACCGGCCAAAGCCAGGCGGTCGATCCCGCCCAGGTCGAGGCCGTGCGGAACATGCTTGGCGCGCCCGATATTCCGCTCCTGGAGCAGTACACCAACTACCTGCAAAACGTCGCGCAGGGCCAGTTCGGCGTCTCCTACTCCTATTTCCCGTATACCGTGACCCACATGATCTCCGACACCCTGCCATGGACGCTGGTCCTGCTGGGGGTCACCCAGGTCTATTCCTTCGTCCTCGGCACGGCCATCGGCGCCTGGGCCGCCTGGCGCCGCAACGGCCTCTTCGATTCATGGATCACCACATCCAGCCAGTTCTTCGGGTCGCTCCCCTACTTCTGGATCGCCCTGATGCTGCTCTATTTCTTCGCGTTCGAGCTTGAGTGGTTCCCGGATGCCGGCGGATATAGCGGCCGCACCGATATTGGGTGGAACTGGCCATTTATCAAGGACGCGGCAACCCATGCGGCGCTCCCGGCCATCAGCCTCGCCGTCACCGGCCCGATCGGTTGGATCATGGGCATGCGCAACAACATGGTGCAGGTGCTTGGCGACGACTACACCCGTCTCGCCGTCGCGAAGGGGCTCTCCCAGCCCCGCATCGCCTTCATGTACGGCGCGCGCAACGCGATCCTGCCGAACTTCACCGGCTTCGCCGTCACCCTCGGCAGCCTTGTCGGCGGCTCGATCCTCGTGGAGCAGATCTTCAACTACCCGGGCATGGGCCGGCTGATGTTCGAATCGATCGGCAACCGCGATTACCCGCTGATGCAGACCATCTTCCTGCTGTCCACGATCGGCGTGCTGTCGGCCAACTTCCTCGCCGACATGCTGTACGGCGTGCTGGATCCGCGCGTTCGCCGGGGCGGAGGGACATCATGAGCGACCAGGAACGTCTCTTCACCGAAGCCGAGGCCCACGCCGGCTCCGAGGAATCGTCACAGCTCGCCGCCGAGATCGAAGACCAGCGACGACACGGCCTTGCCCGCTTCATGCCGCGTTGGCTCGGCATCCTCTGGGAAAACAACAAGAGTCGCGTCGGGATCATCATTCTCGTGGCGTTCGTGCTCATCGCCGTCTTCGCGCCGCTGCTCGCGCCCTACGACCCGGCGGCCTCGGTCGGGGTGCCGAACGCAAAGCCCTCATCCGATCACCTGCTCGGCACCACCCAGGCCGGGGAGGACGTCCTCTCCAAGCTGATCTTTGGCTCCCGTGTGTCCCTCACCGTCGGGCTTTTCGCGGGCGGGCTGGTCACGGTTATCGGCCTCATCATCGGCCTCACCGCTGGCTACGTCGGCGGTGTAGTGGACGACATCCTCAGCTTCTTCATCAACCTGATGATGGTCGTCCCGACCCTGCCGCTGATCATCACCGTTGCAGCCTACTCCCCGGTCAAGGGCATGTTGCCGATCATCATCATCCTTGGCGTCACCGGCTGGGCATGGGGCGCCCGCGTCAAGCGCTCCCAGATCCTTTCTCTCCGGGAACGCGATTACATCACCGCCGCGATCTTCTCGGGCGATTCGATGCCGCGCATCATCTTCCGCGAGATCATGCCCAACATGGCCTCGCTGATCATCGCCAGCTTCATCGGCGCGGCGGCCGGCGCGATTGGCGCCGAGGCGGGTCTCCAGTTCATCGGCGTCGGCGACCTCACATCGAACAGCTGGGGCACGATGCTCTACTGGGCGAACAACTCCGGCGCGATGCTGACCGGCCAGTGGGCATGGCTCGTCGCCCCGGGTCTCGCGCTCGCGCTCCTGATGACCGCGCTCACGTTGATCAACTTCGGCATCGACGCGATCAGCAATCCTCACCTGCGGGAGGAATAGACGATGGCCATGCTCGAGATCAGGGACCTCAACGTCACCTACATGACGAAAAAGCGGCCGCCTTTCCACGCGGTCAAGGACGCCAGCCTCGCCATCGAGCCCGGAGAGATCGTCGGCCTCGTCGGCGAGTCCGGCTCGGGCAAATCCACGCTCGGCACAGCCGTGCTGCGATTGCTCGCCCCTCCAGGCGAGATCACCGGCGGGCAGGTGATCTTCGATGGCAAGGACATCACGAATTGGTCGGAAGACCAGATGCGCCCGCTCCGCTGGAGCGAGATGTCGACCGTCTTCCAGAGCAGCATGAACGCCCTCAACCCGGTGCTCTCAATCGGTGCCCAGTTCAAGGACACGATCAAGGCGCACAGCCGGACAAGCGACCGCCAAATTGGCGACCGCACCGCGGAGCTCCTGCGCATGGTCGACATCGACCCGTCCTACGTCCGCTTCTACCCGCACGAGCTCTCCGGCGGCATGAAACAGCGTGTCGCCCTCGCCCTCTCGCTCGCGCTGGAACCGAAGTTCGTGCTGCTCGATGAGCCGACGACCGGTCTCGACGTCGTCGTGCAGCGATCAATCCTCGAGAACCTGAAGTCACTCCAGCAGGAACACGGCTTCGCGGTGCTTATCATCAGTCACGATCTCGGCGCGATCATGGAGGTCGCCGACCGTGTCGCCGTCATGTACAACGGCGTGCTGGTGGATAACCAACCCGCGAAAGACCTCCTCCTGCGCCCGAAGGATGACTATTCGAAGCTGCTGATCGGCTCATACGAGGAGCTGTGGAAACCGGTCGTGGACGATCTCGATATCGAAACGCCGGGTGTCCTCGCAGGAGAATCCACGATCCATACTCCCGTGGTCGCTGATGCGACGAAACATACGCCGGTGCTGGAAGCCGAATCCATCTCGAAGCAGTACACGCGACGACGCGGTCTCTCGAAGTCAGTCGTCGACGCGGTCACGGATGTCTCCTTCACGCTTCGCAAGGGATATATCACGGCCCTGGTCGGACAGTCCGGCAGCGGCAAGAGCACCATCGGCCGGCTCCTGACCGGCGTCGAGCGCCCCGACTCCGGCACCATTCGCTTTGGCGACACGGTCGTCAACGAGCTTGGCAATCGCGAGCTGAAGCGCTACCGCTCGAAGGTGCAACTCGTCTTCCAGGATCCCTACTCGGCCCTCAACCCTGCCCACCCGATCTCGCATACCCTCAGCCGGCCACTGGTCAATTACATGGGCACCAAAGGCCGGAAGGCTCGCGAGCGTGTCGAGGAGGTGCTGGAGCAGGTCGGGCTGACCCCATCCAGCATGTTCATCGACAAATTCCCCCACCAGCTTTCCGGCGGCCAGCGGCAACGTGTCGTCGTCGCGCGGGCGTTGCTCTCCGAGCCGGAGGTGGTGATCGCCGATGAACCGACCTCCATGCTCGATGTCACCATCCGCGCGGAGATCCTGGAGATTCTCAACCGCCTCGTGCGCGACCAGGGCATCGCCATGCTCTATATCACCCACGACCTGCTCAGCGCGCGAGCACTCGCCGACGAGATCCTCGTGCTCAACAAGGGCCGCGTGGTGGAGGACGGCGACGCCGACCAGGTGATCCAGGACCCGCAGCACGACTACACGCAGTTGCTGCTCTCCTCGATCCCCAACCCCTTCACCATGGCCGAAGCCGCCGACTGACACCACATGACGTAGCCCCGGACCTCGTGTCCGGGGTACCTACGCGGGATGCCATCTTCCGCATCCGCAAGGAATAACGGGTAGCATGGACCAGCATGCTACCCGCTCTCGTTCATGGAGTTGCCCGTGCCACGACCCCTCAAGATCGGTGTCCAGCTTCCGGAAGTCGAATACGAATACACCTGGCCCCAGTTGAAAGAAATGGCGGTCACCGCCGAGGAGATCGGACTCGACTCCGTCTGGTTGGGTGATCACCTGATGTACCGCTACGCAGACGGGCACCGTGCCCCGCGCGGCCCATTCGAGGCCTGGAGCACCCTTTCCGCGATCGCTGCGGTCACCGAACGGGTCCAGATCGGCCCGCTTGTCGCCAGCGCCCTCTTCCACACTCCGCCGATGATCGCGAAGAAGGCGGCGACCATCGACCAGGTTAGTAACGGACGATTCGTGCTCGGCCTCGGCGCTGGCTGGCACGAGCCGGAATATCGCGGCTTCGGCCTCCCCTTCGATCACCGGTTCAGCCGGTTCACAGAAGCGTTCACGATCATCCGCGAATTGCTCGAAACCGGCGAGTCCACCTTCCATGGCGAGTATTACGACATCGACGGCGCCCTGCTCTTCCCGAAGCCGGTGCAGCCAGGCGGCCCGCCGATCATGATCGGCTCGAAAGGGCGAAAGATGTTGGAGCTGACACTCCCGCATGTCGCCATGTGGAATGCCTGGAGCGCGGACTACGGCAACACCCGGGAAGGGCTTGCCGATCTCCTCGCTGAAGTCGACGGCATCTGCACGGAAGTCGACCGCGATCCATCGACGCTGATCAAGACCGTCTGCCCACTGATCCGGATGCCGGGCGGCAGTGGCCGCGTCTCCGACTACGGCGCCCCGGACCCGATTGACGGCACCGATCCCGCCCGCCTCGCGGACGAACTTGCCACCTACGCGGGGATGGGCGTCGACCATGTCCAGCTCGTCCTCGACCCGATCAACGCCAGCACGATCGCCGCCCTCCAGCCCGTCCTGGAAGCCCTCGACGACTGAGACATCAGTCGTACCGGCGCGCCTTGCAGGCGCCCCGCACCGGAGAACCGCATGCCTCGAACCGTTCCTGTCCCAACATCAGCCGACCTCGACCGTGCCCGCTCCATCGTCCGCGAGCATCTGCGCCCAACCCCGCTCATCGCTTCGGAAAACGAGACCTGGCTGAAACTGGAAACGATGCAGCCGACCGGCGCCTTCAAGGTGCGCGGTGCATTGACCGCGCTCAGCACCATCGGTGGCGACCGACGCATCGTTACCGCCTCGGCCGGGAACCACGCGCTCGGTGTCGCCTGGGCATCGCGCACGCTCAACGTTCCAGCGACCATCGTCGTCGCGGAGACGGCCGCCCCGGTGAAGATCGAGAAACTCCGCGCGCTGGAAGCCGACCTCGTGCTGCATGGCTCCTCCTATGACGACGCCGAAGCCCACGGGATCGCCCTCGCCGCCAACGGCGGTCACTTTCTCTCTGGCTACAACGACACGAGCGTGATCGCCGGGCAATCCACCGTGCTGGACGAGGTGCTGGGCCAACTCCCGGTCGACGATGTACCGCTCACGCTTGTCGTCCCGGTCGGTGGCGGTGGACTGATGTCCGGCATCGCTATTCGCGCGGCGGAGGTCACCGACCGTGAAATCCGGCTGGTCGGTGTCGAGGCGAACCAGTCCATGGCCGTCTCCGCCGGCATCACCGCCGGGCAGACGGTCGAGGTGCCAGTTGGGAACACGTTGGCGGACGGTCTCTCCGGCAATGTCGAGCCAGGCTCCGTGACGGTCGATATCCTCGGCGAGCAGGAGGTGGCGATGACGTCCGTGAGCGAAGACGAGATTCGAGACGCGATCCGCTGGCTGTTCCACGAGCACGGCCTCGTCTGCGAGGGCGCCTCCGCCACCGCGATCGCCGCGATGCGGCGAGAACCAGTCGAAGGGCATGCGGTCGCGATCGTAACCGGCCGCAACATCACCTGGCCAGTCCTGAAGGAGATCCTGGACGAGCCAGGCACGCGGACCTGACCAGCAGGCTACGACCAGTCACTTATGCGATAGTTAACCCGTGCGCGCGCCGCGCACATCGTTCCAGTTACCGTTCCGGAGCCTGTTGCATCCATGTTGGACAAGCTTTTCAACCAGCAGGGCAAACACGATATCGTGATCATCCTGCTCATCGTCGTTCCCCTGATGATCGGTGGCGTCGTCTGGGCCGTACTTGAGGGCGGCTATGCCGAACCCCTCCCGCCGGTGACCCCGGTCGCCACCCCCAACTCTTCTCCCGAAGCCAGCGCGCCGATCTTCACGATCGACGGGGCCTGATTCGCTCCGCTGGCGCGCTCAATCATCCTCATGCAGGAGATCGAGCGCCAGCGTTGAATGCGCGTAGGCACCTCCCGCGCGCATCTCCGCGGCTACCCAGATCGCTTCCATAATTTCTTCGGGCGTCGCGCCCTTGCGAGTCGCCGATTTCGTGTGCCCCTTGATGCAGTATGGGCACTGGGTCACATGCGCCACCGCAACGGCGATCAACTCCTTCGTCTTCGATGGCAACGCGCCATCAGCAAACACCGCCTTGCCGAACTCCCGGAACGCCGCATGCTGGGCCGGCGCCAGTTCCTTGCGCCACTGGTCCAACTCGCGCGTGTTTTCCGGGTATGTTTGGTCGGACATGAATCGCTCCTCCACTGCTATCTCTCGACAAACCTGCGACCACTCCTGCAACATGAACGCCACGGCGCCACCGTCAGGAGCGGGAGAGGGTAATGGCAATGCGATTCGTGACCATGGGCGTCTACGGCTACACGGAGACAACATTCGTTGAAGCACTCCGGCAGGCGAACATCGACGTCTTCGTGGACACCCGGCGCAAGCGTGGCGTGCGGGGATCGGAACACGCCTTCGCGAACAGCAAACGCTTGCAGGAAACGCTGAAGAATCTGGGGATTCCCTACGTGCACCGGCTCGATCTGGCGCCAACGCAGGAGATGATCCGGTCACAGGACAGTGCGGACCAGAACGCGGGACGCCTTCGCCGGGATCGGACAGAGCTGACCGCGGAATTCCGGGACGCCTATGCGGACGACATCCTTGACGGATTCGATGCGCAGCGGTTCGTCGATTCACTCGGCGACAATGTCGACTCGCTGCTGGTCTTCTGCGTGGAGCGCGTCCCGGACGCCTGTCATCGCTCCATCCTCGCCGAACGCCTCCACCGCGACCTTGGAGGCACGATCGAGCACCTCACACCCGACGACGCGTCGTAACCACACGAGCGCAGGCCACACACTCTCGGCCCGCGTGGCGATGCTATCTCCTACACTCCGTGCTGTTCTCGCCATGCACGGATATCCGTCGTGTGGATTGGGTAATGACCATACGTATCAAGCCGTAGCCGATGCGTGAATTTCGCATTGCCCTTCAGTGGTTCCGGCGGCACGCTCTCCAGATACGCGAGCAGACGCGCATGGGTCGCATCAGCCTCACGACGGACCTCTTCCAGCGACAAATCGCGTTTCTCGTCGGTCTTCATCGCGTTGAATGCATCGATTCCGCCATAGGTCACCGAATAGCGCGGCGGGGTCTTGCCCTCCAGCACCATCGGCAGGTGGGTGATCGCCTCCTCGTCCCACCATGTCACATGAGCGATCAGGTCGCGGATCGACCACGCACCGCAGACGCCAGGCCTAGACAACGCATCCTCCGGTAATCCGGCATACGCTGCGTGAAACGCGTCCCACGCCCCGTTCACCTTATCGATCAACCGGCGAATCCGGGCATCTAGCATCGGAACATCCCGCTCGTGTCCGGACAATCCCATGGAACGTTGGCGTGGTGGTTCATCGCTCATGCGCCGTCCTCCCCGAATACGCCGGATGTTCCCCGGCGATGGCAACCTGTCAGGTGCGTGTCCTGCATACCGATCGCGGTCATCAGCGCGTATGCGGTCGTCGGGCCGACGAAGACGAACCCGTTGCCGCGGAGGTCCTTCGCCAGCGCCCTGGATTCCGGCGTCTGTGTCGGCACATCCTCGAGCGTGCGCGGTGCCGGCGTCGTCTCCGGACAGCGCGACCAGATGAATTCGTCCAGCCCGCCCCGTTCCCGCAACGCCACGACCGCCCGTGCATTCACCCGTGCCGCCTCGATCTTCTGCCGGTTCCTGACGATCCCGGCGTCCTGCATCAACCGCTCGACATCCGCATCGGAGAACCGTGCGACCAGGTCAGGATCGAAATTGGCGAAGGCCTCCCGGAACGCGGGGCGCTTGCGCAGGATCGTCAACCAGCTCAGGCCGGACTGGAACGCTTCAAGCATAAGCCGCTCGAACAACGGCTGCTCGCCATGCACCGGCATGCCCCATTCGGTGTCGTGATAGGCAATATAGATCTCCGGCGATGCCGCCCACGGGCATCGCGCAAGCCCATCCTCGCCTCGCACCGGACCGGTCATCTCTGCATCACGTTCAGGCCCCACCTTGTGCACATCTCCCATGAACTGCTCCCCAAACGAGACGCGAAACCGGGGCGGAGGCGCCATTGCCCCTGCCCCGGTTCGCCTTGTCTTGCACGCCGGTTGCCTACGCCGCCCGGTCACCGTGCCGACGCACCACCATCGGCGCCGCGTGAGGCCGACGCGCCCGCCAGCCGAACCATGCGGCCAACGCAACCACCGGCCAGGCGAGATTCAGCAACATCGTCATGCTGGCCGCACCACCATCGACCGGCGCGAGCATGCCCGCCGCGTCGCCGGAACCGGTGTTCGGCGGCTGCTTCGTGCCGACGCAGTTGTAGACCCAGACTTCGGACAACTTGCCGCCCTGGACAACCACGTTGCCATCGGCATTCACGCTATTCGACTGCGCGAAGCACCACTTCGCATCGATCTCGTCGAGCTTGTAGGTGCCAGGTCGCAGGTCCGGGAAGCGGACGAGGCCGTCCGGATTCGCCTGGACATCGACCAGCGGCTCGAACTCGGACATCTCCTGGTTGTAGATGTCCAGCGAGAAGGTGACCTGCGTCTCGCTCCGCGAGCACTCGTTTTCCCAGTCGTAGCCCTTCGCCGGGTTATCGATCGGGCAGTCGAACTTGTGCACGAGGATCGCGCCGGTGTTGTCCGAAAGCCGCTCCGGCACCTGGAAGAAGTGACAGGTCGCCACTTCACCGTTGGCGAGATCCAGCGCGAGCGACCCGTTGATCGCCTTCTGGTCAGCCGGGAAGTTCGGATCCGCGCCGCAGAACACGTACATGATCGGCATCGTGTACGGCTTCTCGCCGTAGATCTTGTACGAACCGGCCGGGATATCGCTGAACGTCGTGGTTCCGACCGTCCCGAGATCACCCGTGACCCGCTTGTGGGTCGTTTCGCCATCGAGGCGCACCGTCAGGTTGTTCGTGCGTGCCGTATCGCTGGTACAGCTCGCCAGGAAGTCGCTGTAGCTCGTCCCGTTGAAGCTCGGCGGGCAGGTCCAGCTCGCCACGTTCACCGTCGCCGGTTCCGGCTCGGGCGGCGCAATGTGGTTGATGACGATCACGGTCGTCATCTGTCCAATTCCGACGCGCAGGCGCGCGGCAGAGCTACCCGGCAGGTCCGGATCGGTCTCGGTGAGGACGTAGATGCCCTCCGTCACCGTAACCTGATAGCGCCCTTCGGCGTTGGTCTGGAACTCGATCGGCCCGTCGCCGGAGCCATCTTCGGCCTCCAGTGTGAAGGACGCCTCACCCGGGACACATCCCGCCGTCTTCGCCAGTTCGGCGTTGCCCTGCGCACCGCCGAGGAACTGGGTGCGCTCACCATCCTCGCCGGCCGGGCAGACGAACTTCTGCACCTGGACCGACCCGGAGTCCGGCGGCGGCGCGGTCTCCAGCACCACCCGGAGGACGGTCGTCTGGCCCGGTGTGACCGTAACGTCCCGCGTTTCCTCCAGCGGCCGGTATCCCCTCGGCGCCTGGGTCTGGGTCAGTGTATCGGCGCCCGGCGCAAGATCGCTGAAGAGCACCTCGCCGCTGGAGCCGCTACATGCCGGATCCTGCCCATCGTTGGCGAGATCGAAGCAGGCGCCGGAGAGCGGCTGGCCAAGGGAGTTGACCACCTGCACCAGCACGCGACCAGACTTGAGCTCGTGCGGAACCCGAAGGTCGGTGCGCTCGTCCAGCCGGATCTCAACTTCCATGTCCGGCGCGATCTGGAACGCCGGAGACGGCGCGAGCAACTCACGCACGGTATAGGTGCCGACCGGCAGGTCGTTGAAGATGATGCGCTTCTCGATATCGTCGTCGTTGTCGCAGACGCGACCGGTGACCGGCGTGTCGCCGCGTAACACCTGGTAACAGCCGCCCGCGACTTCAGCGCCGTTCTCATCGAGCGGGATCACCACCAGGGTCCCCGTCTCGGCCGGTGGCGGGGTCGCCGCGTTGGCGACCGTGATCTGGAGCGACGAGCCGGCAGTGATCGTCACGCCGCGATTTTCCGCGACGTCGAACCCTGCCGGGGCGACCGTCTGCACCAGCGTGTAATCGCCGGCGGGCACGTTGACGAAGCTCACCCGGCCATCGACGTTGCCGTCGTCGGCGTCGCAGAACGGGCCGAACACCTGCTCGCCCTCCAGGCGATAGCATGCGTTCTGGAGCCGCTGGGAGCGGTCATCCTCCTGGACGGTGATGACCGACAGCCGGCCCGGCCGTTCGACGTTGGTCACTTCGATCACCTGGTCATCGCCCGGGGTAATCGTCACGGTCTGCGGGTCGGCGGCCTGGAACTGGCTGCCCGGCACGCGCGTCTCGACCAGCTGGTAGGTACCGGCGTCGAGATCGCTGAAGATCATCTGGCCGTCGTTCGGGGTCGGGTCCGTCTCATCACAGATGCTCTGGATGGTCGTTCCACCCTGGCGAAGCGCGAAGCATGAGCCGCCAAGCCGCTCGCCATCACTATCAACCTTGTTCACGGTCAGCGATCCCGGCTGCGGAATCGCCGTCACCGTCATCTCGACATTCGAGGTCTCGCCTGCCGTGATCGTGAACTCGGTCGCGGCGGCGGCTTCATACCCGGCCGGTGCCTTGGACATGGTCAGCGACCACGTACCCGGGGCGAGGCCAATCACCTCGACCACACCGTTGGTGCCGTCGTTGTCGTTCGCCCCGTCGTTGTCGCAGACGGAGATGGTCGTGGCGTCCTGTACCAGGTCGAAGCAGGCCCCTGCGATGTTCACCGACCCATCGGTGGTAAGGATGCGGACGCTGCCGGTCGTCGGCACCGACGGCACCGTGATGATGCCCAGCGCGGCGGCATCCGCAGTCACCTCGACCGACGGCGAATCGGCGTTGGCTACATCGCCACCCTCGATCTCTGTATCAGGCGCCAGGGAGACGTTGTAGGTGCCAACCGGGA
Source organism: uncultured Sphaerobacteraceae bacterium (assembly GCA_964624125.1). Taxonomy (GTDB): domain Bacteria; phylum Chloroflexota; class Chloroflexia; order Thermomicrobiales; family UBA6265; genus UBA6265. The sequence goes on along the minus strand of CAZVAA010000003.1, from coordinate 30,389 downwards.
CATCGGCGATGCCGATGATACCGGCCTGGGCATTGGTGTCGTCTTCTCCTCCGTCGCAGAAGGGGCCGAGCTGCGAGCTGTCCGCGGAGTTCGTCAGCACCACGCAGGTTTCCGGGATCAGCTCTTCGGAGTCGAACTGGACGCGGACATCCATCGTGCCCGTCGCCGGTGCGGCGTCCTCGAGCTGGAACTGGATATTCGCCGGCTCGGTTTCGATGACCACGACGGTCTCGCCCTCGGCCGGGAGCGCGTACTCGTCCGGTACCGATTGCAACGTGACCGTGTGCTCGCCAAGCGCAACCCCGTCGATCCGGATGGTGCCTACCGTATCGTCGTCGGCGTCCAGCTCATCGTTATCGCAGCGCTGGTTTCCACCATCGAGCGTGAAGCAGACATCCGGGACGGGCTCGCCCGCATCGTTGACGACACTGACGAAGATAGTTCCGAGGACCGGGCTCAGCTGGACCGTCAGGCCCGCCGACGCCTCTGATGTCACCTCAACAACTTGCGCCGCGGTGCCCTGGTACCCCTCCGGGATGATGGTCAGCTCGACGGTCCGCTCGCCGACCGGGACGTTCTCGATCGTCGTGATGCCGTTGGCATCATCACCATCACAGGCTTCCTGACCGGTATCGGTGCGATAGCACGCGCCAGCCAATGGCTGGTTGTCCTCGTCCAGTGTCGTGATCTGGATCGTGCCCGTCTCGGCCTGGAGCTGGAAGGTCTCCTCGGCCGGGGTGTCCACCGTAACGTCGACCGTTACCGGTTCCGCGCCCTCGTAACCGGCCGGCGGCTCTTCCAGGGAGAGTGACCGCTCGCCCGGGGTGACATCGTCGATCATCACGACGCCATCAGCGTCGTCATCGCAAACGGCCGGTGCGCCATCGACGGCGTAGCAGGCGTTCGGCAGGGGCTCCTGCGCCTCGTTGATCGTCGTGACCTGGACCTCACCGGTCAGGGCCACAAGACCGAAGGTCACCTGGCCCGGCGCGTCGGCGGTGACGGTTGCCGGGGCCGGGTCAGCGCCCTGGTATCCGGCCGGGACCTGCGAGAGGGAGACCGAGTGATCACCGAGAGACAGGTTGTCAACCGTGATCACGCCATCCTGGTCATCGTCACAAACCTGCTCGCCCTCATCGACCGTCACACACCCGCCCGCCAGCGGGCTCCCACCGGCCTGGATGTTCACCGTGATAGAGCCGGTCACCGGGGCCAGCGTGAACGTCAGCGTTGCGGCCTCTCCCGCCACAACGGTCACCGGTTGCGGCTCAACGCCTTCGCCCTGGTATCCGTCCGGGGCCGTCGCCAGCGCGACTGTGTGCTCGCCGGGAGCAATGCCCTGGAAGACGGTGATGCCGTTCGCATCCTCACCGTCACAGACCAGCTCACCATCGTCGAGGGTGTAGCAGGCTCCCGCCAGGGGCGCGCCAGCCGCATCCACCGTCGTGACCTGCACGGATCCGGTCGCCGGGCTCACGGTGATGGTGACCTGCGCCGGGGCGCCAGCCGTCACCGTTACCGGCTCGTCCGCCGCGACCTGGTAGCCGTCCGGGGCCTGGGTCATCGTAATGGTGTAGTCACCCGGCGATACGTTCTCGAGGATCGTGATGCCGTTGGCATCGTCGCCATCGCAAACCGGATCGACGCCTTCGATGCTGTAGCACGCGCCGGGAACCGGCTCGCTCCCTTCATTGACCGTCGTGATCTCGATGGACTGTGTCGCCGGCTGGTGCGTCACGCGGAAGGCCTCATTCTGTCCTTCCACGACGTTGACCGAAACCGGGTCGGCCTGGGTGTAGCCGGTCGGCGCCTGGGTCTGGGTCAGGGTCCATGCGCCAGGGGTCATTCCCTCGAACTGGACCTGTCCGTCGCCTTCCGTGCCCCCATTGGCGCCGTCATCACAGAGCGGCCCCAGCACGGTGCTATCGGCGTCGTTGGTCAACGTCCAGCACGCGCCGGGAAGCGGCTCGTTGTCGGCGTTCACCGCGATCACCGGCAGGACCGCCATCTCGGCCTGGACCTGGAACTCGATGTTGGCAGTCTCACCCTCGTTAACGCTGACCGCCTGGGTCTCCTCGGCGATCTCCGCCGGCCCCTGGGTCACAAACGCGGTGTACTCACCCTGCGGGACGTCATCGAGCACGACCTGCCCGGCAGATTCGTCGTTACATGCGCTCGGCGGATCGATCATGCCGATCCCGCCAGAGGTATTGAGCTCGACACAAACGGTGCCCGGCGCGGCATCGATGCCGGCGAGATCGACAACGACCCTGCCGCCGGTCTCCACCGGTGGTGCCTCCGTCGGGGCTTCCGTGGGTTCTTCGACCGGCGCTTCCGTCGGTGCCACCGTTGCGGTCGGCTCCGCGGTCGCTTCCGCCGCCGGTGCCTGGACGATTACCGTGTCCTGGTCGTTTGCCGGGACGGTAACCTCCTGGTCCGCGATCGGCTGGGTGCCTTCGGCCGCGGTCGACTGATGCAGCGTGTAGGTACCGGAGTCTACGCCGAAGAAGCCCGTGTTGCCGTTGTTCGGGAAATCATCGTTGATGTCGCAGGACTCGTACGCCACCTCGCCATCACGAAGCAGCTGGAAGCACGCGCCGCCGACCGGCGCGCCAGCCTGGTCCTGCAGCGTCACGATCAGGCTACCCGGCTGGGCGACCTCTTCTGGGGTCTCGGTCGGTACGGCGGTTGCCTCCTCCGTCGGGACCTCGGTCGCCGTCGGTTCAGCCGTCGGCTCCTCCGTGGCGGTTGGCGCTTCGGTCGGGATCAGCCCACTCTGCACCGGAACATCCGTCGCCTGCCCACCGGTCACCTGGATCTGCTGGTCGGCGGCCGGCTCGTAGCCCTCCGGCGTGCGCGACTCGCGCAGGGTGTAGGTCCCTTCCGGGATATCGAAGAGCCCGGTGCGGCCATCGTCCGGCAGGTCGCCGTCCTCATCACAAGCGGACTGCACCACGCTCCCGCTCTCGTCGACGACCTCGTAACAGGCGCCACCAACCGGCTCGCCAGCGGTATCTTGCCGCAACACGACGATATCGCCGGTCGGCGCCTCCGTTGCCGCGGCCTGGACCGTGACGTTCTCCTCGTCACCTGAAGGAACAGTCACCTCCTGGTCCGGCGCCGCCTCGGTACCTTCCGGCACTCCTGACTGGTGGAGCGTGTACGTGCCCGGCGTGACGCCGGTAAATCCGGTATTTCCATTGAACGGGAACGTATCGGTGATATCGCAGGATTCGTAGGCGACCTCACCATCGCGGATCAGCTGGAAACAGGCCCCGCCGATCGGCGCGCCAGTCTCGTCGTTCAGGGTCACATAGAGCTCGCCCGGCACCTCATCGACGGTCGTCTCGGTCGGGATCTCGGTGACCTCCGGCTCGTCCGGCGTCTCGGTCGCCTCCGGCTCATCGGGAGTTTCGATTTCACCCGGAATCGGCTCGATCCCGCCCGTGTCCTCCGTCGGCTCGGCGGCGGGTTCCCCGGTGGAGATTTCCACGGTGTTGTCGGTTTGCTGCAGGTCAACCGTCTGCTCCGGCGCCTGCTCGGCCCCCTCCGGAGCCCAGACCTCATGAACGGTGTATGTGCCCGCCTCGAGCCCCGAGGGGAAGGTCAGGCGCAGCGATCCGTCGGCCATGCCGTCATCGGCATCACAACCACGGTTGATCACTGTGCTGCCCTGGCGGACCTCGTAGCAACCACCCGGGAGCGGCTCGCCAGTGGCGCCGTCGACACGGGTAATCGTCAGCGTGGCATAGCCAAGATCCTCGGTGTCGACGATATTTCCGGCCGGGTCGATGGTGACCTCCACCGGACCCTGACCGGTCGGGATAACCTGCGGATTACCGACCGGGGCACCGTTGAGCTGCAGCTCGGCATTGATCTGGCCGGCGGGAGAAGGCTGGAGAATAGCGGTGTAGTTGCCATTATCTGGCGCCAGCGCATAGGTACCGGTATCGGTGGTGAGCTGGGCGACGGCAGGAACGGCAGCGGCCGTCGCCTCCTGGCGGGCCGCATCGAACTCGAAGTAGGTGCCGGCATCGCCCTCGGCAAGCTGGAGCGTGCCGGTCGTATCGCGACCGTCCTCCGCAAGGACAAGCTGCTGGCCGTCCTGCGTCATGGCGACGATCTGCCACTGCCACTGTCCGGGCGGGATCGCGAACGTCCCGGTCCAGATACCGTTGTGGTCGGTCAGCTGGGTGGCCGGGCAATTCATGTCGAAGCCATTACAGCCAAACTGACCCTGGAAGTCACCGACCGCCGCAACCTGGGTGAACGCGGTCGTCGACATCTCCTGGGCCTGCATGGTGGTGCCAAACCGCGGCTGGTCGGGCGCGGCGAAGACCTGGCCGGCATCGGTGAGCGGCATGAAGAGACCGACGATCATCGCGATCGCGCCAAACAGGTGGAACAACCGGGCGAGCCCCTTCATCGGCGCCGCCCTCCGTGACCGCCTGCGTGATTTCGTCACTGATGGGACGATTCCCGTCGCGGTTGCCGTTCGCGTATCTGCCATTACACCTCTCCGCCGCTATCTCTACCGACCCGAATGCCCATGCTCGTTGTTATCCCGGATTGACCTGTTGATCATACCCCGGCCCCGCCTCAAGTTCGCTGCCACCGGGCGTGCCCGCGAGCAGTCCGCAAGGGACCCGGCGCCCGAACCGCATGGTCCGAGACTCGCGGCCAGACACCGGGGAGAGGCAGGGGACGTTGGGAAAGGGAACTGATGGGACCAGTTGTCCGGGAAAGCTGCCTCTCGCCCATCACAACGCGCGGGCAGCGAGATTGGTTACGGAGCCCGGCACGGATGCACTAGCCGTGAGGTGAAGGATCGCGTGAGACGACCGGTCGTCCGCTCAGGTGCCCGATCGCAGCGAATCGACCAGCCCGGAAAGTTCCTCGACGGTCGTTCCGCGCTTCGGTTGCGCCAGGAAGACGTGGGTGACGCCGATCTCGTGCATCTCCCGAAGCCGCTCCCGGACCTGGTCCGGCGGGCCAGCCACCACGAGTTCCTCCATCAGCGACGTCGGGATTGCGCGCTTCGCGGCAGCCAGGTCGCCACCTCGCCGGAGATCGCCGAATCCGCCGCCCTCGGAAAGGATCTCACCGGTATTCATCGCGGCCCGGACGTCCGCAATGACCCGCTCGATATCGTGACCGTCAGTGCGCATCAGGCGCTCCATCCCCGGCAACGCGTGGATCATCGCAACGGTACTCTTGCGCCTCTCGTAGAGTTGCTCCGGATCATCGGTGATGGTGACGTTCGAGCGCGCGGCGAACACGAACCGGGACGGATCGCGCCCGACGCTCCGCGCCTCCTCCCGCACCTGCGCGATCGACTCGCGCATGAACTGCATCGATGAGAGGTCGTTGAAGATCACCCCGTCCGCATGCCGCGCGGCAATACGCATCGCGATGGGACCGACCGCGGCCATATACACGGGAAACCGGTCCTGCACCGGCCGGATCATCCGCTCCCAGTCACGTATCGCGAATTCGGTCGCCTCTTCCGGCGACCGCGCACGCATGTCGCCAGACCACCACTGGCGCAACAGGTTGATCGTCTCCGCCATGCGCCGCGTCGGCTTTCCGACATCCATCCCCATCGCGATCTCGTACCACTCGCTCTGCCCGCGCCCGAACCCGAGAAACGCGCGCCCATTGCTGAGCATGTCGAGCGTCGACATCGACGCCGCGATCAGGCTCGGATGGCGGTAATAGGGATTGACGACGCAGGTCCCGAGACGGATGCGCTCCGTAAGGCGCGCCATCGCGCCGAGGACCGCAAGCGCGTCCCACCCGTCCGGGTCTTCGAGCAGCCAGATGGAGTCGACGCCCGCCCGTTCGGCGATCTGCGCGAGTTCCATCGTCCAGTCGACCGCCCCGGCGACCGCTTCCGGCCCGCCCTCCTGCTGGGCACTGCCCCATGGCGCCGGGGATCCGTCGATACAGAACGCGAGGGGCAAATGTGAATCGGTCACCTGGCTTACTCCATGCCCCCGTCGATCCAGTCGAGGAACGCGAGGACGTCTTCCCAACCACCCTGGTTGTCGAGCGCATCATCGGACAGCATCGTATCGCGGACATAGCGGCTCAGCGACAGGCGCATCTCACTGCGAGACATGTCCTCGATGCGGCGCAGGCACTCCCGGTGCAGCTCATCCGCGGCCGGATCCATGTATCGTTCCTTCGGGGTCATGTTGAAGATTCGCTCCATCGATGCCCAGAGTTCCTGGTCATCCATACCAATCTCCCCTTCAGGCGAATCCCGCGTACCGAATGCATTGGACCGGGTCACCCGGCATCCACTGCACTCAAGAGCCTCTGTTGACGATCCCGGACCGAATCAATGCCGCGTCGGGTATAGCGGCGGTTCATCATTTTCCGCCAGGTCGAACCGGGACAGCATCGTCGTCACCGACTGCACATACTGCACGTCGGCGTTATCCAGCCCCGTGATCGGATGGACATCCCCGCTGGGCGCATACACCCCGAGCATCTCGGCGAGCGTTGTCGTCTCCGCGTAGACGCCGCCCTTGTAGTTGGGGTCATCCACCAGCCGGCGACGCCACTCGAAGGCGCACCAGGCATCGGACTCGAAGGTCAGGAACTGCCCGCCATCCGGCGCGGTGATCGTCCCCGTCGCGCCAGGCGGCAGGCCGTTCGGATCCTCCAGCCAGGGACGCAGCCCCATTGGATTGTTGTCCTCGGGCATGATGATCAGCCCGGTCGTCTTCCACTGGTTCTCGAGCCAGGCCTGCGCCCAGAACAGGGCGCTGTGCGGGGATGCGACGAGGTGCGTCTGCCGCCCGTCTTCCTGCATCGGCGACTCTTCCCGCATCAGCATCGTCTCGATGACGGCATACGGGACATCGCCGATCTTCCTGAAGTCCCGGGTGATCTCGGCGAGATGGGTCATGGCGATCCCCTGCTCCCGCGCCGGGTACCGGCGCGTTACTTCTCGCGGAAGTAGACGATCTGGCCGCCCTGCCGCTCGTCGCCCTGGCGCACAACCACGCCATCGATGTCGGCATAGTGCGTCCAGTCATCGCCGCGCTTCGCCGAGCTGGCGGTGTCCCCATCGACCAACTGCGCGTACATCGAGTGCCGGCTGCAGAACCAGACGTGATCGGCACCCTCCACCGGGCGCATGCGATGCCGGTCTCGCGGATGGCGCATGCCGACTTCGCAAGGGGGATTCGGGCCTGAGCTTGTTGATGCCATGAGTGAACCAATACTCCTGTTGACAAACCTGTATCGTTTTTCCATCCGCAAGTATAGAACCGTCAACCAGCCGCCAGTCGCCGCGAGACCTTACTGGTCCCGGGAATCACGCTCCACCTCGCGAAACGCCCGCTCCGCGGCCTCTGCCCATGTCTCCGGATCGATCCCTCGCTGCCGCGCCTGGCGGGCGAGCGCGACCAGCGCCACCTGCAGGTCACCCGGCAAGACGCGCCCTTCGGTGTCCACCTCCGGCAACTCGCCCGGATCGTTCTTGCCCGGAGTGAGGGCATCCACATCCTGCTTCGTGAGGCGGCCATTACGGCTAAAGGTCTCCGCCAGCTGCTCCTGCACGTCACGGTCAAGCTTCGCCGCGGCCAGCGCGACGGTCGGCGGGATTCGCCCCTCACTCAACCCAATGAACAACCGTCGATCCAGGTTCGCCAGGTGCTCCCGGGTTGCCAGCGTGGAGTTGGTCATCCCCGTGAAAGAGGCCAGTTTGCGACGATCGATACCTGACCGCTGCAGCTCGCTCAACGCCCAGAACTCCGTGACGTAGTTGCTCGTCCGGAAATTGTTGGTCTGCAACGTCAGGTTCGCGATCTCCGGCTCGGACGCCTGCTGCACGATACGCGCGGGCACGGTGTCGACACCGGCTTCCCGCGCGGCGGCGACGCGCCGGTTGCCGTCCACGATGATGTGGAACAACTCGCCATCTTCGCTCACGCGCTCGGCGAGGATCACCGGAACAATCACGCCGTTCCGTTTCACGCTTTCCACAAGGCGCTCCGACGGTCTCGGCCCAACCGTCGCGTCGATTGCATCCAGGCTCACCTGCCGATCGATCACTTCCACGCGGGCTCCTGTTCTCCGGTATCAGGGGTCAAAAATCCACCATAGCACAGGCGGGAACATCTGTTCTGTTTCGTATCGCATTCTGATATGATGGTGCGAGGTACGGGTCCTTACATTCAACGTCACATGTGTCCGCCATTCTTATGGAAGGAGACACTCATGGCTCACCGCATCTCTCGCCGTACTTTCGCCGCCGGCCTGGCCCTTGGCCTTCCCCTCGCCGGCTTCACCCGTCCGTTGCTCGCCCAAACGCCCTCCACCAGCCTGGTTGCCGTGGGTCCGCACGAGCTACGCGACACGCTCATCAACCGTCCGTTCGAGCTCACGTACCGTGGCTACTCGTTCGAAGCATCCCGCTGGACGGATGTTGCCCAGACACCGTACTTCAGCGCCGTCGGCGGCGTGCAGGTCGGGGCGGTCTTCGGCGACCGGCTTTACACCCCGCTCCTGGGCGCATATGTCGTCTACCTCGATGATGTCGCCCCCTTCTCCGCGATGTTCCATGCGCGGAACTACTACGAGGACGAGACGGTCGAGATCGTCGAGCAATCGGTTGAAGGGCATGACGCGGAAACGATCGTGTACGAGAACGGCCGCACGCGCGACCTCACGCTCGTACCGGTGCGTAACGTCCTCGTGATCGGGTACGACACCATCGCGTCCGGCGATGCCGAGCCCGGCACCCGATCGCTCGAGCCTGCCGCGGTCCTCCTCCGGAACCTCGACGAGATCCTGCAAACGCCGACCTAGGTATCATGGCGTCCCGGTCTGGCACGGCACAACCATGCCCCTCGCCAGACCGGGACGCCACCCCCATCCGCACATCATCCACCATGTACCTCACTGTTTGTGCGCTCCCAGAGCCTCGGACAGGTCATGCTTTGGTGACATCTTTCTCACCGGATTCCCTGATACTGAAATCAACACAGGAGCAGGGACAACGCTGGTCCCTGCGGGCGCAACGGGGCGCCATCGGGACCCCGACGAAGGAGTCACCACCATGCGATTCGATCTCTCCTACAACCTGGCGAGCCGCATCCTCCTCACGCTGCTTGGAGCCGGCCCCGGCAAGGGATATGTCGACGTCTCCGACGACACCGTCCACGTCAGGCTCGGCTGGTCCGGCTCCATCACCATGCGCCGGGAAGATATCGCCTCGGTCGAGCAGGTCGACCGGATCCCGTGGTGGTTCGGGCTCGGCATGCACGGCGATTTCCGCGGCGGCTGGGCGATCAACGGCGCCATCTCCGACGCGGTGAAGATCTCGATGGAGAAGCCATCGTCCGGAAGGGTGCTGTTTTTCCCGATTCGCGCAACCACGATCTTCATGAGCCTCGAGGAACCGTCCCGGTTTGTCGACGCCCTCTCTCCGGATCGGTAATCACGCCGCGTGGCATGGTTCCTGACGTTGTGCCGGGCATGAGAGGAGACCTGGCCATGGCCGATCACTCGAGGATCGTGACCCTGTTTATCGAAGATGACGGGAGATTTCCCGGAAACGCCCTGCCGGTGTTGCTGTATCGCCAGGCGGTGACCTTCCGGTCACCTGACCCCGCCCGAGATATCGAGGCCCTGTTCACCAGCAATGGCTGGACTGACACCTGGCGCAACGGCATCTTCGATTTCCACCATTACCATGCGACCGCGCACGAGGTGCTGGGATGCTCCCGCGGCTGGGTGCTCGTCCAGTTGGGCGGGCCATCCGGCACAGAGGTTCGGCTCGAAGCGGGAGATGTCGCCGTACTGCCGGCCGGCACCGCCCACAAGAATCTCGAAGACAGCGGGGACTACCAGATCATCGGCGCATATCCGCCGGGCCAATCGGTGGATATGCGCTACGGCGACCCCGGCGAGCGTCCTGCTGCCGACCACGAGATCTCGAACGTCGCCCTTCCCCGTACCGATCCGGTGCACGGTTCAATGGGCCCGCTGTTGGAGGAATGGAAAGTCAGGTAAGCGTGGTCGTGAGGACCGCCTGATCGGCTAACCGGATTCCCTTCGATTAGGCCGACATCATCTATTTGCCCTGGGTGGGATCGTTACCTGTTCGCCTCTCGATGAGATGGTCGATATCTTCAAGCAATGTTGGGAGCTTGGTGGTGATGGTGGTCCAGACGACCCAGTCGTCGATATGCATGTATGCGTGCGTCAGGAAGTTTCTCAGGTCTATCGCATACCGGGCCTCGGGGAGCTCCGTTTTCAAGCCTGGATCGTTACGTAACGCGACTCGTAAGGCTTCACCAACCGTGATGAGGTATCGCTCGACTCCGAGTCGCGGAAACTCGGTGGAGTGGTATTGGTCAAAATCCAGCCCCTCAATCAGGCGTATGATTCGGGTTCCACACTGATGAGCATCACGCAGCCAATTGGTCGTTTGTCGCGTCATAGACTCTCACCCTCGTAGACACGACCTCATCCCGAAACCAACCATGTCGCAACCCGGCCACCGTTTGGAGATCGACATCCCGCTCAAACAGGGCCCCCAACGTGCGCCGAAAATCGAAATACCGGGCACCGTAATCACTCGAAAACTCACCAAGGTCGACGAGGAAGTCGATATCGCTGGTTTCGGGATCAAAGCGATCCGTCGTGGCAGATCCAAAGACCCAGAGACTGCGCACTCCGTATTCCCGGCATAAGGCCGCGATCTCGTCCTTCTTCTCTTCAATAACGGCGACGACCATGATCCTGCCCCTGGCGAACTGCTGCACGTCCCTATCATACAGATTTTGCGCACGAAAACGTCCGCGGCTCCAATCAGGAACCGCGGACGTTCGTTTCAGCGATGGATTGGGAGCGTTCCCTACGCCCAGAGCCGCTTCGTGGCCATGTCGGCGCCTTGCGCCAGCGCCTCGAGCTTCGCCCAGGCGATCTGCTCATGGATGCGCCCACCAAGACCGCAGTCGGTGCTGGCGATGACGTTCTCGCGGCCGACCAGCTTCGCGAAGCGCTCGATCCGGTCCGCCACCAGCTCCGGATGCTCGACCACGTTCGTGGCATGGCCGACAACGCCCGGCAGGATGATCTTGCCGTCTGGCAGCTTCACGTCTTCCCACACCTTCCACTCATGCTCGTGGCGGGCATTCGCGCCCTCGAAGGTGTAGGCCTGCGCCTTGATCGACAGCATCAAATCGACGATGTGCTTGAACTCGACATCGGTCGTGTGCGGACCGTGCCAGCTTCCCCAGCAGAGGTGGAACCGCACGCGGTCTTCCGGGATGCCTTCCAGCGCGTGGTTCAGCGCATCGACCCGGATCTGCGTGAACGAGCGGTAGTCCTCGATCGACGGCTCCGGCGTGATCTGGTCGTAGTTCTCGGCGATCGACGGATCATCGATCTGGAGGATGAGCCCGGCATCGACAATCGCCTTGTACTCCTCCTTGAGCGCATCCGCACAGGCGTAAATGAACTCTTCCTCGGTCTTGTAGTACTCGTTGCCGATGCGCGCGGCCGAACCCGGCGAGACGGCGGTGATGAACCCCTCGTCGAAGCCGTTCGCCTCCATCGCGGCCTTCATGTTCGCGATGTCCGCCTGCACCTGCTCCTGGCCGATGTAGGTGACCGGCTCGACCTGGACCGGGAACGTCGGCTGCTCACCGGTGTCACCGAGCGCGATACCCGCGGTCGGGTCCTGGTACGCATCAGCGAAGGTCACCCAGTCGCGGCGATTCGCGAAGTTCGTGAGCTTCACATTGCCCGGAGAGGATTCCTGGTGTGGCGCAACCCCGCTGATCCCGCCTTCGCGAACCTCGAGGCCCCCGAGGCGCTGGAACGAGTACGACCACCAGGCGCCGTAATCGACCTTGCCGGCCATGGCCTTGCCATACTCACCGTCGTTGGGAACGGTGACGCCGACATCCTTTTGCTTGCGGACGACCGCGTCGACGGATTCCTTGAGGATCTCGTCAAACCCGTCCAGCTCGCCGCCCTGCTCGAGCCGCTTCTTGTTGGCTTCACGCAGCTTTTCCCACCGCGGCAAGCTGCCGACGTGAGTGACCTCGATCCGGTTTGAACTGTTACGCATGAATGTGTTCCATTCCGCTCATGGCGTCATCGATCGTGCGGAAAATCGACCCTCACCCGTGGTGACACAGGGCAACCGCCCGGGGCAGCGAACCCGCGCACGGCGCGCCGCACGTCGCTGACCCAACTGAATCCTAGTACATCGGGTAAGGGCGTCCCGGTCAATGGCTCATGCGTACCAACTCATTGGCGCACGCTGACGTGTCCGTGCGTACACTTTGCGGGTATTGCCGATCGCACCCACCCACGCATCGTTTCCCGGAGGACCCCATGAAATCCGTCGCCGTCTTCTGTGGCTCGCGCAATGGCGCGCAACCCGTCTACTCCGGCCTCGCTCATGACCTCGGCACCGCCATCGCCGAGCAGGGATTGACGCTCGTCTACGGCGGTGGACGTGTCGGGCTGATGGGCGTCGTCGCGGACGCCGCGCTCGCGGCCGGTGGCGAGGTGATTGGCGTGATCCCGCAGGCATTGATGGACAAGGAGCTTGGCCACCCCGGCCTCACGGAACTGCACATCACCGGCTCCATGCACCAGCGAAAGGCGCGCATGGAGCAGGAAGCCGACGGCTTTATCGCTATCCCAGGCGGCTTCGGGACGCTGGACGAGTTCTGCGAGATCGTGACGTGGGCGCAGCTGGGCATCCATCGAAAGCCATGTGGATTGCTGGACACGACGGACGGCTTCTTCCGTCACCTCCTCGCCTTTTTCGACGACGCCACCCAGCAGGGCTTTATCTCCGACGCCCACCGGCGGATGTTGCTGGAAGATACCGATGCGAATCGCCTGATCGATCGTATGGCCGCCTGGCAGCCCACCATCACCCCGAAGTGGACCGAGGAAACCCCGGTGCCCTAGCGAGGCTCGCGCGCCTGCAGGATGTGATACTGCCGGGTCGCGGCGACCAGTTCGACGGAGTGGAAAAACCGCTCCATGCGCTTGCCATAGGCGAGGAACGCGTTGGCAACAATGAGAAGGCGCCCACCGTCCAGGAGGTGCCCCGGAGCTTCGGAGATCAACCGATCGGCGACTGCGTAATCGACCGCCTTGCCACGATGGAAGGGCGGGTTGCTGACGATCAGGTCATATCGCTCGTCCGCCACAGCGGAAAACACATCGCTCGCCAAGGCCCTGCCGGCAATCCCGAGGCGAGCGAGATTCCGGGCGCTGGCCTCGACCGCGAGGAGGTTGGCATCCACCAGGTCGGTCGCGCCTGCGCCCCGGAGGCTCGCCGCGATCCCGATCACCCCCGCGCCACAGCCCACATCGAGGGCCCGTTCTCCTTCCCGAATCACCAGGTTCGCGAGCAGGAGCTGCGTGCCGGCATCCAGCCGATTCCCCGCGAACACACCGGGTTGCGTCTCCAGGACCACCTCGTTGCCGTCGATTTCGACCGCAAACCGTTGCCAGGTACCGGGCAACAGGCCGTCCTTTTTCGCCCAACCCGGAAGATCAGGCGGCGCTTCCGACCGGTGAAACCGCGCGATCCGATGCTTGCGGGCATAGTGCTCACCCATGGGCTCGCTGAAAACCGACCGGGCGTCGGCGACCACCGACTTTGCCCCCTCCGCGTTCGCCCCGGCAAGGACGAGAACGCCCTCCGAGCGAAGCGCCATCCGGGCCGTCAGTAACCAGCGGCGAGCAAGGTCACGATTCGGCGGAACTGGCACTACAATGCGATCGTACGCGCTCGAATCAATGTCGTCGACTACGACAACATTCGTCCTGCCGGCCGCCGTTCGTTCTCGAATATCGATCGGGCACCATGCGACGTCGCCCGATCGCCCGAGCTCGTCCGCAAGCGCCGCTTCGCCACCCAGGACGAGCGTGCGCGCAGCCGCATCAAGTGCGTCGACCTCATCCAGCAGCAGCTCCGTTACGATCTCCATCTCACCTCACCATGCTATGCCGGTCCACGCTCGCCAGTATGCGCATGTCGCGCCCACGTTTGGCACTGGTTGTGCTGGAACCTGTCCACCGGTATCCGAGGACACGCTCGATGCCACACATGAAAGGAATGACCATGCTATTCCTTTGCGAGTTCACCTGGTTTCCCGGCACGACGCGGCAGGATGTCGCCGAACGCGTCGTGAAGCAGCACGAAGCTGGCAGGAACCGGCCCGAGAACATCAGGGGTTGGTACAACCTCGTCGGCGGGGGCGCCGGCGTCCTCGTCGTGGATTACGATGATCCCCGGCAACTCACCGCGTTTCTCCAGCCTTACATGGATGTCATGAGCTTCGATGTTCGTGCAATCACCGAGAACACCTACGACGAAACCATCGAGCAAATGAAGCGCGTCCTCAGCGGGGAGGACCCCGACGAGCCGATCGCCCTCTGATGAATCCCATGGCGACGTAATGACGGTGAGGAGCCGTGACCCCGGCTCCTCATCGGGCGCTTCACATGCGCAGCGCCCGAATCCGGCCATCCTGTCCACCGGCGACCAGCATCTCGCCTGTTACCACCGGTGTGCTGACTAACGCCGTGCCGGCGAGTTGGATCCGGGCCGTTTCCCGGCCATCGTGAAGATCGATCATGGCCAGTTGCGACCCGGTCCCGGGCACGTACACCGTATCGCCGTCCACCACCGGCCCCGCGTTGAGCACCCAGTACCCGAGGTCTGTTTGCCACCGCACCTCCCCGGTAAGCGCGTCCACCGAATGCACGACGCCCGTTTCCGACGCCATCACCAGTGTCCGCCCGTCCGGGAGCAAGACACCGGCCGCATACATGAACCCGCCTGGCAGCGACCACACGACCTCGCCGGACTCCCGATCCCGCGCCGTCGCGACCTCCACCGTGGAGGTCAGCACCATGCCGGGCAACAACATCGTCTTGTGCGCCCACGCGCTGTACAGGAACCTCGTGTACCGGCGATCACGCTCCACGACGAGTTGCGACCATACCTCTCGACCATCCACCCGATCGAACGCGCGCAACATACCATCACCGAACGAGGCGAAGACGAACCGCTCGTCGGCGACCGGGCGCCCACCGAGGAACCCGCCACCACTGGCGACCCACCGCTCTGCCCCATTGCCAGGATCGAGCGCATGCAACCGCCCCTCGACCGGCACGAGCAGCTGAGCATCCCCCGCATCCCCGCTCATCGCGAGCCCGGCGATCACCGGGGCGCCGAGATCACGTTGCCAACG
>CAZVAA010000003.1:11644-15035 GCA_964624125.1 uncultured Sphaerobacteraceae bacterium | reverse complement strand
TCCCCGAACAGGCCGAGCTCCTGGAGATGCGTTGTCGGGTCGAGCCCGACGAAATGCACACCGCCAGCATCGAAGGAGAACGGCGCGCCGGGAAACCGGTCATGGAATTTCCGGTTCGCATGCTCGTCCCAGCGAGTCTCATGGTTCCCCGGGAGGTGATACAAGCGCTCCCGCAGCCATGCCGGGATCAGCGACTCGTACGCCGCGAAATGCTCCTCGAACCCGCACTCGGTGATATCCCCGACGTGCACCACGAAATCCGGCGCCGGGTCCAGCTCCTCGAGCCAGCCAAACACTCGCCGGAGCGCTTCGGACTCCGCCGTCTCGTCCGGGTCGATATGCGTATCGCCGATCACGGCATAGCGGAGCGTTCTCGATGCAGGAGGCATTGCCTGCTCATCCTGGCTGGCCATCAGACGACGAACGCTCCGTCCTTCTGGAATACCTCGCCGTCCACCGTGACCTGCCCGCCCTCGCGGAGATCGCAGATCATGTCCCAGTGGATAGCCGACTCGTTCGTACTCCCGGTTTCCGGGTAACCCCGG
This sequence comes from uncultured Sphaerobacteraceae bacterium, assembly GCA_964624125.1. GTDB lineage: Bacteria > Chloroflexota > Chloroflexia > Thermomicrobiales > UBA6265 > UBA6265. Next base: position 14,490 of record CAZVAA010000003.1, on the reverse strand, counting down.
CCAACCGCCATGTGCACCGTGCCGCCAATCTTCTCGTCGAACAGGATATTCTTCGAGAACTGCTGGATATCGAAGTTCGTGCCGAACGCAAACTCGCCCAGGTAGCGCGCGCCGGGATCGGTGTCCAGCGTCTGGATCAGGTATTCCTCGTTCTTCGCGGCGGTGGCATCGACCACCTTGCCATTCTCGAACCGGAGCCGGATGTCCTCGATCTGCCGCCCCGCCGTCACGACGGGGAACGAGAACCGGATCTTCCCGTTCACGGAATCCTCAACCGGCGAGGTGAAGATCTCCCCACTTGGGAAGTTGCGGCGTCCATCGGAGTTCACCCAGGTCCGCCCCTCCACCGAAAGCGTCAGGTCGGTGTCCGGGCTCGTCAGGCGAATCTCCTTCTTGCCATCCAGCCAGTCGATCAGCCGCTGCTGCTCATCCCGCAGCTCCATCCACGCCGCCACCGGGTCCTCCCGGTCCAGCTTGCAGGCCGCCAGCACGAAGTCGGTATACGCCTCCGTATCCATGTCGGCGTCCTGTGCGTATGCATCTGTGGGGAACAGCGTGAGTGTCCAGTCAAGCTCGCCCTCCGCCGCGCGCCGCATGTAGGTCGCCGAGAGATCGCTTCGGGCGCTCGTGAACAGCGATTGCCGCGCCGGATCGACGGCGGACATCCGTCGCGTGTTCGTCTCGGCGCGGACGTTGATCAGCACATCCGCCTCCTCACGCATGAACCGCTCGAGCGGGGAGACGTATCGCAGCTGCTCGTCGGAGCCCTCCAGCAACAGGTCGGACGCACCCCCCTCGATAATCGGCATCATCACCGGGTGCGCGCCTCTCGCAACGACTTCCTTCGCCACCTGCCGCAGCAACGCCTCGGCGGCGGTATGCCCGGTAATGGCGACGACATCGCCAGCCTTAACCTCGACCGAGTATCCAACGAGCGCCTTCGCCCATTTTTCGATACGTGGATCTGCCATACGTCTACTCCTTAGCCTTGTCACGTCAACGCCTGTAGCCTATCCGCATTCACAAAGGGCGTCACCTACTGAAGCCGGGACTGTTCCAGGAAGGCACAATTGAACCTTTTCGCCTGGTGCAACAACATTTCCTCGATGAATACCCCGAACGTTCACGCTGTCCGCACAGGCAACAACACATTTCCGCGCCAATTCGGCGAAATTGCCCTCAAGGAAAGCCGTTCGTATACCTTTCTTTCACCTTCCTCACCGTTATAGGATTCTTGCGGGACGATCGGGATCACCGATCTGACACCCCGGTAGCCCGTGCCCCCGCACACCGGAGTGTCATTGTGGTTGGAGAGGGAGTTCATTGGAATGCTGACGCTTCGGGAGGCGCGGCAACGGCGACATATGTCGCAACAAACGTTGGCCGACCGTGCCGGTGTGGCACGAGTGACCGTATCCCAGATCGAGCTGGGAAAATCGGAACCGCGACCGCACATCGCGCGACGGATCAGCCAGGCGCTTGATATGCAGCCTGCCGAGATCACCGAGTTCAGTGGCGCTGCCCGCAGCATGCGCCTGCCGACGCCGAGCATCCTCGCGTCGGTCGATCCCGCCGAGGGCGAAACCCCGGGCTCCTGAGCCAGGAACAACAACGCACGTGCACGCCGCCGAGGTCTCGCCCGGCGGCGTTTTTCATGCCCGCCACGTCATCTCTCCGGGCTCCGGCAGGCTGGTATGATCGGGACGACATGTCACGCGCAAGCCGGCCACGCGAAAGGAGCCGACGTATGTGCCACGAAACTTGTCCGCACCCAATCTCCGGAGGAGCCCACCTGCAGGAGCAGCAACATACCCTGCCGGTCGAGAACGGGTCGCTTCCCCTCTTCCTCGTCATCCCGGAGCATACTCCCGCTCCCGCGGTCCTCATCGTCCACGACATCCACGGTCCGGGGCCCTTCTACCAGGATCTCGCCCGTCGCCTCGCCGATGCCGGCTACATCGCCGCCCTGCCCGACTTCTACTTCCGCCAGGGCCCCGTGCCGGAAGGCGACCGCGACGCCGCCCGCGAGCGCGGCGCACAAGTCGTGCTGGATAAGACGCTTGGTGATATCCGCGCTTCCCTCGCCTGGCTACGCGACCACGGCGCCTCCACCGGCAAGCTGGCCACGATCGGCATGTGCTGGGGCGGCAGCATGGTGATGCTCGCCGCCAGCCGGACCCCGACGCCGGATGCCAGCATCCCCTTCTACGGCTTCCCCGTGCGCGATCGTACGCCGAACAACCCGCGCCTCGCGCTCGACGAGGATGAGGTCACGGGCATCAACTCACCCATGCTCGGGTTCTGGGGAGACCAGGATACCGCCGTCGGCATGGACAACGTTGCAGCATACGACGACAAGCTCACCAAGTACGGCAAGCCCCATGAATTCGTGATCTATCCGGGCCTCGGCCACGCCTTCCTCACCTTCGATCCGGACTCGCCTGCCTACGAAGATTCGCAAGACGCCTGGCAGCGAACGCTCATCTTCCTTAACGATCACCTCACCGCCGCATGAGAACGAGTGTGGGCAGTCACGCTTCCGGCACGAGCTCTTCTGGCGCCTCCCGCTTCCGGGGCGGCTTCGCGAGCCACATCACGATCGCCGCGACAACCGGCAGGATCAGGAGAATGCCGATCGCTGCCCGGTAATCACCAGTCAGGTCATAGGCAAAGCCGAAGGGCAATGGCCCAAGGGCCGCTCCGACGATCCCCAGCGCCGTCCCGACGCCACGGATACTGCCGAGATGCGTCCGGCCAAAGAACTGCGGCCAGGCAACATCCGAGCCCACCATCCACAACGCTGAAGATGCGCCACGGAAGACGGCGTAGGCATACGAAAGCCAGAC
>CAZVAA010000003.1:10180-11544 GCA_964624125.1 uncultured Sphaerobacteraceae bacterium | reverse complement strand
GACGGCACCACGGCGGCCCCGACGATCGCCCAGAACATGGGCGTCCGCATTGCCTCCCGGAGCGTCATCCCGCCCTCCGCCTCGACATGCACCTCGAGGTCGAGCGTCGACCTGCCACGATCGCGGAGCGCCTCCTCCCGCTCGATGTCTATGCCGACATCGGCCGGTCGGTTCCGGACGAAGATCAACACCGCCGGCAGGAGAATGACCAGCAGCAACATCGCATCGAAACGCCATGCCCCACGCCACCCAAACGCCGACACCGTTTGGCTGTGCAGCAGGGGGAACAGCGCGAGGCTGACGGCGCTCGCCAGGCCAACCATCGAGAAAGCAAAGCCACGCCGGCGAATGAACCAGTGCGGGATGATCGTCTTCGCCGCCAGGGTGAGCACGCCCTGGCCGCTCGCGCGCATGAGCGAGAAGCCGACCAGCAACCACAGGGGGCCCTGCGCCGTGCTCAGCAGGAGCAACGCCGCAGCCAGCCCGATCGCCGCCGCGGCGAGAATCTTCCGCTCACCCACGCGATCGATCAGGCGACCGACATAGACGAGCGAGAGCGCGCTCATCATCGTGCCAAAGGAGTAGGTCACCGAATACGCCGAGCGACTGAGGCCGAGCTCCTCGATCATCGGGTCGACAAACGTCGAGACACCGTAGGTCTGGCCGGGGCCGGAGAAGAATGCCGCCAGGCAAGCGATCGCCAGGATGATGGTCGCCCAGCGTGTCGCCCGATTACGGGAAAGTGCAGGCACGTATGGGACCCTTCACGATAGATCTGGCCGGATTGCCGCGACCATTGTCCATGTGCTGTCCGGGAATGTCACGTCCGGCCCGCTGGTATGATCGCCCCGAATGGACTGAACCGATTCTTCGCAGCCAGGAACGAACATGACCGCGCCCGCAGCCAAGGCCCTCGAGCTTTTTCGCACACTCGCCAACCTGAAACGTACGCCTCGCACCGGTTGGCTCGACCGGGGCGTGGCGCCGGAGGAGACGGAATCCGTCGCGGACCACACGCTGATGACCACGCTTATCGCGTGGTTCGTCGCGCAGGAACAACCGGACCTCGACGCCGATCGCGTGCTGAAACTGGCGCTGATCCACGACCTTGCCGAATCGATCGTCGGCGACCGGCCGCCCTACGAGCCGCACGAGCTTCCCAAGGATGACCCGGAAGCGCTCCGCGCCTTCTTCAGCGTTCGCCACCTGCGCACGCCGGAGAACAAGGCCGCGAAGGAACAGGCCGAAGCGGACGCCGCTGCCCACCTGATCGGCCTCATGCCGGAGTCCGCTGCACAGGAGATCGCGGAGCTGTGGCAGGAGTACGAGGAGCGATCTTCCTCGGAAGCCCGGTTCGTGAAGGA
>CAZVAA010000003.1:7477-10080 GCA_964624125.1 uncultured Sphaerobacteraceae bacterium | reverse complement strand
AGCGCGTCGGCATCACCGAATGAATACGGCAGGAGCACCCCGGGGCCAAACCACCGCTGGAGCGCGACCAGCAACGCGCCCTTCACCGACTGGTGCTCCGGTCCACGCCAGACACTGACTCCAGCCCGGCCGCCACATTTGAGGACCCGGTACATCTCTCCAATCCCCGCCGCGCGATCGGTGAAGAACTGGAGTCCTTGCTGGCAGAGCGTCAGGTCGTAGGTCGCGTTCGGGAATGGCAAGATCTCCGCCTGCCCCTGGATCCACTCAACGCGCGGACCGTTCGGTACGGGAATCGACCGGGCGACATCCAGCATTGCCTGGCTGATATCGATCCCGCACACGGCGCCGTCCGGTCCGACCCGCGCGGCTGCGCCTCGCGCCACGACGCCGGTGCCGCAGGCGATATCAAGCACATGTTCGCCGAACGCGGGCGCCGCCCGGTCCAGCAACTCCCCCGACCAGGGCTGGAACATTGTCGGCACCATATAGTCCTGATACGCCCGGGCGGGGTTTCTGGGGATAGAGGGACCAGTCATCGAAGCAACCTCGCCCCGGCCGATGCAGACGCAAGGAACGGGCTATTTCAAGGCAGGAAAAGACGGGAGGTTCTCCTCGCCTCATCATACTCCCGGCCCCGGCACGACGTTCCACCTGGGAAACGACTCTCCCCGAAAGACGCCTGGTCTAGAATCAACTACAGAATGACTGCCGGACCCCTCCCGGCCTCACGCGACTCGTCAAAGGATCTCCCGGTGCCAGACTACGGCAAGGTTGTCGCCCTCGCGGGCGGTGTCGGTGGCGCGAAGCTCGCCCAGGGACTCGCCGCGATTATTCCCGGTAACGACCTCAGCGTCATCATCAATACCGCCGATGACTTCGAGCTTTGGGGCCTCACCATCAGCCCCGATGTCGACACCGTCATGTACACCCTTGCCGGCCTCGCCAATCCGAAGACCGGTTGGGGGATTGCCGGTGACACGCGCGCGACGCTCGACGCTATCGCCCGCTATGGTGAAGATCCCTGGTTCACCCTCGGTGACCAGGATTTCGCCACCCATATCCTCCGGACCCACTGGCTCCGAGAGGGCGCGACACCAACAGACGTCACGGCCCGCCTCGCCTCTGCGCTCGGGATCGAAGCCGTGCTCCTGCCCATGACCGACCAGCATGTCGCCACCGAAATCCTCACCGCCGACGGCTGGCTCGAGTTCCAGGAGTACTTCGTTGCCCGTCGCCACGACGACGAGGTGCAGGATGTCCGTTTCCGCGGGATAGACGACGCCCTTCCAACCCCATCGGCGCTGGAAGCGATCGCGGGAGCAGACCTCATCGTCTTCTGCCCATCCAACCCCATCGTCAGCATCGGCCCGATCCTCGATGTACCAGGCATGCGCGACGCGCTTGCCGCTGCCACCGCCCCGGTCGTTGCGGTCAGCCCGATCATCGGCGGCAAGGCGCTGAAAGGTCCCGCCGATCGCATGCTCGCCGCCCGGGGCGTCGAGGTTTCCGCCCTGGGGATCGCCGGCATCTACGGCGACCTTCTCGACGGGATGGTCATTGACACTGAAGACGCCGCACTGCAGGGTGGCCTGGAGGAGCGCGGCCTGCAGGTCCGTGCAACGCAGACGATTATGGGCGACAGGGACGATCGCGCCCGGCTTGCACGGGAGATTCTCGCGATCGACTGGACGCGTTCCTGATGCGAACCGTCGCAATCCTCGCCATCCGGGGCTCCACCGGCGCCAAGACACGCCTCTCGCCGATCTTCTCGGAGAAGGAGCGCGCGGAGCTCGCCTGGTCCATGCTGGCCCATGTCCTCGACGTGCTGGATACGTCCCACGTCGTCGATCATGTCCTGATCGTTACCCGGGAGCCGGATGAGACCCGTCGCCATATCGGTGAGCGACCAGATCTCACGGTCCTGGCGCAACCGGTCGAACACTCCGGCCTGAACGCCGCGTTCGATATTGGTCGCGAGTGGGCCCTCAATCGGGGATACGACACCATGCTTGTGCTGCATCCCGACCTGCCGCTCCTGGAGATCGCCGACCTGCAATGCATGGTCCGGCCAGAGGCGCCGGTCGTGATCGCGACCGATCGCCATGCGCAAGGCACCAACGGACTGCTACTCCGCCTGCAGGAATCCGCCACCCGCCATTTCGCCTTCGCCTTCGGACCCGGAAGCCACGACCTCCACATCGCCGAGGCCGATCGCCGGCACCTCGATCACGAAGTCGTCCAGACTCACGGCCTCTCCCGCGATATCGACTGGCCACAGGATTGGAATGAACTCCCGGAAGACGTGCGAACGCGGCTGCTGGCGCCGCAACCGGTGGAGATCCCCTGATGCAGTTCCGCGACCTTGTTCGCAAACGACGGATGATTCGCCGCTTCACCGGTGAACCCGTCGCGCCGGACGTCCTCGACCGGATTATCGATGCTGGAAATCGCGGTCCTTCGGCCGGGTTCAGCCAGGGCGTGTCGTTCATATCGATCATGAACCGGGACACGCGCCTCAAGGTCGGCGAGCTTTGTGGAGAACACGGGTATATCGCCGCCGGGTTCGGTCCCTTCGTCTCCGATGCGCCGGTGCAGGTCGT
>CAZVAA010000003.1:5526-7377 GCA_964624125.1 uncultured Sphaerobacteraceae bacterium | reverse complement strand
CGGACGTCGTCCTGAACGCCGCGGCTTTGCTCCTGCTCACGCATCCCCGAACAGCGTGATATCCCCTGTCACCACCCTGCTCCGCAGGCTGTAGCTCACCCCGCCACAATCGCAGTTCTTCGCCTCGCCCCCGAGGAACGGCTCCGCATCGGCGCCGAACACGAGGTTGAACTGGTCCTCCTCCGTTCCGGCCTCGCCGAGATCCTCGACCTGCAGGAGGAATGGGTACTCCCCGGCGCCGTTCATCGAGGCCCACCCCACGATCTGCCGACCCTGCATCGAACCGGGCGAAAGCAGCCCGAACGTCTCGAACCGGAGGCTCTCCAGCACGATGGGGATCGACGGCTCCGTCTCGTCGACCAACCGGAACGTGCCATGCAGCGACACCACCCCAACCGGATCGGGCACCGGCACCACCGCAAGCACGAAGCTCACCGCGCCACCGCCCAGCCCCTGAAGCGTGCCGCCCCCGGCGACACCCGTCGTCGCGGGCGATCCGGATGCCGGGGATGCGACGGGCGATGCGTCCTGCGCGAGCGCAGCCTTGCCACCGACGAGCGCGGCGATGCCGGCGCCCGTCATGGCTGCCAGCCGGCGACGGGTCACGGTTGGATTCATCATGTGCGTTGTTCTCCCTGATCGTTGATCATTGTAGCCGCGTAGTCGCGCAGGATATCCGCGGTCCGGGCATCTGCGGGGAAGAAGGACTCGATCGCCAACTCCTGGAGCGTGATATCGACCGGCGTCCCGAAGACCGTCGTCGTGGTGTAGGCGCTCAGGACGCCATGGTCCGTGCGCAACCGGATCGGCACCGCAACCCCACCGAGATCTTCGTGCCCGGCATCATCTTCTCCGGTGTCGGGAAACGGATAGCCGCGTACCTCGTCGAGGAGCGCGACCAGCACCGGATCAGTGCTCACGTCCACTTGCCGCTGCAGGCGATCCACCATGTGGTCGCGCCATTGCCGGTAATTGGCGATACGTTTCGCCATCCCGTCCGGATGCAGGCTGACACGCACCACATTGATCGGCGGCTCCTGCATATGTGCCGGGACGCCCTCCAGGAAGATCGGGACCATCCGGTTCCCGGCTACCAACGTCCAGTGCCGGTCGACGGCGAGCGCCGGAAATGGCTCGTGCCCCGCAAGGAGGAGATCCACCGCCCGTCGCGCCGCCTGCATCTCCGGGTCATCCAGCCCGCGCTCGGCGAACACCGGTGCATACCCTGCCGCCAGCAACAGCTGGTTCTGGTCACGCAGGGGTACATCGAGCCGCTCGGCGATATGCAGCACCATCTCCCGGCTTGGCCGCGAGCGTCCCGTCTCGACAAAGCTGAGATGCCGCGTCGAGATCTCCGCCTCCAGCGCGAGATCGAGCTGGCTCATGCGACGCCGCTGTCGCCACGTCTTCAATTGGTCCCCGAAGGTCGGTGTGGCTGTCATGGTCATGCCCCGATCATACCGGCTGGAAGAACCAGCGAACATGACCTGCGAGGTAATTGTTTCCTGGCATCCCCTCGGTCAGTCTGTGGACACGCCCGGTGAGGCCACGGTGGCCCATACAACCGGACGAGTACGACAGGAGACACGACACCATGAAAACGCCTCAGGACCTGGTCGCCAGCTACCTCGCAATCTGGAACGAGACGGATGACCGCGCCCGCAGGATGCTCATCAGCGAAGCGTGGACCGAAGATGCGACCTATGTCGATCCCATGTTCGAAGCAACCGGCCATGACCAGCTTGACGGCCTCATTGCCGGCTTCCAGAGCCAGTTTCCGGGTCTCACCTTCCGGCAAGTCCGCGACACGGAATCCCATCACGACCTGATCCGCTTCAGTTGGGAGCTCGC
>CAZVAA010000003.1:0-5426 GCA_964624125.1 uncultured Sphaerobacteraceae bacterium | reverse complement strand
CTGAAAGGACGCCAGACAATGACGACGACACGCGAAACCGCCGAAGCCTTCCTGACCCGGCTCGCCAGTGGCGATGCCGCCCAGACCGCCGCCATCTTTGCCGATGAGGTCGACTTCCTCTGCGCGGGCTCGAAAGACGTTCCGTGGATCCGTCCACGCAATACGCGCGAGGACATGGAGGATCTCTTCGGCTCGCTGCAGTCAGCGTTCGTCCCGGAAGATCGCGCGGCCGAACTGTCGCTCTTCCTGGTCGAAGGTGACGAAGCCGTGATCATGGGTCATATCAGGCAACAACTTCGCTCGAACGGCAGGGAGATGGCCTTTCCCTTCGCCCTGCGCCTCACCGTGGAAGCGGGCAAGATCACCCGCTACCACATCTACGAGGACAGCCTGGCCGTTGCCGATGCCGTCCGCGCAGGCTGATCTCGCCTACAGTTCGTCGGTGAACATCCCGTCCGGATCGAACCCGATGTCCATCGGCTCACCGACACTGGTCACCTGCTCCATCCGCCGCACCTCGTCGAGCAATGGCTCCGACATGTACATCCTCGTGAGGTACTTGGTGCTGCGGATGCGCAGGATTCTCGCCTTCCCCTCCGGCACCTTGATGCCGGACGCGATCCCCAACGAAAGCGCCTGCCGGTCGGTGTCGACCGTGATCGGGATCTTCGCCCCCTGCGGCGCCTTGGCGGTGATCATGTTCATATAGGTGGGGATCGGGTCCATACCGTCGACCACCCGCCGGAGCGTGAAATCGAACATGCCTATGCCGGTCGCGTTGCCATCCGTGTCTTCCGTCAACCCACGCACGATCGCACGCTGGATGAACGGCTTGTCGTCGGCGAAGTCCACGGCATCCGCCACCCCACGGTGAATCACGTTCGGGTCGGCGCCGTCCCCGCTGACGTCCTTGCCGATCTCATCGACAATGAGGACATCGACCTGCTCCACCATCGGCAACCGCGCCATCTTGCTCCGGGCGATCACCAGGAGCTCGCATTCCCGCTCATACATGCCATCGCGAGGGACCGCCTCGATGATCGCCATCTTGCCGAGGCCATTCTCGATCAACGCGATCCCAAACGGGATATTCACCTGTGAAAGGGTGTACTTCGCGACACGCGGGATCAGGTCGCCGAACGTACCGATTCCCTGGCTGTGGAACCAGCTTGCTCCGTGCTGCTTGCCAAGCCCGATCGCCAACATCTTCATCAGGCCCGACTCGGTCGGCCCGCGAAAGGACGTATGCGGCTTAACCCGGCCAATCGGGATGACGAGATCGGCCTCTTCCTTCGCGATCCGGTCGAACCAGACCGGCACATCGCCCTCGATCGTCCCGAGATGCACCGTCTCCATGCTGGCACGAATCGGCGCACCCATTGCCTCTTCCGTAACGCCGTAATGAGCGATCAGCTCCCGCTGGCCCTCGGCGGTGGCTCCCGCATGGCTCCCCATCGCGGTCACGATGAACGGCTCGGCGCCAAGCTTCTTCACTTCATCTACCGTCGCCCTGATCACGTCGGAAATACGGTCGATACCCCGGCTCCCGGCAGTCAGCGCGACCTTGTCCCCGGGGCGGATCGACTCACGGATCTCGAGCCGGGCAAACTGCTTCGCCACCGCATCGGCGATGTCGTCGATCTGGTCGTCATCGAGGCGCTGCTCGACAAGCGCCCAGCGCGGCAGCGGGATTCCACTGAAAACATCGAGCGGCGATCCGGTGTCGGGGGAAGCGGTGGTCATGGGGTCAACTCCTTGGAAACAGCGGCTTTCCGCCATTGTACGGGAGATTCCTGGTTGTGGGGATGATGCGCAATTGTCACACCGGGCATTCCGGTGTCATGCGAATGAGGCTTGAGGCCCGCTACCCTGCGGCTACAGGTAGACGGCAGGAGGACGCCATGAACAACCGAAAGTACACGTCGACTGAACTGGGCATGATGTACGGCTTGCTCGCCGGAGCCGCGATCGGTCTGGTCCTGTTCGCGATCACCAGCAATGCGCTGTGGTTCATCGCGATCGGCGCGGGTCTCGCCCTGGGATTCGGTCTCGGCGCGACCTGGGGGCGCCGCGCCTAGGACTTCACACCCCCGGCAATCGCCCTATTCGCCCTGCCATTCCAGCGGCAGGTGGCAACCACGGAACCCGTCATCGAACCCGAGCCAGAATGACTCCTCGCGCTGGTCCGTGCTGCCATGCGCCGAGGCATCATCCCAGGTCGTCCCCCGGGAATCACCGGCGATGCCGTTGACCTCGACGGCGGCATTGAGATCTCGGTTGCGGATCAACCCGCGTGCCCGGGCGTCCTGGCTGAAGATTCCCGCAAGGCAATCCGCCTGCAGCTCGCTCTCGATGGTGTACATGCCGCCCAGCAATTCGGGATCGCGCGTGGTGTAGAGCCCCAGCAGGTTCTGGACATGATGCGCCCATTCGTGCGTCATGATATGCGTCCAGGCATACTCGCCGAACGTCTCCACCACCATGTCACGGAAATTCGGGTCGTAGTAGATCGTCTGGTCGATGGTGCAGTAATAGACCGCCATCACCTCGATCTCATCCTCTACGCCGCAACCGGTCGGCTGCGCCTCGACCCGGATCCCGATCATGTCGACCGGCGGATGGTAGTTCAGTCCAGCGTTCGCGAAGACCTGCGCCCAGTAGAGGTCCACTGAGCGATAAATATCTGTGGTGTAGGGCGATTCGTAGTCGATCGTCCAGCCGGCCATGTCGGCGACGTCATCGATATCAACGTCCATCCCGGTAAAGAACCATCTCCACGTAAGCCCGTCGTTCCACAACACCATCTCTGACTCGCGAACATCATCGCCCCGCTCGTTCGCGACTGGCACGCTGTATTCGACGAACGCCACGTCCTCATAGGCCTCACCAGTGGCATCTGACACCCAATCGCCGAATGCGATATCAAGGATGTCCGGCTCACCTTCCGGAACCATCAGGAGCGGATCGGTCAACCATGTAACCAGCCCCTGCCGCGGGATAATCATCCGCGACTCCGGCGCCATCCTGTCATACAGCGCGTTCGCATCGCGGCTTCCCTCGATCCGCAACAGGTCGACCGCCGCACGCTCGACGGCGGCTTCGGCCCCTGCCTGCGCGGCGACCGGCGCGCTCCACGCGAGCGCTCCCACCATCCATATGGCAAGGAACGCCAGCATCAGTTGTCGAAAACGGTTTCTCATCTCTGCTTCCTCGATACCAGGTGGGCGCGTTCGCGCCATGCTCAATTCAAAAGGAATACGACAAGCCTGCTATGGACAGTTCCCACCCCGCCCGGCACGTCACATTGACGACCGGGTACCGCGACCCTATAATGCGACACAGTCTCATTAAGGAGGTCAGTGTCGTGCATGTGCATTGAACTGTACCGCCAATAATAACGGGCCAAACGCCAACGCGACGTGTCACCATCGCACGAAGGATCACCTTTTCATGACGCCACTCTCCCGCAGGACATTCGTCCGCTCGGCCGCCATGGCGGCGCTCGCGCCAATCGGCCTTGCCGCCCACGCCAACGCCCAGGACGACCCCATCAAGGTCGTCGCCTCGTTCAGCATCCTTGCCGACTGGGTCCGCAATATCGGGGGCGACGCGATCGAGCTCACCTCGATCGTCCCCGCCGGCGGTGATGCACACACCTTCGACCCCGACCCGGCCATGGCAGCCAGCATCGCCGACGCGCACGTCGTCTTCTCGATCGGTTCCGGGTTCGATGCGTGGATGGAACAGATGGTCGACGCCTCCGGAACGGAGGCAACGTTTGTCCAGCTTCTCGACCACCTCGAGCCTCACGAGGCGGAGCATGATGATGAGCACGAAGGGCATGACCATGGGCATACCGATCCCCACATCTGGGGCGATGCCCACGAAGTCATCCATTGCGTCGAGATCATTCGCGATGCCCTCGTCGAGGCCAATCCCGACCGCGCAGACACCTACGAACAGAACACCGAAACGTACATCGCGGAGCTTGAGACGCTTGATGGGGAGATCCGGGATCGCATCGAGACGATTCCCGAGGACAACCGGAAGCTGGTCACCAGCCACGACACCTTCGGCTACTACGCTCGCGCATACGGGCTCGAGGTGATCGGCACCGCGCTGGGATCGGTATCTACCGAGGGTGGCGATCCCTCCGCGCGGGATATCGCGGAGTTGGTGGAAGATATCCGGGACGCCGGGGTACCCGCGATCTTCGCAGAAAACGTCGTCAATCCGGCCCTTATGCAGTCCATCGCCGATGAAGCCGGCGTCGAGCTCGCCCCGCCCCTTTACAGCGACGCCCTCGGCGAGGAAGGCTCCGACGGCGACACCTACATCGCGATGATGACCTACAACACCAACACGATCAGCAATGCCCTCGGCAGCGAGTGAGCCTCGCCATCGGCACGCACCGCATGGGCTGACCATGTCCCGAGCACGGTCAGTTCATGCAAAGCCGTGTAGCCCCACATACCCTCTCATGCGTTGAGAGGCGTCCGGGCAACTCACTACATTGACGTTCCGCCCCCGGTCGGCCACATTTGATGCAATCACGGGGCTCGCCCGTGGCCTCGTCACCCTCGTGCACCAACACGCCGGAGTCCGCCCGCATGTCGATGTTCTATTCAAGCTCTTCCTTCCGTGCCGATATCCTCGAGCTCGCGCCCGTCTCCCGACCCATCGTCGGCACTGCATCCGTGCCCGGCTCCAAGAGCATCACCAACCGCGCGCTTCTCATCGCCGCGCTTGCCGAAGGCGAAACCATCCTCACCGGGGCCCTGTTCAGCGACGACACCCGCTATATGGCCGCCGCCCTCAACCAGCTCGACATCCAGGTCACCGGCGACCAGCAGGCAGAGTCCTTCACCGTGCAGGGTTGCGGCGGGGACATCCCCGCCACTGAGGCCGAACTCTTTCTTGGAAACTCCGGTACATCAATGCGCTTCCTCGCAGCGGCCGTCGCCCTCGGCCACGGCACCTACCGCCTGGACGGCGTGCCTCGCATGCGCGAGCGCCCGATCGATCCCCTCATCTCAGCCCTCAACCAACTCGGCGTGGACGCAACCAGTGAGGAAGGCACCGGCTGCCCGCCGGTCCGCATCGTCGCCGATGGGCTCCCGGGTGGCACCGTCACGCTTCCGGGCGACAAAAGCAGCCAGTACTTCACCGGACTCCTGATGGCCGCACCCTACGCCGCCAATGGCATGACGATTCAGGTGGAAGGCGAGCTCGTTTCCACGCCCTACATCGAGATCACCGCCGATGTCATGGCCTCCTTCGGTGTCGAGGCAGAGATCGACGATGTCGACTGGAAGACCTTCCGCGTCGAGCCTGGCCAGAAATACACCGGCCACACCTATCACATCGAGCCGGACGCCAGTAATGCCTCCTACTTCTTCGCCGCCGCCGCAATCACCGGCGGAGAA
>CAZVAA010000002.1:38623-42729 GCA_964624125.1 uncultured Sphaerobacteraceae bacterium | reverse complement strand
GGCGCGCTGGCGCCGTACTTCCCGGAGCCGGACGTCGCGGGTGATATCCGGGCGACCGTGCTGCATAACGTGCCGGGCGGGTTCCGGCCGGGAACCGAGGCGACACACGCCTTGCTGGACGCCGCGACCGAGCGAATCGACGTCCTGAACCCGTATCTTTCCGACCCCGATATCATCGACAAGCTCGTCGATGCCGCCGAGCGAGGTGTCGACGTGCGAGTGGTGGTCCCGAGTGAGTCGAACAATCCGCCGGCAGACGCGGCGCTCAGGCACCGGTATCCGGAGTTGCTGGATGCGGGCGTGACGGTCATGGAATATCCGCAGATCATGCACGCCAAGGTGCTGGTAGCGGATGACGCTGTTGTGGTTGGGTCGTTGAACTACGACGCCTGGGCCCTGTACCGGAACGTCGAGCTCTCGGTGCTGTTCGAGGATGCCGCGGTCGCTGAAGAAACGCGGACGGCGTTCATCGAGCCCGCGCTCGCGCTATCCGAGCCGGCGCAGGTAGCGGAAGGGACCGGGGAAAAGATCGAGAACTGGATCTGGGACAAGCTGACGTATTTCCTGTGATCTTGGACCGGGGATTGACGCGTTTCAGCTCGCCGTCCCAGGCGAGCGCCCTTGCGTGATACCGGCCCCCGCAGCTGCGGGGGCCGGTATCACGTTCGCCGAAGGAGATCGGTCACAAGGGCCGGTCGTGCGAAAAGCATCCAACCGTATGGTTATCAGTGGTCACTGGCGATCGAGAGGATGGCTTTCTCGACCGCAAGCTCGGTCGCGAGCGAGAGCGGGAGGATGGTCGCGGGATCGGTCGGCCCTTCGTTGACTGTGCTGGCGAAGGCGACATCGCCGTCGGCGACGGTGTGGGATGGCCAGATGACCCTCGCCAGGGCGTCATGCGCGGCGACGCAGAGCCTGGTGAGCACATCGTGCCCGCAGGTGACATCGGTAACGACGGAGATCAGCGTCGTGCTTTGGCCAAAGGGCGGATTGGCGGCGAGCGCATCCATCACCAGCGGCCGGGGATCCTGCTCCGGCTGGATGACCCCGAAGGCGTTCACGACGACCATGGCGGTCACCGTGCCTCCGGCAACCTCCACCTGCGCCATCGTGAAGCCGCCGGGCCGGGAATTCTCGGGACCCAAGATTCCGCCCCAGCGCGCACCGGCGCCAACACCGACCTCTCCGGTTTCGACCTGTGAGAGTGGGGCGGCGGTGCGGAATGCCGTGGCGCCGTCGTCCGGATTCGGGATCTCCGCCTGCACGTTGGCGAGATCGAAAATGACCGCTGCCGGTACGATCGGCACCGGGATCGCGGGCGTCTGGAAACCCCGTTTGAGACTGGCGAGAGCCTGCATGACGCCATCAGCCGTGCGCAGGCCGAACGCGCTGCCGCCGGTGAGCACTATCGCATCTGCGCGCTGAACGGTTCGGCCAGGGGCGAGGAGATCGAGCTCTCGCGTGCCAGGCGCCGCGCCTCGTACTTCCGCCGCGGTAAGGGCAGGCTCGTCGAAGGCGATGACCGTGCAGCCAGTACGGTTGGGCAGGTCCGTCGTGTGACCGACGGCAACCCCGTCGACGTCAATGGGGCTGGTGGTTGCGTCTACCATGAAAATGAGACCCCCGGAGTGGCGAGCGTGATGCGCCCGTCGAAGTGCTCGCGCGCGGCTTCAATGAACGAGTCCGGCCCGAACTCTTCCCAGATGTGCGTGAGCACCAGGTGGTTCGCGCCTGCGTTCGCCGCGATGCTGGCGGCATGCTCCGGAGCGAGATGGAGCTCGCGGATCCTCTCGATATCGGTTCCGGGGCGGGCGGCGGATTCCGCGATCACGACGCTGGCGCCCCTCGCGATATCCTCCAGCTTCCCATCCACACCGGTATCGCCGGTATAGAAGAGGTCTCCAGAGTCGTCCGCCGAATGGACGCGGATCGCCCAGCAGGGAATCACGTGTGCTGTGTGCGCAAAAGTGAGCTCCATGTCGCCGATCGTGAGCGGGAGTGCCGGGTCGTATTCCTGCATGGTGAACGCGCTGTCGTACCAGGTGTCGATCTCTTTCGGATCGGTGGCGAAGAGCTCCGCTCCCTTGTGCATGAACTCAAGGCCACCCGGTGGGAGGTAGAGCGGCACCGGACGAGGCGCCGGTTGCGGATTGTAGGCAAGCGCGAAACGCATCGCGAAGAGATCGAGCACGTGGTCGAGATGCAGGTGTGATATCACGATGCCGTCGAGGCGCCTGAAGTCCTCGTGCTTCCGAAGCTCAAGCAGGGTGTTCGGGCCGAGATCGAGCACGATGGAGGTCGCGCCAGTCTGGACGAGGTATCCGGAACAACCCTGGCCGGTTCCGACGCCGGCTGCGCTTCCTCCGAGAGTGGTCAACTGCATCGATTGTCTCTCCTTGCGATGGTGCTTCCGAGCTCGATTGGCGGATGTGCGTACCGCGTCGTGCGCCTTGCTAGCGGGATGGGATCTCGATCACCTCGGTCAGGTGGCTGGTGTCGTTCCACAGCTCGACACGCGTATGGTCGGGGGCGATCTTCAGGTGGCCGATCGAACAGTTGGCCACGGCGTATTTCGCCATGTCATTGCGCGGTCCGGGATCGAGTTGCGCGTAGAACATGCCGATGACGCCACCGTGCGCCACGGCCGCGACCGTTCTCCCTTCGTATCGCTCGACGATGCCGAGGAATGTCGCGATGACGCGCTCGTAGAATGTCTCCCGGGTCTCCCCACCTGGAAAGCCGAAGTCGAGTTTCTCAAGATCGGAGAGGTCGTCTTTAAGTTCTGGAAATTGCTCGAGCACCTGCGCATAGGTAAGCCCTTCTGCCTCGCCGAAGTGGATCTCGCTGAGACCTGGCACGACAACCGGTGAAAGACCTGTGACGTTGCCGATCGCCTCCGCGGTGCGGCGTGCTCGTTGCAGCGGGCTGGTCAACAGGTCGTCGAGGGAGATGTCCCGGAAGCGCTGGCCGACCTCGTACGCCTGTCGCTCGCCAAGGTCGTCCAGCGGCATGTCAGTCTGGCCGATAAAGAGATTGCGTACATTGCCGGCGGTCTGGCCGTGGCGGACAAGAATCAGGTCCGTCTGGCCCTTCGTGGGATGCGTCAGCAGATCGGAGACGGTCAGGTGATTATCCGACGCGCGATTGTCCATAGTCACAATGCTCCAGGAGCGGGCAGGTGCTGCATTTCGGGTTACGTGCGGTGCAGACCTGTCGCCCGTGCGAAATCGTTTCAACGTGTACAGCATAGACCCGTTGTGGATTCGGGCCGATCAGCTCTTCCAGAATGCGTTGTTTCGTCGCGGTGCTGGTTCGGTCCGGGAAGATGCCGATCCGGCTCATGACGCGCCCGACATGGGTATCGACCGGCATGGCAGGCATCCCGAGCGCGAAGATGAGTACGCAGGCGGCTGTCTTCGGACCGACGCCCTGCAGGTCAGTGAGCCACGCCATGGCGTCTTCGACGCTCCGGTCGGCAAGGAATCCGAGATCGAGGCTGGGCTGCTCTTCCGTGATCGCATGCAGGACCGCCTGGATGCGCGGACCCTTGGTGTTGGCGAGTCCTCCGGGCCGGATCGCGTCGATAACCTCCTCGACCGGGGCGTCGCGGACTTCCTCCCATGTCGGGAACTCCGAACGCAAGAACTCCATCGCGCGGCTCGAGTTCACGTCGCTCGTGCTTTGGGAGAGGATCGTTCCAATCAGCGTCGAGAGTGGGTCTTCGTTAGGGCGCAGGAGGCGAGGGCCATATTCGGCGTCGAGCAAGCGCTCGATCTCGTCGAAGCGGTCCTGGATTTCCTCGGTGATGACGATGGTGGAAGCGGCCATGTGGCAAGACCCTGCCTGTTCGGGAAACCGGTGGTATACTTGCGCAGTTTGCGCGGCTGATGATTGAGGTGCTGCCCCTTCGCATGAGAATGTACAACGAGAACACCATACCCGAGATGTTCCCCTCGAGTCCGGAAACGGGCTTCGGGGGTGTTTTTTTGTGGCATGTGGCGGGATGATACAGATGTGCGACGACCAGAAAGGGTGTGGAGCGACATGGCTGGGGTACTGATTCGGGGTGGCCGGGTGATCGATCCGGCGTCGGGCCGGGACGACGT
>CAZVAA010000002.1:0-38523 GCA_964624125.1 uncultured Sphaerobacteraceae bacterium | reverse complement strand
CCGGTGATCGTGCATTGCGAGGACAAGCCGTTGGCGTCCGGCGCGATGCACGAGGGCGAGATCTCCCGCGAGCTTGGCATCGAGGGGATTCCGTCGGCCGCGGAGGAGATCATTATCGCGCGAGACCTGATGCTCGCCGAGTTGACCGGTGGATGGCTGCATGTCTGCCATGTCAGCACGGGCCGGGGCATCGAGCTGATCCACGAGGCGAAGCAGCGAGGGGTGAATGTCACCGCCGAGGTCATGACGCACCATCTCGTGATGAGCGATGAATGGGTTGCCGGGAGCAGGGAGTTGCACAACACGAACGAGCCGGCAGGTGAGCGGGGTCAACCAGGCGACCCGAACACCAAGGTCAACCCGCCGCTGCGACCGCAGGAGGATACGCGTATGCTCCTGAAGGCGCTGCAGGATGGTTGGTTCGACTGCTTCGGCACGGATCACGCGCCGCATGCCGCGAGCGACAAGCAGGGCGACTACCAGACGGCGGCGTTTGGCCTGAGCGGACTGGAATTCGCGTTCCCGCTCAGCTATGCGCTGGTTCGTGCGGGGCATCTTGATGCGATGGAGTTGATACGTCGCTGGACGACCGAACCGGCGAAGATCCTCCGCGTGGATGCGCCGTCCCTCGCGGCGGGCGCGACGGCTGATATCACCGTGTTTGATCCGGACGCGGAATGGACGGTAACGGCGGACGCGCTGAAGACGAAGAGCAAGAACACACCACTCCTCGGAATGACACTGCGCGGTCGCGCCGTGATGACGATGGTGAACGGAGAGGTAGCGCACCGTGCCTGATACGAAACGATACCAACCTGCCTGGGACGCGGCGCTTGCGCTGGCCGATGGCACGATTTTCCGGGGCGTTGGCTTCGGTGCAGACGTTCATGGCAGCGGCGAAGTGGTGTTCACCACATCCATGACCGGCTACCAGGAAATTTGCACCGACCCATCGTTTCGCGGGCAGATCGTCTGCATGACCTACCCGATCATCGGGAACTATGGCGTGACGGAGATCGATAACCAGTCGCGCCAGCCATGGATCGCCGGACTGGTCGTTCGCGAGCTCGCGACGCAGCCGTCGAACTGGATGTCCGAGGGCGATCTCGACGGCTACCTGAAGGAGCACGGCGTCCCGGGAATCTCCGGCGTTGATACGCGGGCACTAACGAGGCATATTCGCTCCGTGGGTGACCTGCGGGCGGCACTGGTCCATAACGCCAGGGAGATGAGCGACGAAGACCTCGTGGCACAGGCAAGAAACGCGAAACTTCCGGGCGAGCTGGACGTTGTCGGGGAGGTGATGCTCTCCGGCGAGGCCACGTTCGGCGACGACAACCCGGGACCGCATGTGGTTGTGCTCGACTGCGGTGTCAAGATGAACATCATCAACTCCCTGACCAGTCGTGGCGCGCGGGTGACGGTGCTGCCCTATGGCACCCCGTATGACCGCGTGACCGAGATCGATCCGGACGGCGTGATTGTCTCGCCAGGACCGGGCGATCCGGCCAACCTGGACGAGGGGCTGGGGATCGTCCGCTCACTCCTGGAAGACCAGCGGCCCTATTTCGGCATCTGCCTTGGTCACCAGTTGCTGGCGAGGGCGATCGGCGCGGAAACCGACAAGCTCAAGTTCGGCCATCGTGGTGGCAACCAGCCGATCAGGGACGAGCGGACCGGGCGAGTCACCATGACGTCCCAAAACCACAGCTTCCAGGTTGCCGCGGATTCGGTCCCGGAGGACAAGGGGTGGCAGGTCGCCCTGCGGAACCTGAATGACGGCTCGGTCGAGGGGCTGGCGCATCGCGAGCTGCCGGTGCTCTCGGTCCAGTTCCATCCGGAAGCGGCGCCCGGGCCCGCGGACAATGGCATGCTGTTCGATGAATTCCTGGAGTTGATCGCGGCTCCGGCAGGCAAGAACGAGGGGACTAACCAGCGTGGCGAGTAACTCCCAGGGAACCAGTTTCAAGCGCCCCGAGAGCGTGCTCGTCATTGGCTCGGGCCCGATCGTGATCGGCCAGGCGGCCGAGTTCGACTACGCCGGGACGCAGGCGTGCCAATCGCTGCGGGAAGAGGGCATCCGCACGATTCTCGTCAACTCCAACCCGGCGACGATCATGACGGACGAGGATATCGCGGACGCGGTCTATATCGAGCCGCTGACGCCGGATGTCATCCGCCGCGTGATCCAGCGCGAGCGCCCGGACGGCCTGTTGCCGACGCTTGGCGGACAAACCGGTCTCAACCTGGCCGTCCAGGTCGCCGAACTTGGCATCCTCGATCGCTACAACGTCCGGCTGCTGGGGACGCCGCTATCGGCGATCCAGAAGGCGGAGGATCGCGAGCTCTTCCGGAACCTGCTGAATGACATCGGCGAGCCGGCGATCGAGAGCGAGGTCATCCACACGCTGGCCGAGGCGCACGCCTTCGCCGAGCGGGTGCCGCTGCCGCTGGTCATCCGGCCTGCCTACACCCTTGGCGGCACCGGGGGCGGCGTGGCGTACACCATGGAGGATCTCGACCGAATCGTGACCTCCGGCATCAATGCCAGCCCGATCAAGCAGGTGCTGCTGGAGCGCTCGCTCATGGGATGGAAGGAGATCGAGTACGAGGTGATGCGCGACGGCGCGGACACCTGTATCACGATCTGCAACATGGAGAACATCGACCCGATGGGCGTGCATACGGGGGACAGCATCGTTGTTGCCCCGTCGCAAACGCTCTCGGATCGCGAGTACCAGATGCTGCGCTCGTCGGCGCTGAACATCATCCGCTCGCTCGGAATCGAGGGCGGCTGCAACGTCCAGTACGCGCTGAATCCCGATTCGATGGAGTACGGCGTAATCGAGGTCAACCCGCGCGTGAGCCGGTCGTCGGCGTTGGCGTCGAAAGCCACCGGGTATCCGATCGCGCGGATCTCCGCCAAGATCGCCATCGGCAAGCGGCTGGACGAGCTGACGAATGTCGTGACCGGGAAGACGACGGCGGCCTTCGAACCGGCGCTCGACTACGTGGTGGCGAAGATCCCGCGCTGGCCGTTCGATAAGTTCCCACGCGCCGACCGGGTGATCTCTACCCAGATGAAGGCGACCGGCGAGGTGATGGCGATCGACCGCTCGTTCGAGGGGGCGATCCAGAAGGCTGTCCGCTCGCTCGAAACGACCGCGAAGGACCTGCTCTGGGAGGACCCCGAGTGGGGTGACGATCTCGACGCGATCAAGGCACTCGTCAGCAAGCCCACCGATATCCGGCTGTGGGCGGTGATGGCGGCGCTCCGCCGTGGAGTGACCGTCGAGGAACTGCACAAGTTGAGCGCGATCGACGAGTGGTTCCTGTGGAAGCTGGAACGCATCGTCGACATGGAGCGATCGCTGGCGGAGGGCGAGGTCTCTCCGGAAATGCTGTGGACGGCGAAGCAGATGGGCTTCTCCGACCGGCAGATTGCGATCTGCTCCGGCACATCCGTCGATGAGGTCAAGACCCGGCGACGAGCGTTGGGGATGTCACCGGTCTACAAGATGGTCGACACCTGCGCCGGTGAGTTCGAGGCGCAGACTCCGTACTTCTACTCGACGTACGAGGAGGAGGACGAGGCCGCGCCCCTGGAGGGCGACAAGGCGATTGTGGTCGGCTCTGGGCCGATCCGGATCGGGCAGGGCATCGAGTTCGATTACTGCTCGGTGCAGGCCGCGCGGGCATTGCAGTCGGCCGGGCACGCCTCGATCATGGTCAACTCGAATCCCGAGACCGTCTCGACCGACTTCGACGCGTCTGACCGGCTCTACTTCGAGCCGCTGGACGCTGAGAGCGTCGAGGAGATCATGCTTCACGAGGCCGGCGGAGACGAGTCGAAACTCCCCCCGATGATCGTCCAGTTCGGCGGGCAGACGGCAATCAACCTTGCCCGGCCGTTGAGCGACGCCGGGGCGCCGATCATGGGCAGTTCGCTGGATTCGATCGACCTCGCGGAGGACCGCGAGCGGTTCGAGGCCTTCCTCACCGGGCTGGAGATCCCGCAGCCGCCGGGAGCGACCGTCACGTCGTTGAACGACGCCGAGGCCGTCGCCGAGCGCATCGGGTATCCGGTGATCGTCCGGCCGAGCTATGTGCTTGGCGGCAGGGCGATGGAGGTTGTCTACGGGTCTGATCACCTTGCGCGATACATCCGCAACCAGACGACGCTGACCGCGGATCACCCGATCCTGATCGACAAGTACCTGGTCGGCAAGGAGGTCGAGGTCGACGCGATCTGCGACGGCGAGCGGGTGCTTATCCCGGGAATCATGGAGCACATCGAGCGCGCCGGTGTCCACTCCGGCGACTCGTTCGCGGTGTATCCGGGGATCAACCTGTTCCCGGCGGAGGTAGAGCGGATCGTCGACTACACGACGCGAATCGCGATCGGCCTGAACGCACGTGGCCTGATCAACATCCAGTATGTGATCCATTCCGGTCACCTCTATGTGCTGGAGGTGAATCCGCGCTCCTCGCGCACCGTGCCGTTCCTGAGCAAGGCGACGGGCGTGCCGATGGTGAAGCTGGCGACGAACATCATGCTCGGGCAGTCGCTCGAGGAGCAGGGGTACGAGGGTGGCCTGTGGCCGCGTCAGCCGCTGATGGCGGTAAAGGCGCCTGTCTTCTCGATGGCGAAGCTCCGGGGCGTGGAGGTTCATCTCGGGCCCGAGATGAAGTCGACCGGGGAGGTGATGGGGATCGACCGCACATTCCCGTCAGCGTTCTTCAAGGCGCTTGTGGCGGCAGGCTTGTCGCTTCCCGACCGGGGCTCGCTGCTGATCTCGCTGGCCGACGAGGACAAGGTCGATGCGATCCCGATGATCACCCAACTGGCGCAGATGGGGTACAAGCTCTATGCGACGGAAGGCACCGCCTCGCTGATCGAGCGGGCCGCTGTGCCGGTGCAGCTGGTCACCAAGCGCATCGGACGCGGCAAGCCGGATGTGCTTGATGTCATCCTTGACGGCACGGTCGATGGCGTCATCAACACGCCGGGACCGGCGGACAAGGAGATGCGGGACGGCCTGCAGATTCGCCGCGCGGCGGTCGAGCGGGGGATTCCCTGCATCACATCGGTCGACACCGCGCGATCAGTCGTTGATGCCATGCAGAAGGCGTCTTCGGTGTACACCGTCGAGCCGATCCAGCAATACCGGCAAAGCGGATTCGGGTACTAAGCGCACCGGAGGGGACACATGCCAGCACCACATCGAAGCCAGTCCGGCACACGTATCCGCGAATTCGAGGGAATCGTTACCGAGAAACATGCGGTGATGGGCGATTCCTGGCTCATCACCTTCACCGCGCCGGAAGACATCCTTCGCGCGGCGCGGCCGGGGCAGTTCGTCAACGTCCTGCCCCGCGAGCGGTCCGTCTATGACCCCGTCCTGCGGCGACCATTCTCCGTCTACAACGCCGCTCCCGAAGAAGGACTGATGACGATCCTGGTCCGGCCGTATGGGCGCGGAGCGAACTGGATCGTTGAGCGCGGGGTCGGGATGGAGATCGATATCCTGGGGTTGCTGGGCAACACGTTCGAGGTCTCCCCGAAGAGCACGCACCTCCTTATGGTCGGTGGAGGCGTCGGCGCGGCGCCGCTGTTGATGCTCGCGCGCGAGGCGGTCGCCCAGGGCAAATCGGTGACCTACCTGCTGGGCGCGGCGAATGCGCCGGCCCTGCTGGACGCGGCCGAGTTCCCGGATGAGGTCGAGTATGTCGTGGCGACGGAAGACGGCTCGGCGGGGTATCACGGATTCGTGACCGATCTCGTGCCGGAGTACCTGCAGTGGGCGGACCAGGTCTTCGCCTGTGGGCCGGGGCCGATGTTCCAGTCTCTGCGGAACGTGATCCTGCACCACCGGATGGGCAAGCGGCCATCGGTGCAGGTCAGTGTCGAGCGGACGATGGCGTGCGGTGTCGGCGCCTGCCTGGGCTGCATGGTCGAGACCAGGCGCGGCATGAAGACCTCCTGCGTTGAGGGCCCGGTGTTCGATATGGAGGCGCTGGTATGGTGACCGTCGAGAAGCAGCAGTATATGGCCGATCTCACCGTTGACCTGGCGCCGAACAATCCGCGCGAGCTGGTGCTCCGCAACCCGGTCATCCCGGCCTCCGGGTGTTTTGGCTACGGCCTCGAGTACAGTCCGGTGATCGACATCCAGCGATTGGGAGCATTTGTCTCCAAGGGCATCACGCCGAAGCCGCGATCCGGCAACCCCATGCCGCGTATCACCGAAACGCCGGGCGGGATGCTCAATGCGATCGGCTTGCAGAATCCGGGCATCGACAGGTTCATCCGGAAATACCCGCCGACCTGGGAGCATTGGGATGTCCCGGCAATCGTGAATATCTCTGCCGAGTCGGTCGAGGACTTCGCGATGATGGCGCGGAAGCTGGACGATGTCCCCGGCGTCGCTGCCCTCGAGGTGAATATCTCCTGCCCGAATATCCAGGCGGGAGGGTTCTGCTTCGGGTGGGATGCCCGGATGTCGGACGAGGTGACGCGGGCCGTGCGTGAGGCGACGACGCTGCCGGTGATCGTCAAGCTCAGCCCGGGCGCGCTGGATATCATGGAGATCGCCGAGGCGGTGGAGGGGGCGGGCGCGGATGCTGTCTCGCTCATCAACACGCTGGTCGGCATGTCGATTGACCCGCGAACCCGACAGTCGAAGATCGCGAACCAGACAGGTGGGCTCTCCGGCCCGGCGGTGAAGCCAGTAGCCGTGCGAATGGTGTACCAGGTTGCGTCGGTGGTCGATATCCCGGTCATCGGGATTGGCGGCATTTCCGGGGTGCAGGACGCGCTGGAGTTCTTCATGGCCGGGGCATCGGCGATCCAGATCGGCACCGCGGCGTTCTCGACGCCGTCGGTCCTGACCAGAATCATCGACGACATTGGCGAATGGCTGGATACCAACGGATACGGCAGCCTGACGGACATCGTCGGGGCGGCGAATCCGCACGCGGCGGGGCGTCGGGAGCTATTGGACTAAGGGATACGACGAGCGGACCATCCGTTGTTGGTCCTGTGCTCGAACGCTTTTCAAGGGGATGTGAAGGAATGGCGGACCTGCTGCGGCAGCTCGAGGAAAGCGGAGCCCTGAAAAAAGGGCACTTCCTGTATGCGTCTGGCATGCATGGCGACATGTATGTCGAGAAGTTCAACCTGCTCCGGAACCCCGGGGCGACATCGGAGGTCTGCCGGCATTTTGCCGATCGGTTCCGCGATGAGCGGATCGATGTAGTGGTCGGACCGACGACCGGGGGTATCCTGCTCGCGTTCGAGACCGCGCGACAACTTGGGATTGCCGCTGCGTACGCAGAGCGGGCGTCTGAGGGCGGGTCCGGGAGGGAGATTCGCCGGGGGACGACGTTCGAGCCGGGATCGCGGGTGCTGGTGGTGGACGACATCCTGACGACCGGTGGGTCGGTGCGCGAGACACTGGCCGCGTTGGACGCGCATCCGGTCGAAGTGGTCGCGGTCGGGGTGCTGGTCGACCGGAGCGCCGGCGCGACGACGTTCGGAAACGTGCCGCTGGCCGCAATCGTGTCGCAGAAGTTCGATGCGTGGCCGGCGGATGCGTGCCCGCTGTGCGCGGACGGTGTGCCGCTCGTGAAGCCGGGCACGACCGCGGTGCCGGGTGCGAACGCCTAGGCGCTTTCCGGCGACGATTCGCGGGCGGCGTGAAGCTGGTCGTTCAACTCCTGCAGCTCCTGGATACGGCGCTCGATCTGGTCGAGCGCATCCTCACGATGCTGGTCGATATATTCGTCCCGGAGCTCGATCAGCATCTGGGAGATGCGCGCGATCGTCCTGACGATCTGGATCGGGTCGTCCTCGTGCGACGCCCTGGAAATGCCGGTCATCCTGCTCTCCTCGCCTGCGGCCTGACCGTGCGGAACGCGCCAGCCCTTTTCCATGCTAACGGTGTACGTGCATTGGGTGTAGGGTAGCACGATTTCGCGCATCCATGGTGAAAAAGGGTAGCGATTCTCCTCCGGACGACCGGTAACAAGGGCTGGTCGTCCGGCACGTCTATGGCTTCAACGCATCGGGGATGGTGCCTGCCAGGAGTTCCGCAAGCGCGTCCTCGTCAAGCAGTGGGACGTTGAGGGATTCGGCCTTTGCCGCCTTGCTGCCCGCATCCGCCCCGGCGATGACCGCCGATGTTTTTTTCGACACGGACGAGGTGACGTTCGCGCCGGCCTGGCGGAGTTTCGCTTCCGCCTCCGGGCGGGTCATGCTTTCCAGCTTGCCGGTAAGCACGAGGGTCAAGCCTTCCAGCGGTTGCTCTGCGTCAGCATCCTCTCCGCCGCTGACGGTTAGCCCCGCATCCGTCAGGCGCTGGATAAGCTGCTGGTTGCGCTCTTCCTGCATGAAGTCGAAGATGCTTGCCGCAACCACGGTACCGATTCCTGCGACGGACGCGATGTCTTCCTCGCTGGCCGCCATCAGGGCCGTCATTGAGCGGAAGCGATCCGCCAGCAGCGTGGCCGTGCGTTCGCCGACATGGCGGATCCCGAGGCCGTGGATGAGCCGCCAGAGGGGCTGCTGCTTGCTCTTCTCGATTGATTCCTGCAGGTTCTTCGCGCTCTTCTCGCCGAACCCTTCCAGCTCAGCGATCTTCTCCCAGTCGAGGTGATAGATGTCGCTGGCGTCGTGCACCCAGCCCAGGTCGACGAAGCGATCGGCGAGTTTTTCACCCAGCCCCTCGATGTCCATCGCCGAACGGCTCACGAAATGGTGCATGCGCTCCTTCAGTTGGGCCGGGCAGGCGGCGTTGGTGCAATAGCGCATGGCCACACCGGGCTCGCGGTGCGTTGGCGCGCCGCAGGAGGGGCATTCCTCGGGCATCTGGAAGGGCACCTCGTCGCCAGTCCGTCGGTCCTCCATGACCTGGACGATCTGGGGGATCACGTCGCCAGCGCGCTGGACGATCACCGTATCCCCGATGCGGATGTCCTTCCGGGCGATCTCGTCCTCGTTGTGCAGGGTCGCCCGGCTGACGATGACGCCGCCGATGTTGACCGGCTCGAGCACGGCGAGGGGGTTGAGCGTGCCGGTGCGGCCAACGTTGATGAGGATGTCGTTGACCTTCGTCGTCTGCTGGATCGCCGGGAACTTGTACGCGGTGGCCCAGCGGGGCTCACGCGCGACATAGCCGATCTCCTCTTGCATGTTGAGGTTGTCGACCTTGATCACTGTCCCGTCGATCTCGAAATCGAGCGAGTCGCGGCGCTCCAGCCAGTATTCACACCGCGCCCAGACCTCATCGATCGTGTCGTGGAGCTCGGCATCGACCGACGTGGGAAAGCCGAGCTCGCGGAGGAAGGCGAGCGCATCGTAGTGGGTTTCCGGTTCCTCTCCATCGAGGAGATAGCCGTACTGGTACGCAAACATGCGAAGCGGACGCTGGGCAGTGATGCCGGGGTCTTTCTGGCGGATCGAACCGGCCGCGCCGTTGCGCGGGTTCATGAAGGTCTTGCTGCCCTGATCTTCAAGTCGCCGATTGAGATCCTCGAAATCGGACTTGCGCATGTAGATCTCGCCACGGACCTCGATTGTACCGGGCATGGGGAGCGTCTTGGGCGTGCGGAGCTTCGTGGGGATCGTCCGCAGTGCGCGGATGTTCGGCGTGATGTCGTCGCCGACGGAACCGTTGCCACGGGTGGCGGCGCGGTCGAGTTGGCCGTTGATGTAGGTGAGGGCGACGGCGAGGCCATCGACCTTCGGCTCGGTGACGAACCGGACGTCATCCGTGCCGGCGAACCGCTCGACGCGTGCGGCCCACGCCCGAACCTCTTCCTCGTTGTAAACGTTACTGAGCGAGAGCATCGGTCGTGGATGCTGGATCTCACCAAACGTGGAAGGGGCAAAAGCACCCACCTGCTGCGTAGGCGACTCGGGGGTCACCAGTTCGGGGTGAGCTTCCTCGATCTTCCGCAGCTCATGAAAGAGGGCGTCGTACTCGGCGTCGGTCACGGATGGCTGGTCGAGGACGTGATATTCGTAGGAGTACTGGTCGAGCTTCTGCCGGAGCTCGTTGACGTGTCGCTGCAGATCCTCGTCGGCCATCGAGCCGTTCCTCCTCAAGTCTGGTGGCACCGTTCAGGTGTACGTGCAGGTCCCGGTCTGGTACTGTAGCACAAAGGTTCGCCTGTTCCTGACAGGCACGTTGATGCGCATATGCCCCGATCGGGCCATGGTCCCCGTAATGATGTCCGAACAGTCCGCAGAAAACGAAGATCGTTATAGCACGCTCTGTGACCGCGCGCTGGATTTTGTGATGTCCAAGGGCGGATCGGTGCCCGAGGATATGCTGATCGGGTACGTGTTCGGCAACTCCGGTACGCCGAACCTGTGGCGGCCGTTGCTACGGAGTGTGCTGGAGAGCGATGACCGGTTGGTGTTCCACGCCACCGGGGAGTGGAGTATCCCCACGCAATCGGCCGGGGATGGTTCGGGTGCGTTGCTGCTGGACGAGTTTGTCGTACTCGATGTGGAGACGACCGGGCTGAAGCCGAGCCGCCAGCGAATCATCGAGATCGCCGCCATTCGTTACCGGAATGGCCAGGTGGAGCGATCGTTCGAGTCGTTGCTCAACCCCGGGCGGTCGATTCCCGAGTTCATCACCAAACTGACAACGATCACCAATGAGCAGGTCGTCGATGCGCCCAGCTTTGGCGATATCGCGCAGGAGGTCACCGAGTTCATTGGCGACTCGCTGGTCGTGGGGCATAACGTCGCGTTCGATATCGGGTTCATGAACGCCGAGCTGGGCAGGGTGGACCTGCCGCCGCTGATCAACGAGCGACTCGATACGATGGGGCTGGCGGTCAGGCTGCTGAAGTCCATCCGGAAGCCGAGCCTCGACCGGGTAGCGAGCGCGGTTGGCCTGTCGCCCAGACGAGTACACCGCGCCGGGGGTGATGCGAAGCTGACGGCGGAGGTCGCGTTGCGGCTTGTGCAACAGGCGGCAGACCAGGGCGTGCGCACGCTCGACCAGCTGAAGTCGCGCGCGACGATCACCGAGCCGCGCGTGCGGGATGACGTAGGTCGGGCGCGGTCGATCCTCGATCGCAGTCTCGCGCATGCGATGCCGAAGAAGCCGGGCGTCTATCTCATGAAGGACAGGCGCGGCGAGATCATCTACGTCGGAAAGGCGAAGAACCTGCGCGATCGGGTGTCATCCTATTACTCACAGCCGATCGGCTATACGCGGAAAATGGATGGGCTGATCGAGTCGGTAGTCGAGATCGATCACGAGGTCGTTGGCAGCGAGCTGGAAGCGCTGCTGCTGGAGTCGCAGCTGATCCGGCGCTACATGCCTCGGTACAACACCGCGCTGAAGAAGTCCGAACACTACCCGTATATCAAGGTCGATACGACGAATCCGTGGCCGAGGGTGCAGGTAGCCCGGCGCTGGAAGAACGACGGCGCACGGTACTTCGGACCGTACAGGAACGCTACCAGCGCCCGGAAGACGGTCGATGTGATCAACTCGGTCATGCCGTTACGGACCTGCACGCGGTCGTTCAAGACCGCACGGAGCTACGGCAAGCCGTGCATCGCGCTGGATCTCGGGACGTGCCTCGGGCCATGTACCGGTCAGGCAGACGCCGACGAGTACCGGCGGGTGGTCGAGGATGTGCTGCACTTCCTTGAAGGTGAGGACGATGCGCTGCACAAGCGATTGTTGTCCGAACTTGAGGGCGCGGCCGAACGGCTCGATTTCGAGAAGGCGGAGCGCATCCGGAAGAGCATCCGCTCGGTAACGACCATCCTCGACGAGCAGACTCGCCTGCGGGATGCGAGGAGGCTTCATAACCTGCTGCTCGTATTGCCGTCCTGTGACGAGGATTGCCGCGAAGTGATGCTCGTACTGCGGGGGCAGCTGTGGGCGCAGTTCCGCGTGCGGCGGTTCCCGGCCTGGGAAGTCGAAACGGGCATGGAGGACGCGACGGGCGACACCGTGCTCAGCTCGCTTGCGACCGATGACGAGAGCGATGCGTTGGTCGACGACATTTCGCAGCGCCTGTCGGCAGCGCTGGAACGCAGCCGGGGCCTGCCGTATGTCAATCCCGACCATCATGCCGTGGACGAGGCAAACATCCTCAACCGGTGGTTGTTCCGGAATGCCGGTCATCCGGCGCTGATCGAGATCCCGATGACGGATGACGGGGTACCGGCGCCTGATCCGCGGGTGCTTGCGATGCGCGCGCTGACGGTTAGCGATGATGCCCTGGCGACGCTTGATATTCGCAAGTCCGCGGCAGACGACGAGGCGGTCCGAGTGGACGCCGGTCCTGTTCCCGAAACAGCCGACGATTCCGTTGCTGAAGTAATGTGATGCATGGCGCGATTCTTGCCTGTTCCTGATTGACCCGGTCATAGCTGCATGTCATGATGAACGCCTGACAGCTACGCGATCGTGCGCAAAATCCCGATAGCGGGACTCTTTCTGGCGTTTACGAAAGGAGCCGGTATGACTCTCGATCGACGCGAACTCATGAAGCGTTCCGGAGCGGTAACCGCGGGCCTGGCCCTTGGAGCCAGCGTGGCGACGCACAGCGTCGTGGCGCAGGACGACGGGACGCCAGGCGCGGCGCCCGACGTGGACAGCATGGTGTTCTGGGACACGCTCAATGCTCCCCCGCGCAGCGACATCATGGACGACGTCGCGTCCCGTTTTGGTGAAGCCCAGGGCATCGAGGTGGAGCACCGTGGTTGGTCGACCGATGAGCTCGTCTCCACGCTGCCGCGCTCAGTCGAGGGCGACCAGGGGCCGGATGTGGCCCAGGTCAATAACGGCGAGGCCCTGATGGGGCCGATGATTCGCGGCAACATGCTCACGCCGCTGAATGACTACGCAACGGAATATGGCTGGGACCAGTTGATGCCGGAGGGCTTGCTGGCGCGCAACCGCTACAGCAGCGATGGGTCCCAGTTTGGCGAAGGTGATCTTTGGGGCGTCTCCGCCGAAACCGAGATCGTCGGGTTCTATTACAGCCGCTCGATCTTTGACGAGCACGGCCTGGAGATCCCGAACACCGTCGCCGAATTCGAGGAGTTGCTCGGCACGTTGCGGGATAACGGTGTCGAGCCGATCCTGTTCGGGACGCTGGACGGCTGGCAGGCCATCCATATGTTCAGCGAGCTTCACGGTACGCTGACCGATCGTGAATACCTCGACAACATCATCTACCGCCGCAACAACGCGACGTTCGAGGACCAGTCGATCATCGACGCCGCGAACATGCTCGTGGAATGGAAGGAGAAGGGCTACTTCCTGGAGGGCATGGAGGGCGTCAATGGTGACGACGCAATCCCGATCTTCACTTCCGGCGGCGGAGCCATGCTGATGCAGGGCTCGTGGGCGGCCGGGCAAGTCGCGGCCGATATGGGTGACGACGCTGGCTTCTTCCTGATGCCACCCGCCGAAGAGGGCGGGAGCGTCCTGCACGTCGGCGGAGTCGGCATCCCGTACTCGATTACGGCGAATGCACAGTCACCTGACCTTGCAGCCGAACTGATCAATGAGATCGTGTCTGAGGAGACGCGCAACGCGATCATCGATGCGGGCATCTTGCCGGCCGGGGAGATCCCGGAGGACCGGATCGTGGAAGGCACGCTGTCCGGCGAGCTCTACATGTCGTGGAACGCGGCGCTGGAGGCCGACGCCGTCGGGCATTATCTCGACTGGGCGACCCCGGACTTCTACGACGTGATCACCGGCGAGTTGCAGAAGCTTCTGGCCGGCGAGGTTGACGCGGAAACGTTCGCGGCGACCTTGCAGGAGTCCTATGCAAGCTCCTTCGAATCCTGATCTCGCTTCGGAACGCGCGGGGGCGGCCGATGAGGCCGCCCCTGTCGCGGACGTCGTGGGCGGCAGCCGTTGGCTACGGTATGAGCCGTATCTCTATCTCGCGCCGGCCCTCGTCATCTTCACGATCTTTCTCGCGATCCCGGTCGTCGGGACGGTCATTCTCAGCCTGACCGCGTGGAACGGCGTGAGCTGGAACACAGCGACATTCATCGGGCTCGAGAATTACTGGACCGCGATCACCGACAGCCGGTTCCAGAACGCCTTCGTCAACAACCTGTTGCTGATCCCGTTCTTCATGCTGTTGCCAGCGTTGCTCGGGTTG
Source organism: uncultured Sphaerobacteraceae bacterium (assembly GCA_964624125.1). Classification (GTDB taxonomy): domain Bacteria; phylum Chloroflexota; class Chloroflexia; order Thermomicrobiales; family UBA6265; genus UBA6265. The sequence goes on along the minus strand of CAZVAA010000002.1, from coordinate 24,361 downwards.
ATCCCGGCCGCGATCGTGCACCAGCTACGCATTCGGGGTGCGCGGTGGTTCCAGGCGGGATTGTTCCTGCCGTATATCATGCCGGGCGTGCTCATTGGTGTGGTGTGGGCGTGGATACTCAACCCGATCTTTGGACCGGTGAACAAGATCCTGAAGGATCTTGGCTTTTCGCCTCCGACGTGGCTGGGCGATTTCACCTGGGCGTTGCCGACGGTCGGCATGATCGGCGCGTGGGCGGCCTATGGATTCTGCTACGTCATCTTCATTGCTGGCCTGCAGAAAATCCCCAACGAGCTCTATGAGGCGGCCCGCCTCGACGGCGCGAACCGGTTCCAGGAGTTCTTCGCCGTGACGTTGCCGGGACTTCGGCGTGAGATGGCGGTGGTGCTCTCGGTCAACCTGATCAATGCCCTCCGCGCCTTCGACATCATCAAGGCGACGACGGATGGCGGCCCCGGTGACGAGACGCAGGTGATGGCGCTGTACATGATCAACACGGCTTTCGGAGCGAACCGCGCGGGCTACGGCACGGCGATCGCTGTGTTGCTGGCGGTGATTACGCTGGTCGGCTCCATGCTGGTGCTCCGCTTCTTCGGGGAACGAGATGATTAGGCGCTGGATCGTTTATGGGCTGCTGGTGCTCGGCGTCGTGGTCGCCATCGCCCCATTCATCATCACCATCCTCGCATCATTAAAGACCACCGGCGAACTGGTCCAGGGAATCTTCTCCTTGCCGGAGGAGGCGCAGTGGGGCAACTATGCCGAGGCGTGGCGTCAGGGGCGGTTCGGGCGATTCTTCCTCAACAGCATCATCGTTGCGGTCGGGGTGGTCATCCCCTCCGTGGTGCTCTCGACCATGAGCGGGTACGCGTTCGCGCGCTTCCGTTTCCGCGGATCGGGTGTGCTCTTCACGTACCTGATGCTGGGGCTGGTGATCCCGCTGCAGGCGTTGGTCGTCCCGCTCTACTACCTGCTCCGCGAGATGGGGTTGCTGGACAGCCTGTGGGCACTGATCTTGCCACAAATCGCGATGAGTATGTCCTTTGGCACCTTGCTGATGCGCCAGGCGTTTCTCTCGATTCCACGGGAGATCATGGAGGCGTCCGTCGTTGACGGCGCGAACTCGTGGACGACGCTGTGGCAGGTCATGTATCCGCTGGCGCGGCCGATGATCGGGACGGTCTCGTTGATGTTCTTTATCTGGACATGGAATGAGTTCCTCCTGCCGCTGGTGGTAAACATCGATCCGAAGTACCACACGCTGCCGGTTGGGTTGCTCTATTTCCAGCAGCGCTGGACGGCGAACATCCCGCTGGTCGCGGCCGGCGCGACCATCATCTTCCTGCCATTGGTCGCGATGTTTCTCCTGTTCCAGCGACAGCTCGTCCAGGGCATCACGCAAGGCGCCGTCAAGGGATAACTCGGGCAAGATGGGTTGCCTGATCCGGCGAAGTGTGGTCGGATGGGAACCCTTCACTCGCGGCTCGTTTCCTGAGGAGGATACGCATGCGCTCCCGGTCCCCGTCACGGCTGATGTTCTCGATCGTTTTCTCGCTCACCCTGATCCTCGGTAGCTTTGCCGGGGCGGTCACCGCGCAGGATGCGACTCCCGTCGCGTCGCCGGTGACGGATGCGACGCCGGTAGCAACGCCGGAGGTCGCCGAAGATGGCACCGTCGATCTCGATGTGCTGTTTGTCGGAGCGCATCCGGACGATGAGGCCGGCGGCCTCGGCACCTACGGCCAATGGAACGAATTCAACGATGCCCAGGTCGGGGTGATTACCATCACCCGGGGCGAGGGCGGCGGCAATGCCTCCGGGACCGAAGAGGGCCCGGCGCTCGGATTGCTCCGGGAAGTCGAGGAGCGAAATGCCATCGGCATGGCCGGTATCCAGCACCTCTACAACCTCGACGAGGTCGACTTCTATTACACGGTAAGCGCCGAACTTACCGCCGAGACATGGGGCTACGAGGAGACGCTCGAGAAGGTGGTTCGGGTCATCCGCACCACCCAGCCAGAAGTGCTGATCACCATGAACCCGGCCCCCACGCCGGGACAGCATGGCCACCACCAGATGGCAGGCCGGCTCGCGATCCACGCATTCTACGCAGCCGCCGACCCGGAGATGTTCCCGGACCAGATCGAGTCCGAAGGGCTCGAGACCTGGCGCGCATCGCGCATCATGCGCAGCGGTGCATCGGGCGAGGCGACGCCGGGCCCGCAATGTGCCGAGACATTCCAGCCACAGGACGAATCAGACGTCATCTTCGGGGTCTGGAACGGCACCGAGTCGGAAATCCATGGCACAACCTGGGCCGATATCGAGCGCAAGGCGCAACAGTCGTACGTTTCCCAGGGGTGGGGAGCGTTCCCGGATGCTCCCACTGATCCCGAGGAGATTGGCTGCGACTACTTCACGCTGATCGATAGCCGCGCTCCATTCGATGTCGACAACACGTCGACCACCGCGATCCTCGAAGGCGCGGTGATCCCTGTGGAGGGCGGCTTGCCACTCGGCTCCGAGTTTTACCTGACGACAGAATCGTTCGATGTCAGCGCCGGCGAGGCGTTCGAGGTTACCGCGCACCTCAGGGGTGACGGCATCGACGAGTCGGCGTCCGTTGAGTTGGCCCTGCCAGTCGGCTGGGAGGCCAGTGACGCCGGTGAGGCTGCCGAGGTCGATGGCGAGCTGCAATGGACCTTCGAGGTGACGCCCGCCGAAGATGCTGACACCAACCAGCGATACCGGATCGGCGCGACGGTCACCGCCGGCGAGGCGACGGCGGACACGATCGAGGTCGTTCATGTCGCCGCGACCGTTGATGGGACGCTGGAGCCACTGCCGGAAGTTGCGTACTTCCGCGAATGGGTGGACCAGGTTGATGTCCAGCAGCTCGATGCGCTGATCTTCCCGGTCTTCTCGATGGGCAGCGGCCAGACACGCGACATCACGGTGACCGTGACGAATAGCGGAGACGAGGCGGCCTCAGGTACGGTCTCCCTCGCGTTGCCGGAAGGATTCTCCGCCGATTCGGACGCCGTCGACTTCAATGATGTCGACGCTGGTGGCGAGACCGATGTGACGTTCACCATTACCAACGATGACACCTCGCTCGCGACGTCCAACGAGGGTGGCGAAGAGGGGACCTATGCGTTCACGATCACCACGACAACCGATTCCGGTGAATCGGTGCAGGAGGCTGGTATCAACCTCGTCCCGGTGACGACGGTCCCGCTGGCCGGCACCGCCCCGGATCTGGATGGGGAGATCGCCGACGGCGAATATACCGGCGAGCCGATCGACCTCAGCCGTGTCTGGGAAGGCGAGCCGGTTGACTCACCCGAGGATGGCTCGGGCAGTGCATGGGTGACCTATGATGAGGAAGGCCTCTACATCGCGGTGGATGTGACCGACGACACGCTCGGCACGGTGCTCCCGGAGCATGACGCGAAGCGTCACTGGCGGACCGATTCGGTCGAGATCGCAATCGATCCGCTGGGCACGGCGAGCAACACGTCAGCGACCTTCAAGGTCGGCGTCTTCCCGACCACCGAGGAGGGCGAGCCGGCCGCCTACCGGGATGCCGATAACTTCCAGGGACCGGTCGCGGAGACAGCTCCCGGCTTTGAAGTCGCGTCTTCGGTGAGTGAGCCGTATACCGGCTACGTGCTGGAGGTGTTCATTCCGTACGACGCGCTGCCGGCGACGATCGACCCCGATAACGCCACGATGAATATTTTCATCTACGACTCGGATACCCAGGACCTGACGGGCCAGACCCGACTTGGTTGGTCGACCTGGCGTGGTGTCCAGGGTGATCCGTACCGCTGGGGCAAGCTGCAGTTCGAGACGTTTGGCGATCCGGAGTCGATGGCGACGCCGCAGGCGGACGCCTCACCTGAGGCCGAAGCGGCGGTTGACGAGCCGCAGATGCCGCTCGACGTCGCGGAGAGCGTGAATTCCCCGTGGTCGATCCTGCAGTCTGCCCGGGACGGCGTGGGGCTTGGTGGTAACCCGCAGGTGCCGGAAGGCGAGGGTATCGTCGTCGACGAGGCGACCAGCGATGGCCAGCATCTTGGCGTCACCTACACCGCGCAGTCAGATGGCGACGTGCGGGTCTTCCACTATCACGAAGGGCAGGTCCTTGCTCAGGTGGAACAGGCGGTGACGGCGGGCGAGACATACACACATGCCTTCCCGTCCGGCACGTCGGGAGGGTTCATCCTGATCTCCTTCGTCGATGAGCATGGTCACGTCCAGGCGATCGCCGAAGAGCTCCCGTAGCGAGCGCGTTCCTGCGACTCGCCTTGCCACCAAGAACGCCCCCGGAGACACCTCCGGGGGCGTTCCGGGTCTGGCATGCATCCGGCTATACTCCCTGTCGGTAGAGTATGGATGGAGGAACCGTAATGGCAGTTTCGGCCAAAGAGGAGATCGCGAAGGTTCGCGAGGAAGTCGACGGATGTACGCTGTGTGAGCTGCACCGGTCAGCGAACAACGCTGTCCCGGGTGAAGGGAATGTGGAGGCGCGGATTCTCTTCATCGGAGAGGCGCCTGGTTATCACGAGGACAAGCAGGGCAAGCCGTTTGTCGGCGCGTCCGGCAAGTTCCTGACGGAACTGATCGAAAGCGCCGGTCTTTCGCGCGAGGATGTGTATATCACCAATGTGGTGAAACATCGCCCGCCGGGGAATCGCGATCCGTTGCCGGACGAGATCATGGCATGCTCCATCTACCTCGAGCGGCAGATATCCGCCATCGATCCGGACGTTATCGTGACCCTTGGCCGATTCTCCATGGCGAAGTATTTCCCCGGCGAGAAGATCAGCAAGATCCACGGCGAGGCCAAGGAGGTCGGTGGGCGCTTCGTGGTGCCGATGTATCATCCGGCCGCGGCGCTTCACAATGGCTCCCTCAAGAGCGTGATCGAGGACGACTTCAAGAAGTTGCCGCGACTTCTCGCTGAACGCGACAAGAAGCGTGAGGCGGAGAACGAAAAGAACAACCAGCCATCCCAGGGCACCCTGTTCTAGGCGCAGATGCCGGTGAAAAAGGATCGATTGAGGCGTGAGTGATGCGGTGCGCGTAATCTTCCTCGGCGGGATCGGGGAAGTTGGCAAGAATATCCTGCTGCTCGAGACCGACGATGACCTGGTCGTTATCGATTGCGGGCTCGGCTTTCCGGAGGAGGACCAGCCGGGCGTCGACCTCGTCCTTCCGGATGTTTCCTATCTTGCCGAGCGGAAAGACAAGATCCGCGGCATCTTCATCACGCACGGACACGAGGACCATATCGGCGCGCTGCCATGGGTTTGGGAAGACATTGGCGCGCCGATCCACGCGACGAAGCTGACCGCCGGGCTGATCACCGTCAAGATGCGCGAGAAGAAACTCGCGGAAAAAGTGCAGATCGAGGTCTTCGACCCGGACGAGCGTCCGAAGATCCAGGCCGGGGGCTTCATTATCGAGCCGTTTCGCGTTACCCACAGCATCCCTGACGCGGTCGGATTCGGAATCACCACGCCAGCGGGCCTGATCGTCATTACCGGGGACTTCAAGTTCGACCCGACACCGATCGACGACCGGCCCACCGACACCGCACTGTTGCAGGAGTTCGGCGACCGGGGCGTCGCGCTCCTCATCTCCGACTGCGTGAATGTCGAGCGGGATGGACACACACCCTCGGAGCGCGTCGTCGGCGAGACGTACGAGGAGGTCTTTGGCCAGGCGCCCGGACGGATCATTATCGCCACATTCGCGTCATTGATCGCGCGCATCCAGCAGGTGATCGACACCGCCAGCCGGCATGGCCGCAAGGTTGCGCCGATGGGGCGCAGCCTGGAGAACAATGTTCGTGTCGCTACCGAGCTCGGCTACCTGAAGGATCCGGACGAGGTTCTGGTGACTGCGCGGCAGGCCGCGCAACTGCAGGACGATGAGATCGTCTACGTGGTGACGGGTAGCCAGGGCGAGCCGATGGCGGTCCTCAGCCGGATCGCGAACCGGGATCACCCACGAATCACGGTTGGGGAAGGGGACACGGTCATCGTGTCGGCGACGCCGATCCCCGGCAACGAGACGTCCGTGTTCCGGATCATCGACCAATTGTTCCGCTCCGGTGCGGAGGTTATCTATGCCGGTCGGGCGCGGGTGCATGTCTCCGGCCACGCAGGCCGGGAGGAACTTCGCCGGATGATCGAGCTGGTCCGTCCGGTGAATGTTATTCCAACGCACGGCGAACCACGCCACCTGGCCCTCTACGCCGATCTCGCCGTCGAACATGGCATCCCCCGCGAGCGAGTCACGATCGTGGACCGCGGCGATGTCGTCGAGTTGACGGGAGAGGGCGCGCGGATCGTGGACCAGGTCGATGTGGGCTCGGTCCTGGTTGAAGGCTCCTCTATCGGGCACCTCAACCAGAACGTACTGCAGGACCGGCAGATGATGTCGCAGGATGGCCTGCTTTCCGTCGCGGTGGGTATCGACCGGGAGACCGGCGAGGTGCTTGCTGGTCCGAAGGTATCCACGCGAGGGTTCTCGGCGATGCGGTCGAAGGATCATGCGAAGGGGCTGGCGGACGCTGTCATCGCCGCGATCGAGGACCGGGGGCCCGAGGGCGACGTCGCCGCTCGGGAGCGTGTGATCCGGGACGCAGTGCTGGATTACGTGTATCGCAATACGCGGCGGCGTCCGATGGTGCTGCCGCTTGTGCTCGAGTTGCCCTAGCGGCGAAATCCATCTCCCAGTCGTTTCCATGTGTTCGGGGCCGCACTGGCGGCCCCTTTTTCTTTGCCATTGCTCGACAAATTGACTCAAAGGCATATAATGTACGTACAGTCTGGCGCAAGCCGGTGCAATTTGCGTCCCCGACAGAAGGTGGACGCGGGGTGGGGTATCCATCGTTGGAATGGAGGAACGCGCCGATGGCGACGCAATCCCGGACGCAGGGATCAACAAGAAAAAGCTCGAAGCGCCGTTCGTCGAAGAAGACGAAGGCGACCGGGCTATCCCTCTGGGTATTGCGATCGCGCGAGTTCCTGAGTGGGATGCTCCCCGATATTGAGATCTCGGACCGGCTCAAGCGCGAATCGCTTGGGGTGGTGCTGGTGCTGTTGGCCCTGCTCAGCTCATGGGCGCTTGGCCGCGGCCAGCAGGATGGTGCCCTGATCGCGTGGTGGGGGAGAGTGCTGCGGGGCACATTCGGGAACGGGGCGTTTCTCGTGCCGGTCTTCGCCGCCCTGACCGCCGTGCGGGCGTTCTCGCATGATTCGGGGCCGATCCTTCTGTTCCGCCACTACTTCGGTGGCGCGCTCTTCGCGCTTGGCGTGACCGGCCTGCTGTCGTTCGGCGGCGATGCCATGGGTGGCCACATTGGCACCGTGACCGGCGATATCGCGCGCGGGGCGCTGGGCCAGGTCGCGTCTGGCCTGGTGTTGTTCGCCGGGGGCGTCGTCTCCGTCTTTCTGCTTGCGGATACCGACCTGCAGTCGCTTGATCGCGACATCCGGCGATTGCTCCCGAAGCGCAAGCCGAAGCCGAAGGTAACGAAGGAAGCCCCGGTCAAGACTGCTCCCAAGAAGGAGGCGAAGACGCCGCGCAAGGCGGTCCGCCTGCCGGCGCCGAAGCAGGAAAAGAAGCAGCCGGAGGAGCCGCGACCGCCGGTCATCAACCTGCCGACTCGTCCCGAGCGCGGCCCGGTCAGTGAAACGGCCAGCGATGTCCCGGCGGTGCCGACGCCAGTTGTGGCGTCCCCGGAGGAAAACGCGCCGCTGCCGCTGCCGGACCTGAAGCAGCTGCCGTATTACGAGCAGGTGGCGCCGGATCCGGGCGACCTCGAGATGAAGGCCAAGATCATCGAGGAAACGCTCGACAGCTTCAAGGTCGACGCCTCGGTACGGGAAATCAATCCTGGTCCGGCGGTGACGCAGTTCGCGCTGGAGCCGGGTAACGGCGTCAAGGTCCGCCGGATCACGGAGCTGCAAAACGACCTTGCGCTATCGCTGGCGGCACAGAGCATCCGCGTCGAGGCGCCGATCCCGGGTATGGCCCGTGTGGGCATCGAGATTCCGAATCCGAAGATCGCCACCGTTGGATTGCGTGAGGTGCTCGAATCCGAGGAGTTCAAGCAGACCAAGGCGAAACTCCCGATGCCGTTGGGCCGGGACGTTAACGGTCGGTACATCGTTGGCGACTTGACCAAGATGCCGCACCTGCTGATTGCCGGTGCGACCGGCTCCGGTAAGAGCGTGTGTATCAACGGCATTATCTCGACGCTGATCAGCATCCTGCCGCCGGATGAGCTGCGAATGTTGATGATCGACCCGAAGATGGTCGAGTTGACCGGGTATAACGGGGTGCCACACCTGCAGTGTCCAGTCGTGACCGAGATGGACAAGGTCGTCGGCGCGTTGCGGATGGTGCTGCGGGAGATGAACCGGCGCTACGAGCTCTTCAAGGAGATCGGCGTCCGCAACATCCAGGGATATCGTCAGCGGGTGGCTGATGAGCCGGATGCCGAGAAGCTGCCGTACTTCGTCGTGATCATCGATGAGCTCGCCGACTTGATGATGACGACGCCCGATGAGGTCGAGACGCTCCTGGCGCGGTTGACGCAGATGGCCCGCGCAACCGGCATTCACCTGATCATCGCCACGCAGCGGCCATCGGTCAATGTCCTGACCGGACTGATCAAGGCGAACGTCCCGGCACGAATCGCGTTCGCTGTGTCGTCGATGACGGACAGCCGTGTGGTGCTCGATATGCCCGGTGCGGAGCGCCTGCTTGGTCGCGGTGACATGCTGTACCTGCCGCCGGACGAGGCGAAGCCGACTCGTGTCCAGGGCGCATTCATCGACGACGAGGTGCATTCGATCGTCGATCACTGGCTGACGGTCGCGCCGGTGCCGCAATACGAGCCGGAATGGCTCGACCTGCCGAGCTCGCGTGACGGCAAGGCTGGCGGCGGTGGCGGTGCCGATGAGGATGGCGACTTCGAGGAGCCATACATGGAGCAGGCGATTGAGATCGTGAAGGCGCAGGGGACCGCGTCAGCATCGATGCTCCAGCGGCGTCTCCGGATCGGATACAATCGCGCCGCCCGGATCATCGAGCAGATGGAAGACGACGGGTTGATAGGCCCGGCGGACGGGGCCAAGGGCCGTCCGGTCCTGGTGGGATTCGAGGACTAACGGCATTCAAAACGCCCGGGATGGCATCCATCCCGGGCGTTCTTGTGTGCTTCCTAGTTGTGAGGTCAGGAGGCTGTGGAAGCCTGCGGCTCCTTCGGAGCCTCCTCGCTTTCCCGCTCACGGATGCCTGAGAGGCACGTAGAGCAGTACACCGGTTTGCCGTTGCGAGGAACGAATGGCACCGTGGTGGTGGTACCGCATTCGGCGCAGACGACTTCGGTGACCGATTGGCGCTGCTGGCCAAGCCGCTCCCGGCGATTGGATCGACATTCGGCACATCGGCCCGGAATGTTGATCAGCCCACGCTCCTTGTAGAACGCCTGCTCGCCGGCGGTCCAAACAAACGCCTTGTGACATTCGCGGCAGGTCAGCGTTTTGTCCCGGAAATCCATGACAAACCCTCCATGAGGCCCCATTGAACTGGACCCGTTCCTTGGTACAGGCACACGATGACGGCGATCAAGAAATCCGTTACGACGTACGTCATGCGCCCCCGTCTTGTCCGTAGGTAAACACGGACAGGATCGGATTGTGTGCCAAATGTGTTACAACGGCCCTTCGGCCTTTCCCAGCGTACCCATCTGTCATCATATCAAAGGGAAGGCAAAAATGATATACTGGTGTATCTGTGCGAACAGATGTTCCACTTAATGTGAGGTCCTAAACATGGCATCACGATTTGGTTCGGCAACCGCGCAGCCGGTTGCACGATTGATAGATGAACTGGGTAAGCTCCCGGGAATCGGCCCGAAGTCCGCGTCGCGGCTGGCGTTTCATTTGCTCCGCGCTTCGCGCGAGGAGGCGGTCGCCCTGGCGGAGGCTATCGTCGAGGTCAAGGAGCGCATTCGACTCTGCTCGAATTGCTTCAACGTGACCGAGACGGACCCCTGTGAGATTTGCGCGGATGCGCGCCGGGAGCCGGTGATCTGCGTCGTGGAAAAGCCGCTGGATATCGTCGCCATCGAGCGAACCAACGAATATCGCGGCAAGTACCATGTGTTGCACGGGGCCATCTCGCCTGTCGACGGGATCGGGCCGGACAAGTTGAAGATCCGCGAGCTGGTTGCCCGGGTTGAGCAGGAGAAGCCGGACGAAGTGGTGGTCTTCACCAACCTCGACCTTCCCGGCGAAGCCACGGCAACATACTTGCATCGCATTCTGACACCGCTCGGCGTCAATGTGTCGCGCCCGGCCAGTGGGTTGCCGGTCGGTGGCGACCTTGAATACGCCGACGAGATGACGCTTGGACGGGCGTTGATGGGACGGAGGGTCCTGTAGGCGACTTGTCCACGAAATGTTTACGATTCGGGGTTGAGTCCTGGAATCGGAATCGCTAGAATCGAGATAATGAATACGCTGCATCGTCACACCGCACGTGGCGTTCTGCTATTACCCGCGCACCAGACTGGACGTGGTGATCCGCAAGATGATCACGCCGAGATGTCTCCTGACGCGCGCCAATCCCGCCAGCGTATCCCTTCCCCGGCCGGCAACATCGAACCCGAGTCGCCCACGGTGCGCGTTGCCGTGCGTGGCGCACGGGCGCTGGATGCCTTCGGCCTCGCCCGGTTCGACGATCGAAGCGACCTGAACCACCCCGGCAGCACACGCGCGGATGGTGATCCGGTGCGGACGGTGCTGCGGGATTTGCTCCCCTTTGTTCGTCACGACCGGCCAGTTTTCGTCGCGACATCCGAAGAGGATCGACGGCTGCTGGGGTACGTCCAGTTCCGTGTCGTCGGCCCGGACCAGCGATGGCTTGCAGAGTCGATCGCCGCGGATGCGGGCGTGTATGCGCCGGAACCGGTGGTGGCCGAGATGCTTCGTCACGCGGTTACCGCGGCGGGGCTACACGGTGCCAAGCGGATCTATGCGCACCTTGAGCCGGATTCGCCGTTCCAGGCGCCGTTCCGGGAACTGGGTTTCTCGCCATTCACGCGGCAGCGCATCCTCATGTCGTCCAATGTCCCGGTCATGCCGGGATCGCGAGGAGTTCGCGTGCAGGAGCAGGCGGATGTCTGGGCGATCCATCAGTTGTACATGCATTCAACGCCGCGGGACGTCCAGTATGCCGAGGCATTGACCAGCCATAGCTGGGATGTGCAGGCGATGTGGCGCGATAGTGGACATGGATGCCGGGGCTGGATCATCGCCGATGATCACCTGGCGACCGGATATGCGCGGGCGGTTTCACGCCGCGATGCCCACATCGTTGATTTCATGCTTTCGCCAGAACGTCGCCAGGATTTCCCGCGACTCGTGTCGGCGGTGTTCAAGGAACTCTCCGCGCTCCCGTCACGGCGTGTCTACGTCGTCGTCCGGGACTATCAATCGGAATACATCTCATACCTGCACGAGCTGGGGTTCGCGATCGAGGAGGCGCAAGAGGTGCACATCAAGTACACCGTCGCGCGCATGCGATCTTCGGTGCTTTCACCCAGCTTCGCTACGGAGCCCGTAAAAGACCCCGCGGCCAGACGCGTGCCGACCTTCTATGGCGGTCCGGTCGATACCTTCTCGAAAGGAGAAGAGTGACATGCCGATCGCACCTGAACCAACGACAGCTCCGGGAGACCTTGCTGGTTGACACCGGAACGAAACCTGATTCTTGATCTTGAACGATGGGGAGAATGGATTGAATAACGACTCCCAAACCCTGGAGGAAACCGCAGTCCGGTCCGCGGGGGAGACCGAAGTGACCGATGATATTGCTGAATTGCTCGAGGTGCTCCCGGAGGCGATCGCCAATCGGATCATCGAGTTACAAAGCGAGAACGGCAGGGGCGAATTGATCGAGATTGTGCTCGATCTCGGTCGCCCGCCGGAGGCGCGGTTCCAGCACGATGAGATCGACCTGGGCGATTTTGACGTCTCGCGTGCCGATCTCGGTCATGTATCAGAGCGTATCGGCCAGTTTGGTGACGATAATCGCGCTGGCATCGAACGGACGCTGCACCGGATCTCGGCCATCCGGAACCGGTCTGGCGAAATCGTGGGCCTGACCTGCCGGATCGGTCGTGCTGTCTACGGCACGATCTCGATCATCAGTGACCTGATCGAGTCTGGCCAGAGCGTACTGTTGCTCGGCCGTCCCGGTGTCGGCAAGACGACGCTGCTCCGCGAGACTGCCCGCGTGTTGGCGGACGAGCTGCGAAAGCGCGTCGTCGTGGTGGATACGAGCAACGAGATTGCCGGTGACGGAGATATCCCGCATCCGGCCATTGGTCGTGCCCGACGGATGCAAGTCCCGACGCCGACGGCACAACACGCGGTGATGATCGAAGCGGTCGAGAACCATATGCCGCAGGTGGTGGTGATCGACGAGATCGGCACCGAGCCTGAAGCGATGGCCGCTCGAACGATTGCCGAGCGGGGCGTGCAGCTGATCGGTACGGCGCATGGTAACAACCTCGAAAACCTGATGTTGAACCCGACGCTTACCGATCTCATCGGTGGCATCCAGTCCGTGACACTCTCGGACGAGGAGGCGCGCCGTCGTGGGACGCAGAAGTCGATCCTGGAGCGAAAGGCGCCGCCTACGTTCGGCGTTATCGTCGAGATCGTCGATCGCGACGAGGTGATCGTGCATCTCGATGTCGCGGCGACCGTCGACGCCCTGCTGCGTGGCGCACCTGTACGTTCGGAGCACCGCAAGCGGCACGCGGATGGCTCGATCGAAACGAGTTCGTCCGAGGACGCGAGGCGGGACCCGACCGTGACGCGGCGGGCGACGCCCCAAACGAACGGGCGTGGTGGCGACTCGAGCCTGGAGGCGATGTTCGCCGAGGCTGATGCCGCCGTTGCGCAACAGCCTGCCACGCGGAACCGACGTGCCGAACCCGAGGAGGCTCCTCCGCCTTCCTCGACGGGAGACGCGCGTCCATCGGCGCCAACGGTGGCGGCGTTCGCCAAGGGACGAGGGACCGAGGACAAGCCGCTCCGGGTCTTCCCGTTCGGGGTGAGCCGGAACCGGCTCGACCAGGCTATCTCGCAGATGCGCGTGCCGGCGTCGATCGTCAGGAACGAGCGTGACGCGGATGTCGTCCTGACGCTGAAGAACGCCTATCGCCAGAAGGCGCAACCCGTCCGCGAGGCCGAGGCCCGTGGGATCCCGGTCTATGTCCTCCGCTCGAACACGAATGTCCAGATGGAAAACGTTCTGCGCTCGATCTTCCCGCAGGTGGTCGAACGCGGAGAGGAGGAGGACGAGACTGGCGCGGGTTTTCCCGCGCCAGGGAGGCGTGAACGGCGACGGACGGACGTGATGGTGGCGATGAGTGAGGCCGAGGAGGCGATCTCGACCGTGATGCAGGGTGGACCGCCGGCAACGCTCCGGCCGCAATCACCGCGTATTCGCCGGATGCAGCACGAGATGGCCGAGCGGTACAATCTGGCATCGCGAAGCCGTGGTCGGGATCCTTTCCGGCATGTGGAAATCTTCCGGAGGGGAATGCAGTAGGTGTCGGCGCCATTCATTGTGCTCGAGGGGCCGGAAGGCGCGGGCAAATCGGTCCAGGCGGCGAAGCTGGCCGGCTGGCTGGAATCGATGGGGTGGGAGGTGCTTCTGACGCGCGAACCGGGCGGAACACGCCTTGGCGACGCGCTGCGGGAAATCCTCCTGAGCAGTGATGACTATGCTATTCTGCCCGAGTCGGAAGTGTTGCTGCTGGCCTGCGGCCGCGCGCAGCATGTCCGGGAGAAGATTCGCCCATCGCTGGATGCTGGAATCGCGGTGATCTGCGATCGATTCGTTGATTCGACGCTCGCGTACCAGGGTGGTGGTCACGGTCTCCCGATCGACGCACTGATGCCGATCCAGGCATTTGCCACGGGCGGTCTTGAGCCGGATTTGCGTGTCCTGCTGGATATCCCGGTCGACGTCGGTCTCAGGCGACGGCATGCTGACCCTGCGTCCGTGAACCGGATCGATCGCGCATCGCGGGAGTTCCACGAGCGCGTTCGGACCACGTTCCTCGAGCTTGCGGCAGCAGCTCCCGACGACTGGAGCGTGATCGATGGGCGGGCTGATCTGGAAACCGTCGCCCGAAAGTTGCAAACTGACATCAACACCCGCGTGCTTTCCAAGTACAGACCTCCAGTGCGCGGATCGGATTGACTGCGAGGACAGGGGATTGGATTGCAATGAAGCTCGTAATCGCTGTCGTGCAGGGCAAGGACGCGGAAAATCTGCTTGATGCGCTCGGATCGCACGGATACCGCGCAACCCAGATCAACAGTGCCGGCGGGTTTCTCCGGGAGAGCAACGTCACGATGCTGATCGGCGTTGATGATGCCGAGGTCCCTGCCGTTCGCGAGCTGGTCCAGCAGAATTGCCATTCCCGGACCCGGTTCGTCAATCCATTGATGCCGATCGCCGATGCCGGTGAGTACTACTCTTCCAGCCCGCTCGAGGTGCTGGTTGGTGGTGCGACGTTGTTCGTGGTCCCGGTCAGTCGATACGAACGCCTGGGCGTTCCCAGCACCATCTAGCATTCCCCTCGAAGGAGCCCTTGTTTGGAAATCGAGTCGATCATTGCCCGTGCGTTGCAGGTGCTGCTGGCACTTGGAGGCGCCTATCTCGTTGCCACCTGGTTCGTGCTCGCGATCTGGACCTACCGGGATATCGAGTCGCGCAGCAAGAACGTCGCGACGCAGGTGTTCTCGACATTGCTCGCGATCTTCTTCTGGATCCCGGGTGTGCTGCTTTATATGATGCTGCGCCCGAAGGAGACGTTGGACGAGGCATACCAGCGGTCGCTGGAAGAGGAATACCTCCTTCAGGACCTTCAGGAGCTTCCGCTCTGCCCGACCTGTAACCATTTCGTGCACGATGACTGGCAGCTTTGCCCGCACTGCAACACGCAACTGCGTGAGCCATGCGGCAACTGTGGACAGCTCGTGGATCTCCGGTGGGATATCTGCCCGTACTGCGGTGAGGAGCAGGAGGCCCACGAGCCGCACAAGCATGAAGAGACGCGTGACGGCTGGGTTGATCCGTCCGCGATCGAGAAACGCCTTCGCGACGAAGCCGCGCGGCGTGAGCGCCAGGCGCCCCGGGCCCTTCCTGCTGCAACGGCCGTTGACCGCACCATCATCAGCCCGGCTGCGGAGAATCTCACCCGCGAGCGGGTAGTGGTCGCGAGCTCCACCGAGGCGACCGCTGAACTCCCGAACGTCGGTAAGTCAGAGGTTGGCCCCGATATCACGGATATTACGGGTGGCGATTCGGACAAGTACGACGACGAGCGAGTCAAGGTCCCGCGACAGTTCCGGATGAACGCCAACGGCGACGAATAGCCCTCGTTACTTCCTTCAGGAATGATGAAACGCTCCCGGACCGATCGGTCCGGGAGCGTTTGTGCGTCGTGGAGTGAGTGCAATCGTCAGGCTTCGACCCCAAACATACCGGCTGATTGCCCGGGCTGGAGAACCGGGATTTGGCCGACCTTGATGTCGGATGTCAGCCAACGTTCGTTAGGCGTCCGTGCCGTCATTTGCCGCGGGCGTCGCGAGGCGAGTGGGGATGGCGTCCGGCCGGACCTGGAAATTGAACTTCGTTCGAATGGCGTCGTAGAAGTTCGTGATGCCGACGCGGACGAGCTTGAAGGTGTGCTCGCCGCGGGTGATGCGCACGACATCGTTTCGTTGCAGCTCCATCGTTTGCTGGCCGTCGAGGATGAGATATGCCGGATGCTCGGTGGTGTGGATGATCTCGATCAGCGCGTCCTCAGCGGAGATCATCGGGGTGCGGATCGGGGAGTGACAGGAGATCGGGACGATCGCGAACCCGCGCACGCCCGGCGTGAGGATTGGCCCGCCGGCCGCCATGCAGTAGGCGGTGCTGCCGCGCGGGGTCGAGACGATCATGCCGTCGCCGGGATAGGTGTTTACGAAGTAGCCGTCGATGTAAAGCTCGTCCTCGACCATCCGGTTGCCGCCACGAATAACGACATCGTTGATCGCCCAGCCCTGTTCGTGTGCCTTGTCGTTTCGCATGATCGACGCTTCCAGGGTGGAGCTTTCATCGATGTCGTACTTTCCATCGAGGAAGAGCTGGAGCGCGGGCTTCCAGTCCTTTTGCTCGACCAGGGCGAGAAATCCGACCTTGCCGAAGTTGATGCCGAAGAGCGGAATATCCGGGAAGTTGTTCGCCATCCGCATCATCAGGCCGTCGCCGCCGAGCACGATGATCGTGTCGACATTGCGGTCCTCGCCGGCCCGGATCTCCGTTTCCTGGAGCACGAAGTATCCGCGTTCCTTCAGCCAGGTTGAGATGCTGACGCTGAGCTCCTTTGCTTCCGGTTTGCTGAATGCCGAAACGATTCCGAGGCGTAGTGACATCCGGTTCATTCTCCTTCCTGCTCCGCTTCGGGGCGGGCAGGCGCTTGCGATCTGGGGGTGAGATAGGACGACTGGTCGGCGTCTGGCCGGAACCGGTAAAGGGTTGCCGGCCGGTGGCTTCCCTCACGTCGCTTTTCGCCGGTATCCGACAGGATGCCGCTTGCGATCATGCGTCGACGGAAGTTCCTCTTGTCCATAGGTTGATCGAGGATGATCTCGTACGTCTGCTGCAGTTCAGTGAGCGTGAATGTCTCCGGCAGAAGATAGAACGCGATGTTGGTGTACCCAAGCTTGGCGCGCAGGCGGACCAGGGCGTACTCCAGCACCATCCGATCCAGTTCGTCCTCGAGGACAATATCGCCAATCGGTTGCCACGACAGGCCCTGGACGGCACCAGATGTTGGCGTGTCGGTCGGGAAGAGTGCCAGGTAGCTGATGACGATCTGGCGCGGCGCACCCTGGCTTGGGCTGAAGGTGTAGAGCTGCTCGAGATATTGGGCGTCGACACCGGTCGTTTCACGGATGAAGCGAACCGCCGTCTCGTCCAGTGCCTCCTCGGCGGAGGGCGCGGTGAAGGGAAGGATTCCTCCGTCCATAATGGCTGCTTCGAGGTGACCACACGTCCAGCGGAACAGCGCGACGCACACCCGAAGGTGCGGGGGCGGCGAGGTGTCTGTGGTTGTTGTGGGGTCGGGCCGGGACGGCTGGGTCATCGATACATGCGCCCTGTGCGATCGCAGGAGTCCTCCAACGTGGTGCAAAATCACGGTAGGAATGGACAGCGGATTCCCAATGGTGATCGCGCCAGAGGCGGACCGATTTGGCAGGAGCGGGCATTTCCCGGTAGACTTGCCTTGGCCGCATTGGCGGATGGTGAAATGGTATCACAAGGGCCTTTGGAGCCTTTATTCCAGGTTCGAATCCTGGTCCGCCAGCCTGACTCGCTGCCGACGATTCCCCGCAACGTCGATCAACGGAAGTGATTGTCCCCAGGTGACAAACGATACCGGTTCCCAGAGTGCTAACCCACGCGTCGCCGTCGCGGTGCTCGCCGCAGGGCACGGGACCCGCATGCGGTCGCAATCCCCAAAGCATATCCATCCCGTTGGCGGGATGCCTCTCGTCGAGCGGATCATTCGCGCCGGTCTCGCGATCGAGCCGGAGCGCCTGCTCACGGTCGTGAGCCCTGGCATGGTCGACATGCCGGCGATCCTCGGCATGGACGGCGAATTCGAGACCGTCGTGCAGGATCCCCCCAGGGGCACAGCAGACGCGGTGCACACTGCCCTGAAGCAGGTGCCCGAGGTCGACTATCTCGTTTCCCTGCTTGGTGACAATCCGTTGTTGACCGGCGAGATCGTGAAGCAGTTGACCAACCAGGCCGCGACTACCGGATCGAAGATCACGATCCTGTCGTGCCTGATGCCCGATGCGCAAACGTACGGCCGAATCGACCGCGATGGCGATGACCGGGTTACCGGCATCATCGAACACAAGAACGATGATCCCGCCCGGCGGATCGGCGAGACCGAGATCAACAGCGGCATCATGGTGCTGGAGGCCGGATGGGCGCGCGACGCGCTCGAGCGACTACCGCTTGACGAGGCGACCGGTGAATACTTGCTCACCGATCTCGTTGCGATGGCGGCTCGCGAGCATGTCGACGGTGAGCCGTGGCCGGTCGACACGGTCCAGGCGCCGAAGGAAGTCTCTCTTGGCATCAATAACCGCGTGCAACAGGCCGAAGCGGACGCTATCGTCCGGCAGCGGGTGCGCAACCGCCTGATGATGAGTGGCGTGACGATGATCGGCCCGGAGACGATCTTCATTGATGAGCAGGTAGAAATCGGACCGGACACGGTCATCCTTCCAGGCAGCGTCATCATGGGCGCGACGACAATAGGCCGGGGGTGCCGTATCGGCCCGAACGCTGTGCTCGACCACGCCACGATCGGCGACAACGTGACCATCCAGTCCTCCACAATCGAGCATTCCACGATGCAGGACGGTTCCGATGCCGGGCCGTATGCCCACATCCGGGGCGGTTCCGTGATTGGCGAGCAGGTCCATATCGGGAATTTTGCCGAGTTGAAGAACTCAGTGATGGGCAATGGCGCCAGGAGCGGGCATTTCTCGTATCTCGGCGATGCCTCGGTCGGCGAGCGCGTCAATATCGGAGCGGGTACGATCACGGCCAACTACGATGGCGTAAGGAAGAACCGCACGGAACTCGGCAATGACGTGTTTGTCGGGTGTGACACGGTGTTTGTGGCACCGGTCTCGGTGGGCGAAGGCAGCAAGACCGGGGCGGGCAGCGTGGTCAATCGCGATGTCCCGCCAGATACGACCGTCGTCGGTGTGCCGGCGCGGCCGATCGTGAAGCGGCAAAAGACGCCTGACGGCGAAGCCGGGAAAGGGTAAGAGCCAGCATGGAAGGACGTCTCCAGCTGTTCACGGGGAATGCGCATCCGGCGCTCATGCAATCGATATGCGATGACCTGGAAGTTGATCCTGGTCGAGCGATCGTAACGCAGTGGAAGAACGGTGAAACGCGCGTCAAGCTGGAGGAGAACGTCCGTGGCTCGGACGTTTTTGTCGTCCAACCGACCTGTGACCCGGTCAACCATCACCTGATGGAGCTGCTCCTCATCCTCGACGCGCTCAAGCGGGCATCGGCGCGGCGAATCACCGCCGTGATGCCCTATTACGGCTACGCGAAGCAGGAGAAGAAGACCTCCGGACGCGAGCCGATCTCCGCCAAGCTGGTCGCCAACCTGATCACAGTGGCCGGGGCCGATCGCGTCCTGTCGGTGGACATGCACTCGCCGGCGATCGAGGGATTCTTCGATATCCCTGTCGATCACCTGCGGGCGTCTTCGTTACTGGCACGCGCATTCCGGCACGACGTCAGCGATGAGATCGTCGTGGTGAGCCCGGATGCGGGTGGCGTCGGTCGGGCGGAGCATTTCAGGAAGCGGGCCGGAGGTGCCCTGGCGATCATCTCGAAGCAGCATCCCGAAGCCGATAAAACCGAGACGCTCGAGATGGTCGGCGATGTGGAAGGCAAGACCGCCGTGATCGTGGATGACATGATCTCGACAGGCGGCACGCTGGTCGAAGGGGCGCGCCTGCTGAAGGAACGTGGCGCCGCGAAAGTCCACGTCTGCGCAACCCACGGAATTTTCGCCGGGGACGCGATCGAGAAAATCGAGCAGTCCCCGATCGATGAAGTCATGGTGACGGACACGATTCCGTTGCCGGAGCACGGCAAGGGCCGTGTCAAGGTCGTGAGTGTCGCTCCGCTCCTGGCGGAAGCGATTATGCGGACACACAAGGATCTCAGCGTCAGCGCGTTGTTTACCTGAGCTCCACTCGTTCGCCAGCGATCTTTCGCGTATTCATAAGGAAGGTTTTTCTTGGACGCTGACGATTGGCAACATTTGGTCATCGCCGCTATCGCTATCCTGATCCTGGTTGCCGCAGGTGTCATCCTTACCATCGTCGGTCAAGCGACGAACCAACGACTCCTCCCCGAAACGACGGAGCCGCGCCCCAGATCCGGGCGAAATACCCGTACGTTTGTCAATCCTCGCCGCGCCATGGCCAGCGCGATGCTCTTCGTGCAATTGCTGGTGACCGTCATTGCCGGCAGCCAGTTGACCCAGTTGGTTGACCAATGGACGCATGACCGGTTCGACTGGCTCGCGATCGTCCTTGTGGCGGTCGTTTACGTCATCTTTGGCCTGGCGCTCCCGAGGGCGATCGTCGACAAGCAACTCAGTGATGCGAGCCTCGAGCGCGCGTTGGGGATTGGACGTGGCGTGACCCGCCTGTTGGCCCCTGTAGCCTGGGTTGTCGAGCGGTTCGCCGAACTCTTCCGAGCCGTCATCCCGGGCGAAAACGCGATTCCCGACAATGTCGGCACCGAGGACGAGCTCAGCTTCCAACGGTTTGCCGGCGACGATGGCGTGATCGGCGAGAGTGAGCGCCAGATGATCGATGGCATCCTCAGCCTCGAGGAGATGAGCGTCCGCGACATCATGGTGCCGCGCCTGGACATCGTTGCGCTGGACCGGACGGTCAACGTTCGGGAGATGATCGACACCATCACCAAGGAGGGGCATTCCCGAATCCCTGTCTACCGGGAGTCGATCGACAATGTGCTCGGGGTGCTCTACGTCAAGGACCTGCTGCCGTTCGTGATCGGGAATACGATCCGGATTCCGCTGTTGGACCTGATTCGCCCTGCGTTCGTGGTCCCGGAGTCCAAGAAGCTGAGTGAGTTGTTCACGGAGCTGAAGCGGACGCGCATCCACATGGCAATCGTTGCGGATGAGTACGGGGGGACTGCCGGGCTGGTCACGATCGAGGACATCCTCGAGGAGATCGTCGGCGAGATCCAGGATGAATACGATTCGGAGACGCCGCTGTTCGACAAGAGCGCGCCGGACGCCATCATCGCGGACGGCCGGTTGCCGATCGAGGATGTCGAGGACGCATTGGGTATTCGTTTCGAGCGGGATGATGAGTTCGGCACCCTTGGAGGATTCGTGCACAAACACCTTGGGCGATTGCCGGTCCAGGGTGACTCGTTTGAGGCCGAAGGCGTACGCGTCGAAATCCTCAAGGTTGAGCGCCATCGCGTCCGCCAGATGCGAGTGACCTATCTCCCTGTCGAGGAGGAAGACGAGGAGCCCAAGGAAAAAGACCGGGAGCGCTGGCGAATCGGCGGAGGCAAGGACGACGAGCCGGAGCAAACCGACGAGGTGGCTGGCTGATGCCGCTGGGGCGTCTACTTGTCAGGTTCGACCGGGTCGGCTCGACGATGGACGTCGCCGCTTTCCTTGCCCGGCAGGGCGCCGGCGAAGGCACCTGTGTCGTGGCGGGGTATCAGGCATCGGGGCGAGGCCGGGCGAATCGCTCCTGGTACACGCCACCAGGAACCGCGCTCCTGTGCTCGGTGGTGCTGCGGCCAGATCTGCCACTTCATGAGTTGACGCCGATGGCGATCCTCACGGCAGACGCGATCGCGGGTGCCGTTGAAGAGATGACCGGGCTGCAACCTCAAATCAAGTGGCCAAACGACGTGCTCATCAACGGACGTAAAGTGTCCGGCGTGTTGATCCAGACGAGCAGTATCGGAGGGGGCCTGGTCATGATCGCAGGGCTTGGCGTGAACGCGAATATTCCGGCGGACGCGCTGCCTGGTGAGGCGACCAGTTTTTTGCGCGAGACCGGGTCGACATATGACCTGGACGACCTGAGGACGGCTATCCTCCACGGGTTGGATCAGCGATACCGGGCGTTGCTCGCCGGAGCGAGCCAACCGTTCTGGGCTGACATCCAGCGGAAGCTGGCGATGCAGGGAGAACTGGTGACCGTGATCAACGGCGGACAGGAGATCACCGGGACGCTGAGTGGGATCGATCCCGACGGTGCGCTGCGGCTGGAGAATTCCGGGGAGGTCACTCGAATCACCTCCGGGGATGTCGTACGAGGCCCCCGATTGGTACAGCGATCCTGAGCAGACGCCCTCTGGCCCGGTATACTTTCACAACTGATGAACTCGGCCTGTTGAGGGCTATCGGAAAGTGGAATTGGCGACATGAATTTTGACCTGACCGAGGAGCAGATTCAGGTACAGGAGATGGTCCGCGAGTTTGCGGAACGCGAGGCCGCGCCCTTCGTCAAGGAATGGGACGCGAAGCAGAACTACAGCCGCGACATCATCGACAAGATGGGCGAGGCTGGCATTCTTGGCCTGCCGATCCCCGAAGAGTACGGCGGGCTGGGTCTCGACTACGTCAGCCTCGCGCTGGCATGCGAGGAGTTCGAGTATATCGACACCTCGCTGCGCGTCGTGCTCAGCGTTCACATTGGCCTGAATAGCCTGACGCTGCACCAGTGGGCCAACGAGGACCAGAAGCAGCGCTTCCTGGTCCCGCAGGCGCAGGGCGAGAAGATCGCCACCTTCGGGCTGACCGAGCCTGCCGCTGGCTCCGATGCCGGCGCCATCGAGACCACGGCCACGAAGGATGGCGATGATTACATCCTCAACGGGTCGAAGATGTGGATCTCGCTGTCCGACATCGCCGACAACTTCCTCGTTTTTGCAAGCCTCGATCGCTCCCAGAAACACAAGAGCCTGGCCGCGTTCATCGTCGAGCGCGGGATGGACGGGTTCACGACCGGCACCATTCCGGGCAAGCTCGGTGTCCGCGCGGGCAATACGGGCGAGATGAGCTTCGACAATGTCCGCGTTCCCGCCGCGAACCGGATCGGTGAGGAGGGCGAAGGCTTCAAGATCGCGATGAGCGCGATCGACCAGGGCCGCTTCACCGTTGCCGCCGGAGCGATGGGCCTGAACCGGGCCGCGCTCGATGCGAGCGTGACGTACGCGAACGATCGTCACACCTTCGGGGTACCGATCGGCCGTCACCAGCTCGTGCAGCAGATGATCGCGAACATGGTGGCTGGCTACGAGGCCTCGCGCCTGCTTGTGTTCAAGGCCGCCGAGCTGAAGAACCGGGGATTCCGCAATACGAAGGAGACTTCCCTGGCGAAGTGGTACGCGACGGAAGCCGCCCTCAAGGCGGCCGACGATGCGGTCCAGATCTATGGCTCCTATGGCTTCTCGAACGACTACCCGGTCGAGCGTTACCTGCGCAACGCCCGTGGCTCGACGATCTACGAGGGCACGAGCCAGATTCACCAGATCCTGCAGGCGGAGTACGCGCTCGGTTATCGCGTCGACAAGCCGCTCAGCAGTCCACAGCCGCCGGCTGTCGGGTTCGAGGACGAGGCATAGGCTGCGTCCTGATCGCATGTGAGTTGGAACCACGGGCCGGTGCGCGAGCATCCGGCCCGTTGGGCGTCAAATAGTCGATACTATCCGCAACAGACATGCGCACCGTTTCTTAAGGAGGCATACGTGGGACGATCGGTGATCCTGGGTGGGGCGAGGACCCCGTTCGGGAAGATGAACGGGGCTTTGTCGTCCCTGACAGCTGTAGAACTGGGCAAGATTGCCGCGCGTGCCGCGATCGAGCGATCAGGCGTGGCCGATGATGCCATCAACCATGTGGTCATGGGACATGTGTTGCAGGGTGGCGCGGGCCAGAACCCTGCCCGACAGGTCGGTCTTGGGCTCGGCCTGGACCGCACGGTGACCGCGGAGACGATCAACCGCGTCTGCGGGTCTGGTCTGCGCGCCATCTCCCTCGCCGATATGCAATTGCGGCTGGGAGAAGGTGCGGTGATGGTCGCGGGTGGTATGGAGAGCATGTCGAACGCGCCATATTTCCTCCGAAATGCCCGTTCCGGGTACCGGATGGGGAATGGCGAGCTTGTCGACATGATGATCAACGATGGATTGTGGTGCGCCATCGAGAACTGTCACATGGGCATGCACGGCGGTCGCGTCTCCGATGAGGAAAAGGTGGGCCGCGAAGAGCAGGATGCGTGGGCGCTTCGTTCGCACCAGCGAGTGCTGGCGGCAATGGATGATGGCCGCCTTGCGGAAGAGATCGTCCCGGTCGAGGTCCAGCAGCGCAAGCAGACCGTCACCGTCGAGGTCGATGAGGCACCGCGTCGGGAAACGAGCGCCGAGGCACTGGCGAAACTGAAGCCTGCCTTCGACAAGGACGGCACCGTCACCGCCGGCAACGCGCCAGGGGTGAACGACGGTGCCGCGGCGGTGGTCGTCGCTTCTGAGGAGTGGGCGACAGAACATGGCGCGAAACCCAGAGCGACGATCCTTGCCAGTGGACAGTCGGCGTGGGACGCGCCGTACCTCGCCTATACGCCCGAGATGGCGATCCGGAACGCGC
>CAZVAA010000001.1:0-52278 GCA_964624125.1 uncultured Sphaerobacteraceae bacterium | reverse complement strand
TGATGGCCGGCATCTGTGACCAGGGCGCGAATGTCGTCGATATCGGCCTGGTATCCACCGATACCCTCTATTTTGCCGTCGGTAAATTCGACTATCCGGCCGGCGTCATGATCACCGCATCCCACAACCCTGCCGCCTACAACGGCTTCAAGATTTGCAAGGAAGAAGCCCGCGCGCTCTCGATGGATACCGGTATCGGCGATATCCGCGATCTCGTCATCTCCGGGAAGTTCCCGAAACCGCGAGGCGAACGGGGAACGATCGAAAAACGCGACGTGCTCAACGATTACGCCGAGCACGCGCTTGCGATCATCGACCGGGAAACGATCAAGCCCTACAAGATCGCCGTCGACGCCGGGAACGGCATGGCCGGCAAGCTGGTCCCGGTCGTGTTCGACAAACTGCCGGTCGAAATCGTTCCTCTCTACTTCGAGCTTGACGGCACCTTCCCGAACCATGAGGCCAACCCGATCGAGCCTGAGAACATCCGTGATCTCCAGCGCACAGTCGTCGAACAACAATGCGACCTGGGCGTCGCGTTCGATGGCGATGCCGACCGCATGTTCCTTATCGACGAGAACGGCAACTTTGTCGGTGGCGACATGACGACGGCGATGGTGGCCATCCAGATGCTCAAGAAGCACCCGGGGTCGTCCATTGTCTACAACCTCATCTGCTCACGCACCGTGGCCGAGGTGATCGAGGAGCATGGCGGACGCGCCATCCGATCCCGCGTCGGCCACTCCTTCATCAAGGCGATCATGCGGGAAGCGGATGCCATCTTCGGTGGCGAGCATTCGGGCCACTTCTACTTTCGCGATAACTGGTATGCCGACAGCGGCCTGATCGCGATGCTTACCGTGCTCGAGCTGATGTCCGAAGAAGGACACTCGCTCTCGTCAATCATCGAGCCTATTGACACCCGGTTCCGCTCCGGTGAAATCAATTCCGAAGTCGATGACACCGATGCGGTGATTGCGCGTGTCGATGAGCACTACACTGCGGAAAATGCCAGGATCGACCACCTCGACGGCCTCACCGTCGGCTTCTCCGACTGGTGGTTCAACCTCCGCGCATCCAATACCCAGCCACTCTTGCGCCTGAACGTTGAAGCCGAAGAGAAATCGCTGCTGGAACAGAAGACCAACGAGGTCCTCAAGCTCATCCGCGAATAACCATGGTCGATCTCTGGACACCCGATGAGTCAACCCGTCGTCTCTGGCCGAAGCTGATCCCAGGGACGGCGGTCCTCGTCGAGAAACGCGACGAATTCGGCGACAACGGTCCGACCTATCCGGCCGTCGTCGCCGAATCGCCGGTGCCGGAACCATGGGTGGAGATCCACGCGACCTGGACGATGAAGGACATCAATGTCGGTGGGGTGCCCTTCCGTGTCGGCGACACCATGCGTGAGTTCTTCTCACCACGCCATCCGTACAACGCCTTTGCCATCGTCTCTCCCGGTGGCGAGCTCCGGGGCTGGTACTGCAATGTCACCCGTCCGGCCAAATGCGAAGACCACGGCGGAACATTGCTCATCGCCTGGCCGGACCTGATCCTCGATGCCATCATGCAGCCCGACGGAACCATCACCAATCTTGACGAAGACGAGCTCGCTGAATCCGGCCTCCCCGATCGGAATCCAAACCTCGCCCTCCAGATCTTCGGGGCCCGAGACGAGTTGACACGGCTGCTGAAGGAGGGGTTCTTCCCCGCCGGGTAAATGCCCCTCGCAGTCGCGACGCGTGTCGTCGCCCCGCGTGTTACTGCCCCGGCATGTACACCCACGCCCGGTTCACTGCCGGAACGTGGACATGCACGTCCAGCCGCCTGTCCGCCACATACGTCACCGCATACCCTGGCGGGACCGTATTCCCCGGGAACATGCCCCAGTGCACCGGTACGAACGTATCCGCCCCAATCATCTCTGCTGTCTCCGCGGCCTCACGGTAGTCCATGTTCCCGATCGTCCCGGATCGCGTCCGGAAGAAATCCCGACCGTTTATCGGCAGGAATGCGAGATCGATTTCCTGTGACGCTAGCGTTTCGACAAGCCCTTCGAATGGAACGGTATCCCCTGCGCAGTACACCGTGACACCGCGAGCCCGGATCACATAACCGAGGTATTTGTGCCCGTATTCCGGGTGCTCATCCAGATCCTCGTGCGCGGCCGGGACCGGCATCACCGAGAGATCGCCAAGATCAATCGACACACCTGCCGTCGCCGGCTTCACCCGCTCAACATTCCCCACAAGCTCCCCGACGCGATACCGCAACGGAGCCGGGGCGAAAAGATTCGCATTGGGAGAAGCCGCCGCAACCTGGGGCAACGACGCCGGATCGATATGATCCCGATGATCATGCGTCAACAAGATGACATCCGCATTGGTCGCCTCCTCCGGGGCGCACGGTGGCGGCATCATCCGCCGCTTTCCGGCAGGTCGATCCTCCTCTGGATCGAGATAGGGATCCAGCCAAATCACCTTGCCGCCCATCTTGAGGACGAGGCTACCCTGCCCGATCCACCACACGCCCACCGCCCCCTCCGGCACCTGCAGCGCATTCACCGACTTGATAAACGACGTTCCTGTCAGCATGTGCTCCTCCCGACAAATATTGCGCACGACAACAAAACGCTCCTGTCATCCCACGCCCGTGAGACGCCCGGAAGGCGTGGAACGGTCTGCAGAGCGTCACTCCCGATCCCGCTCGAACCCCTGCAGCAACTCCCGCCGCCCGGCCCGCTTCCACCTCCACCGGCCACCGCCCATATCCGGCGGCTCGTCGCGGCCGTCGCCATTTCGGGAGACCAACGCCGTTACTGCCGCTGCGATGGCCGCAAGCTCCTCGTCGGTCGGTTGGGGATCGACCTGAAGACGCAACCGTTCCTCTTGCTCGTTCATAGCGGGATATTTCCATGTTTCCGGCGTGGTCCACGCACGCGCTTCGATTTCGCGAGCAATAACCCACGAATCAACCACGAGCGGGTCTGCCGCGGCTCGATGACGTCGTCAATGTACCCGCGCGATGCCGCCTGGTAAGGACTCGCAAAGAGATCCTCATAGTCGCGGATCAATGCGTCCCTCCGGGCATCAGGATCGTCGGCTTCCTTCAACTCCTTGCGGAAGACGAGCCCGACCGCGGCCGCTGGCCCCATCACCGCGATCTCCGCCGTCGGCCACGCGATGTTGAAGTCGGCCCCGGCATGCTTCGAGCACATC
The DNA here is from genome assembly GCA_964624125.1 of uncultured Sphaerobacteraceae bacterium. Lineage (GTDB taxonomy): Bacteria > Chloroflexota > Chloroflexia > Thermomicrobiales > UBA6265 > UBA6265. Next base: position 49,057 of record CAZVAA010000001.1, on the reverse strand, counting down.
ACGACGTACGCTCCCCCATACGCCTTCCGTGTGATGACCGTCAGTTTTGGCACCGTCGCCTCGCAGAACGCGTACAGCAGCTTGGATCCGTGACGAATGATCCCGTTGTACTCCTGATCCGTGCCTGGCAGGAATCCCGGAACGTCGACGAAGGTAATCAGCGGGATATTGAACGCATCACACGTTCGCACGAAACGCGCGCCCTTCACGCTCGCATCGATATCCAGCGTCCCGGCCAACACCGCTGGCTGGTTCGCGACGATGCCGACACTCTGCCCGTCGAGCCGTCCGAACCCCACGATCAGGTTGCGCGCATGCTCGGCCTGCACTTCGAAAAAGTCACCTTCATCGAGCACATCCTGCAACACCTCACGCATGTCATAGGGTCGCGAACTCTGCTCCGGAACGATCTCGTCCAGTGCGGGACACTCCCGATCCGGCTCGTCATCGACATCAAACCGGGGCGGATCGTCCAGGTTATTCGACGGCAGGAACGACAGCAGGTAGCGCACCTGCTCGTTCAGGTCGTCCTCGTCCATTGCCCGGAAGTGCGCGACACCGCTCTTCGTATTGTGCGATTCCGCGCCGCCAAGGTCTTCGAGCGTTACCTCTTCACCGGTGACCGTCTTGATCACATCCGGCCCGGTAATGAACATCTGGCCGATGCCTTCAACCATGAAAATGAAGTCGGTCATGGCTGGCGAATAGACGGCCCCGCCGGCACACGGACCCGCGATGATCGAGATTTGCGGCACAACACCGGACGCCCGGACATTCCGGAAGAAGACGTCCCCATACCCGGCGAGCCCCTCGACACCCTCCTGGATACGTGCCCCCGCGGCATCGTTGATCCCGATGATCGGACAGCCGTACTCCTCGGCCATGTCCATCATCTTCACCATCTTCTCGGCATACGCTTCGCCAAGCGATCCGCCGAAAACGGTAAAATCCTGCGAGAAGACCGCGACTGTCCTGCCGTCGATGGTACCGAAACCAGTGACGACGCCATCGCCGAACGGCTTCTTCCTGTCCATCCCGAATTGCGTGGCACGATGCCGGACAAACGCATCCAGTTCAATGAAGGATCCGTCATCAAGGAGCGCATGCACCCGATCCAGCGCGCTCCGCTTGCCACGCTTCGCCTGGCTTTCGCGTGCCTTTTCGTGCTGGTCCGCCATCTCCGCCCGGAAATCAGCCAGATGTTGCGCTTTCGTCTCCGTTGATTCCGCCTGGTCACTCATGCGCTGTCCCCTGCCTCTCAATGAGATCTCTCTGCAAGGCATTGTACCGGGCCAGTGCCCTGCCCCTCCCTCACGAGGATTGCGTGGCTATGCGCAAGGCCGCGCTCAGACTTGCGCCATCTCCAACCTCGTATATTCGCGATGCCCTTTCCATGCCTCCCATGAGGCGTCCACCGACACGGCAATGACCGCAATCGCGATGATGGCATTCGCCTGGCCGCCGGTCTCCCACCAGGTCGCTCCCTCGTCCACCCGGGCTGCGAATGCCGGGTTGATGATCGGCGCACTTACCGCCAGGGCAACGATAAAGCCGCTCCATAATGCGGAATCTATCCACTCGAATATCATCATTCGGCGCGTCCAGAACCCGGTCATGTACCGTGAGATCGTCGTTGCGATTGACAGCCCGACAAGAGCGAAAAACCCGACGGGCCACACCCACACCAGATCCGGATTGACCAATGCGATTCCATCGAATGAATCCGACCGAGCCCAATTGAACATGCCAACGCCACGCACATATTGCAACAACGCCAGCGCCCCAATGACGATCATAGCGATCACCTCCGGCAGAATACCGCCGAGGGTGATTTGCCGCTTCACAGGAGCTTCCGGCAAATCCCGGGCCGTCCATTGTGCGCTCCCCTGTGACGGCAAATCCGGTCCAAGAACCCGCTCCGCGATGAAGAACCCGACGGTCACCCAAAAGACAATTTGGACCGCCGCCAGGATCACGGATTCAAGCGCGTCCTGAATTGCCTCGGACACGCTCTCGCCATCCACGCCGATGCTTGTCAGGAGCGTCACCAGCACGATGACAGGCAGCCCGAATGTCAGGATGTTCTTCAGCCATGATGTATAGGTCGGGAACCATCCCGGCCCAATGAAATACCGTGGTCGATCCTGGTACGACGCCGCCAGCTTCGCCGGGTCGCCCAGCTCATTGAGCACCTGCGTCGTCGCCTGGTCCGCCTGCTCACCGGCTTCGATCCGTTGATCAACCATCTCGTCGACTGCTGTCCGTATTTCCTCGTCGACCTCATCGCGCTGGCTGTCCGGAACATGCTCCAGCGCGGCGGCAATGTACCGATCCTTCAACGTCATCATGATTCATGTCCACTATCGACGAGCGCCAGCAAGTGTTCCGACACCTTTCGCCATTCGTCGATGAGCGCCACAAGCGCGCGCTTCCCGTCATCGCTCGTCCGGTAATACTTTCGGGGCCGGGATTCCTCCGTCGACCACTCTGCAACAAGCCATCCCTGCTTCTCCAGCCGGCGCAGTAACGGATAGAGCGTATTCGCCTCGACCTCAATCCCCGCACTGTTCAGTTCCTCAAGCAACGCATAGCCATACTGCGGCGATTGCATCCTCGAAAGAACGGCGATCACTATCGACCCCCGCCTGATTTCCAGGAACTGAGACTGGACAAGCTCCTCGTTCATGCTCATGCAAACACGATACTGTGTGTCACACACTAATGTCAATAAAACAGTCTTCGCTTATGGTGTCGCCGTGGTCGGTCCCCGTGGCGCTTTCCCGGCGCGTGAACCTTTTACCTGTGGCAGCGCAACAGGGAGGTGAAGAGCGTCATCCAACAAACTCCGTGAAAGGGTCCATCCTCATGAACAGGCGACACCTGATCCAGGCATCCACGACCGTCGGATTGACTCCGATCATGCGCCACACATCGGCGCTCGACGTTGCCTCACCTGCCGCCTCCCCGGAGGTCAGCCCCGCAGATGACGATGTCGTCGATACCCGTGCACGACAACTCGTCGACCAACTCGACCGCATTCCACCCCTGACTCTGCTTGAAGCGCTCGAAACCGCCAGGATCACCGACCCCCTCTTGAAGGAAGCCGCTCCAGAGGCAGAGCCCCGGCCATGGAATGACCCCTCGGATACCGACCTCGATCATGCCCTCGGAGGCGTCCTCATCGTCGCCAATGATGAGCCGATCAACTCACCCGACCTCGATTCGCTCGGGGCATTCATCGTGTTTGAATCAGCAGGGATCGCCTACCACGAGTTGATGCGACGGATGGAACATATTGACAGTGGAATGTCTACATCCGTCGCGGGCATCAAAATGTGGGTCGTCCAGGCAGACGACATGCAGCTCGGCATGACTCGCCTCGGCAACGTCCTCGTCATCGCGACGATGTCCGGTCCCGGCAACGTTCCGGAAGGGATGATCATGCATCTCGACGCAGTCGCCCGGAGCCTTTCGTGATCCCGCTCGTTCCCGGAGATACGATTGGCGACTGATCAGGATGCCACTACTCAGGTCTTGCCTGTCAGGTCCTTGTCTTCCATCTCCCAGGCATGATCGAGCACATGCCACGCCGCTCGCCGGATAAAATAGCGAACGGGCCAGCTTTTGGTGTCGCCTTCACCCGATGCGTTTCGTGCGCGGATCGCGTCGCACACTGCGTCCCGATGCTCTTGCAATCCCTCGGGAGAATCCATTCTACCCGGCGGTGTCCTGACGCCGATCTTCCGTGCATAGTTGCGCTCGGAATCCATCGTGTGTGCAACGATCTTCGAACGATCGCGGCCTCCGCCGCGCGGCCCCTTCTGCAGCTCTTCCGACACGCGCGGCACGACGTCATCGAAATACGCCCAGCACGCCCGCAATAACGTGATCTGCCTTTCGCACTCGGCGTCCGACATCGGCTCGTGCTCGGCTCGTGCCACCTTCTCCGGTACGCCGAAATCCGTGGCCCCGCTGCCCTCCTGATGCTCGACGACCTCAAAACCCTCCGCCGCAGCCTTGACACCGCGGATCTCCGCCAGCTCGGCAATCGCCTGGTACCGGCCCGTGTATTCAACCAGCGCGTTCAGCGCATCCTCTTCCGTTTTGCCGGAGCGGCTCCATCCCGGCCAGTCGAGCGCTGACGCAAAGACCTTCTTGCTGCCCGTCTCAATGACCACTCGATAATGCGTCGTCATGCAGATACCTCCGTCAGATCCTTGTCTTCCATTTCCCAGGCATGGTCCATGACGTGATATGCGGTATGGCGAAGGAGATAGCTCAACGTCCACGTCCGGCCGACCTTCTTCCCCTCCGCGTGGTATTCGCGGAGTCCATCGATAAACGCATCCCGATGCTTCTTGAGGCCATCCGGCGTCAACATGACGCCCGGCGGAGTCACGACGCCGACCTTCTTCGCGAACTGGATCCGTTCATTCCCGAAAACGTGGTTGATGATTTCGTCCCGATCGCGGCCCCCGCCGCGCGGCCCCTTTTGCAACTCGGGCGACACGTGCGCAGCTATCTCATCGAATTCCGCCCAGCATGCGCGAAGCAGAACGAGTCGACGCTCCCACTCATCGACCGGGACAAGCCGGCGATCCAGGTCGCATGAAACCCACGAGATTCCCCAATAGTCGGTGGAGGTATTGCCATCATACCGCTCCACGACATTCAGGGACGTTTGCTTCTCGAACTCCCCTTTCCGCCGCGCACGCCGTGCGACCGCCGCATATCGGGGAAGATAGGTTTCCAGTTTCGCGAGGGCTTCTTCCTCGGTCTTGCCGTTGCGCTCCAGCCCCGGCCAGTCCCATGCAGTCGCCACGAACTTCTTGCCCTTGGGTCCGACCTCGAGAATCACCTTCACGTCGTCGGCCATCCTGTCCCGTCCCTTCCCAGCTCATCGCACGATGTCCAGCCAACCCGTTGTGCCGACACGTTAACACACGCACCGGACACCTCTTGTCCGCATTACGCACACAAAACGGGCGGGTGGAGCATTCCACCCGCCCGTTTTGTCTTCAGCCCGAACGATCGCCGTTGATCGCCCTTGCCGGATTACGCGTTTTTCTTCTCGTCGTCGTCATTGACCTCGCGGAACTCGCCCTCGACCGTCGACTCATCGTCAGCCTGGGTGCTGCCATCCGCGCTCGCCTCGCCGCCGGGGAATCCACCCTCGGCGCCACCGGCCATGTCCGGACCGCCTTGCGCAGCGCCGGCCGCTTCGTACATCGCGGAGCCGGCCTTCTGCAGGCTCTCGGTCAACGCATCGGCCGCCGGCTTGATCCGGTCGATGTTCTCCCGGTCGTTCTCGAGGATGTCCTTCAGGTCGGCGATCTTCGACTCCAGGTCCGACTTCACGTCGTCGGGGATCTTGTCGCCGTTCTCGTTCACCAGCTGCTCCGCCTGGAACATCATGCTCTCGGCGTTATTGCGGGTCTCGATCGCCTCGCGCCGCTTCGCGTCCTCGCTCGCGTGCTGCTCGGCCTCGTCGACCATCCGCTGGACCTCTTCCTCGGAGAGTCCGGAGGATGCAGTGATCGTGATCTTCTGCTCCTTGCCGGTCGCGGTGTCCTTCGCCGAGACGTTCAGGATACCGTTCGCGTCGATATCGAACGTCACCTCAATCTTCGGCACACCACGCGGCGCCGGAGCAATACCATCCAGGATGAACCGGCCAAGGCTCTTGTTGTCCGCGGCCATCGGGCGCTCACCCTGCAGGACGTTGATCTCCACCTGCGGCTGGCTATCCGACGCCGTCGTGAAGCTCTGGCTCTTGCGCGCCGGGATCGTCGTGTTCCGCTCGATCAATGGTGTCGCAACACCACCGAGCGTCTCGATCGCCAGCGTCAGCGGGGTGACGTCCAGCAGCAGGATGTCCTTGACATCGCCACCGAGCACACCGCCCTGGATCGCAGCGCCGATCGCAACCACCTCGTCCGGGTTAATGCCCTTGTGCGGCTCCTTCCCGAAGAACTCCTGCACCGTTCGCTGCACTGCCGGCATGCGCGTCTGCCCACCGACCAGCAACGCCTCGTCGATCTCGTTCTTGGAGAGCCCGGCGTCCTTCAACGCCGCTTCCATTGGCGCCTTGGTACGGTTGATCAGCGGCGCCACCAGCGATTCCAGCTTGGAGCGGCTCAGCGTCACGTTCAGGTGCTTCGGACCACTCGCATCCGCCGTGATAAACGGCAGGTTGACGTCTGTCTGCTGCGTGCTGGACAGCTCGATCTTGGCTTTCTCGGCCGCTTCCTTCAGGCGCTGCAGGGCCATCCGGTCCTTGCGGAGGTCGATGCCTTCCTGCTTCTTGAACTCGTCGGCCAACCAGTCGATGATCACCTGGTCGAAGTCATCGCCGCCGAGGTGGGTATCGCCATTGGTCGCCAGCACCTGGAAGACACCTTCGGACAGGTCGAGGATCGAGATGTCATACGTCCCGCCACCGAGGTCGAAGACGGCAACCTTCTCGTCGCCCTTCTTTTCGAGACCGTAGGCCAGCGCGGACGCTGTCGGCTCGTTGATGATGCGCTGAACCTCGAGACCCGCGATCCGTCCGGCGTCCTTTGTCGCCTGGCGCTGGGCATCGTCGAAATAGGCCGGAACGGTGATGACCGCCGTGTCGACCGACTCGCCAAGATACGCCTCGGCATCGGCCTTCAGCTTCTGCAGGATCATCGCCGAGATTTCCGGCGGGCTGTACCACTTGTCGCCCATCTTCACCTGCACGTCGCCGTTCGAGGCGGCCTGCACCGAGTAGGGCACCAGGTCCTTGTCGCGCTCCACCGAAGGATCCGAGAACTTCGCGCCCATGAAGCGCTTCACGGAGAAGACCGTGTTCTCGGGGTTCGTAACCGCCTGCCGGCGAGCAAAGCGGCCAACGAGGCGCTCACCGCTGGAGGTCACCGCGACCACCGACGGCGTCAGGCGCTCGCCTTCCGCGTTCGGGATAACGACGGGCTCGCCACCTTCAATGGTGGCCATCACCGAGTTCGTCGTTCCGAGGTCAATACCGATTGTTCGTCCCATAATTCGTTGTCTCCTTGATCATCCGCGAGCGTACGCGGCATGTACTGGTTTGTCGCGACGCGTCAGGCGTCGAATCCGTCAGTTTTCTCGTTGATATCTTCGGCAGCGTCTCCGGTCTTCACCATCGCGGCGCGCAGCAACGTGCCGCCGAGCTTGTAACCCTTCTGGTAAATCTCGACGACGGCATCACCATTTGTCCCCGGCTCCGCGGCAACGGCTTCATGCACGGCCGGATCGAACGGCACATTCACCTGGTCGATCGTCTCGACATTGGCGCGCTCGAGGATGCCCAGCAGTTTCTTGTGGATCATGGTGATGCCCGCGACCCAGCCGGAATCCTTGTCCTTTTCCGGAACCGCGGCGATGGCGCGCTCGAAATCATCGAGAACCGGCAGGAATTGCGCGAGCGTGTTCGAGGTGAAGAGTTCGCCAAGGCGCGTCTTCTCCTGCTCACTGCGCTTGCGGAAGTTGATGAACTCGGCGCGGCTCCGCTGCAGCTGGTCGAAAAACTCATCGCGCTCGGCGATAACCCGCTCCAGCTCGTTTTCCGCGTCCTGTTCCCCGGTCTCCTGGGCCTCTTCCTCGTCTGTCATCTCTTCGACGACATCTTCTTCATGAATGTTGTTTTCTGGTTTCGACACTCCGCTGCCTCCCTGTCGCCTGGCCATGAGACCCGACGCAGTATCAATCATCCGGTTCGTGTTCTCGTTAATCTGATGAATACAGGTCTTCCATCAGGTCGCTCATGAGCCGTGCCATATAGCGCACCGATGAGATGGACCGCCAGTACGACATGCGTGTGGGGCCGAGCACTCCGAGAATGCCCGTCACCTCGCCATCGATGCCGTATGTCGCCATCACGACGCCAAAGCGCCGCAAGGCGTCGGCGGGATTCTCATCCCCGATAAAGACCTGGACCTCGTTGCCAACCGTCATTTGCGGCAGCAACGCGCCGAGCAGTGAACTGCCCCGTAGCAATTCGAGCACGTTGTACCCCTCGGCCCCGGCGAACTCCGGTTGTCCGAGGATGTTCTCGAGCCCTGAATGCCGCATCTGCGTGTGCTCGACCGACCCCATGCCCCTGAGCCCGGTAGCGATCTGCTCCAGCACATAGGACGCAAGGCCAGTTGAGCCGGCGGCATGCATCTCGACCTCGTCCGCGCCCATACCCCGCAGCATGGGGACCATGGCGTCGGCGAGCTGGCTGAGCAGTGCCTGATCGGTATCTTCTGGCAGGTGCAACATCATCTGCCGCACCGCGCTCTCCTGCGTGACGAGGATCATCAATGCGATCCGCGGCTGCAGGGAGATCATCTCGAAATGGCGCAGACGCGCCACCATCGACCGCGGAGCGGTCACGATCGAGACATTGCCGGCGGTTTCCGCCAGCACGGATGCAGCGAAATCCACCCAGGAGTCGAGCTGGGCCTCCACCTGCCGGAACTGGTGACGGATCATGATCTGATCCCCCGAGGAGAGCTCGGGCGTTCCCATCAGGTGATGAACGTAATACCGGTAGCCTTTATCCGTCGGGATGCGCCCGCCGGAGGTATGCGGCTGCTGGACAACGCCAAGCTCCTCGAGCTCGACCATCTCGTTGCGGATCGTCGCGGACGACACGCGCGTCGGGTACTGCTCGGCGAGGATCTTGGATCCTACCGGGCGTCCCGAGGCAACGTATTCCTTCACCAGCATTTTCAGAATGACACGCTGCCGTTCTGTAAGTGCCAGATCGTCCCTTTCGGGCGTTCGCCTATCCACCTAATCTCAACTCCTATCATTTAGCACTCTCGATTGATGAGTGCTAACACCAAGGATACTAACAACTTCACATGGGTACTGTCAACGTAAGTACGGGGTTCCGCGGAAGGTGAATGCGCTCCCGGATTCGACGAACGGATCCGGCTCACCAGCGGTGCGCGAGGCGTTACTTGGGTTTCTTGCCAAAGAAGCGGGAGAAGAGGCTCCCCTTCTTTTCCTCGGCGATGGCCGTCTCGATTCGCTTGCGCAGATCGGTGTCCATCCGCTTCTTTTCGGGCGCCTCGACCACATGCATGCCGGGGACAGGGCCGCCGACGGCATCCTGCGCCTCATACAGCCCGAGCCCGCGCTCCCGCGCGTAGGACACGGCCTGGTGAAGCAGGGCGATCATGGCGAAGGGATCGTAGTCAGCGTCGTTCATTCGCTTCGCCATGCGCTCGAGCTTGCTGTCGAGCAACTCGCCCAGGTCGTTGATGAGGCGCGGCGGAACATAGGCGCCGCCCATCATCCCGGCCTGCACCTCAAGGCGAATCGGTATCGATTGCATCGCGGGGCGCGGCACACCGGCATCCACAAAAATGCGTGCCGGCGGACGCATCAGCATCCCGACGCCGCGATCGATGCGCGCCTCCCACGTCGTCAACCCGAAACCCTGCCGCACGAATGTGGGATGCTCTCCCGCGAGCGCCCAGGCGAGCCCGAGGGTGATGCGGTTGGACGCGTCTTCCCGGCCTTCGGCGATCCTGGCGAGGTCGTCGATCAGCGAGGGCTTCCACCACGCCTGCCACGCCGGATCGGGCGGGGCATCGCCGGTGAGAGCGGCGATGTACCGGTTGGCGACTTCCTGGTCGAACGGGTGCAGGGAGATGAGTTCCATGTCCAGGTCAGACCTTTCCATTGCGCCGGACGTGCTGGTCACTGTATAGAGAGGATACGCAATGAGGCCGCCGACGACACAGCCCGGCCATGCACCCCGGCGCGAAAGGACCCGCGTGACTGCTGCCCCTTCATCCAACCTCGAATCGACCCTCAGGCTCGACCTGCGCCTGAGTGCATCGCTGGACGACCGGACTCGTCTCCGTTGCCCGGACGTGGGTTTCCTCGCCGGTGACGAGGAGATCGCGGTCTACCGGACCGATGAACCGACGCCGGCGCTGGACGTGCCCGATGCCGCCTTTACGCGCGTCGACGCCGGCACTGCGCTCTCACGGGCCATCGATGAGGAGGCTTGGCTCCGCGAGCTGGGACGCGTCCTTGCGCCTGGTGGAACGCTGCGATTCATGCTACCGGCGAGTGGGCCTTTGGCATGGCTCGATGCACGAAACATCTATCGGTACGTGACCGATGTGACGAAACGGGGCGATGCGCCGGACGACTCGCTTCCGACCGGCTGGAACCGGCACTACTCGGAGAAGGCCGTGCGCCAGATGCTCGATGTCACCGGGCTGCGCCTGGTCGCAATGGAAAGATCCGGAGTCGGCCTCAGCGAGATCCCGCAACTCGCCGGCTTTCTCTCCTGCAACTTCGTGCTGGGCGACCGGGAGGCGGAGCGCAAACTGCATCCCTTGCGCGTGCGGATGGAAGCCGCAGAATCGCGGCTTCCGGTGCCGGCCATCGGAACGATGCTGTTCGTGACGGCGACGAATCCCTAGAGGATATCCTCGTCGCGGAACGGCCTGCTGGTCTCGCTGTTCCACGTGTCCCGGAAGCTCCGGTCCAGGCCGTTGCAGAACGCGTCGTTGGCCTCGTTTCGCTTCAGGAACAGGGACGGCGAAGAACCGCCGCCACCGAAGCGGTAGACCGTCACCACGTAGGAGTCGCCGATACGGTAGATGGCATTCCTCGGCGTATGCGAGTAGAGCCGGCAGCTCTGGTACATATTGGACGGCCCCAGCTGGTCCCTCAGGTGCTTGAGACTCGTCCGGATCTCGGCCCTGAGTTCCGGCCCGGTGACGCTCGACCCAACCTGGCGTCGCTGGTCGGCCAGCCGCTCCACTCCCGGTCCTTCGGGATCGAGCATCAGGATCTGGACGGGCACGCCCTGGCGGGAGAGACTCCCCAGCGCCTCCGTGTTTTCCCGGTTGATCGCGAACCCACCAAGCGCCCCGCCCATGATCGCAACGCCGTCCGGGCCAGCGTTCCGGATCATATCCGCCAGGCTATGCGGCAGGAGCTTGTAGAGTCCATTCGCGGAACCAGCGAAGTAGGTCTCGGAGTCCTGGATACTCCGCTGCCTCAGGAATCCTTCGTAGACGGCGACCAGGAGGAGGAAGAAGAGTGTCCATACCAGGAACATCTGGAACCCCATGCCGTCTGTGGTGACGGCGATGATGAGTCCTACGATGGACGGCACGATGACACCGTAAATCCAGGTCCTTCCCGATTTGAGGAACTCGACCAACTGCTTGCTCACCCTGCCCTACCCCTCGATATAACCCCAAACAGGCACCGTGACGCCTCTCGTATCGGTCGTCATGTCCCTGAATCTGTTTCCGCACTGAAACCGCGAGTGTGGTTCGCGGCGTCCCGAATACCCCTGCCGCGCCGGTTGGCCCTGTCGCATCACGATGCCCGATTACACATGAAGAGGCCGCACTGGAGAGTGACCAGGCAACGCAAGGCAGCATCTGCCCGATGCTTCCCTGGCCTGCTCCCCAAAGCAGCCTTCTGATTGACCTCATTCACCGCCCGTCGGGCTGGTTGCCCTGCCGTGTCCAGGCTATGGCGCGGAATCATCTCGGTGCTGTCGCGAATGTCCACTCGACAGCACTTAAATACCCGTATAACCGGTAGCGGTCAAGCCGAAGCGCGCACGACGTAGGCACCACGTCGCGAAACGCACCCCTTCCTCCAAACGCTTCGCCAGATGGTTAACGAGAACAGGGGCCGGTGGAGTGATTCCACCGACCCCTGAATCCGCCTGAAACGGGCTAGACGATGGTGATCGTTCCGACCATACCGGCTTCCTTGTGGCCAGCCACGGTGCAGTAAATGTCGATCTCGCCCGATGCGTCGTCCGGGATGACGAATTCGCCCATTTCGCCCGGGGAGAGCATCTCGATCATCGTGACACCCAACGCTTCGGAGGCCATGTCGTGCTCGAGTACCCCGACGTTGTGCAAAACGATGGTGTCGCCAGGTGACGCCTCGAACTCGGCCGGCTCGAAATAGATATCGCCCGCCTCGACCTCGATGGTGGAGCCGCCACCGGAGGCTTCTGGCGTTGCGGCACCCGGAGTCGCGGCTTCTTCCGGCGAGACCTGCGGCGTGGCCGCCGGCGCGGAGGGCGCGGTGACCGCCTCGCTCTCCTCAACGATGGTGATCGTGCCGGTCATGCCCAGGTTCCGGGCTCCCTGGTTAACGCTGTAGATCTCGATGGTGGAGCCGATCTCCGCGTCTTCCGGCACCACGAAGGAGCCGGTTTCGCCGTGGGCAACATCCGGAATGAACGGCTCGCCCCACTCCTCCGACGACATATCGTGGGCCATCGCTCCGTCGTTGCGGAGCACAATGGTATCGCCGGGCGCGACCTCGACCTCGGAGGGGCTATAAGTCCACTCGTTCGCCGCGATCTCGATCTTGTTCCCCGAGATCTCTTCCTCTGAGGCTTCCCCGCCATCAGCTTCGGCAGTGGCATCGCCGCCACCTTCACCGCCAACGACGACGAATGTGCCGACCATGCCGGACTCCCGGTGGCCAGCGACGGTGCAGTAGAACTCGAAGCTCTCGCCGGCCTGCGCATCGTCCGGGATCACGCCCTCCGCCTCACTGCCACCGCCAACCAGCGGGGCAATCTCACCCCAGGCGTCGACGTAGATGTCGTGCTCAAGCACACCGTCGTTCACCATGACGACTTTCGTGCCCGGGGACACCTCCACCTCTGCGGGGTCGTAACCGAACTCGAATGCGGAGATGGAGACCTCGGCGACACTTTCCCCACCAGACGAAGAAGCCGCGCCCGCCTCTTCATCGGGCGTCGCGGCTTCTTCCTCGCCTTCCTGTCCGGTGCTGGCGGCGGCTGAGTCGCCGCCGCCCCCAACAGTCAGGGTTCCGACCATGCCGGATTCCTTATGGCCCGGGATACTGCAATAGAACTCGAAGCTCTCGCCTGGGGCCGCGTCCTCCGGCACCGTATACTCGGCTGTCTCGCCGGCGTTGATCGGGCCGATCAGTACGCCACCCCAATCATCGATGGCGAAGTCATGCTCCAGCACACCGGTGTTGGTCATGGTGATCGTGCCACCCGGAGCAATGGTGAACTCGGCGGGCTCGAATGCCATCTCAAAGGCCTCAAGCTCGATCGCGGTCTCTCCGGCTTCGCCTCCCTCGGAAGCGCCACCCGCGGCAGCCTCGTCCTCTTCTTCAGGAGTGGCTTCCGCGTCGCCTTCATCCGCCGCGGCGCCACCCCCCCCACCGCCGGCCTCGCCGACGGTGAGCGTGCCAACCATGCCCGACTCCTTGTGACCCGGGATGCTGCAATAGAACTCAAAGGTCTCGCCGTGGGCCGCATCCTCCGGCACGGTGTACTCGCCGGACTCACCGCCAGCCATCGGGCCGATCAGGACCCCGCCCCAGTCATCGACCGCGAAGTCGTGTTCCAGGACACCGGTGTTGGTCATGGTGATCGTGCCGCCCGGGGCGATCGTGAACTCGGACGGTTCAAAGCCCATCTCGAAGCCCTCGAGTTCGACGGCCATCTCACCGCCTCCACCGCCGCCCGACTCCTCGTCGGTCGCGCCGGCTGCGGCGGCCTCGTCGCCCTCGGCCTCCTCTTCTGGAGAGGCTTCCTCTTCCGCCGCACCACCGCCGCCACCTTCGACGAAGGTGATCGTGCCTTCCATGCCGGCTTCACGGTGGCCCGCGACCGAGCAGTAGAAGGTGACGCTCGAGCCGACCTCGACATCATCCGGGACCGTCCACTCCCCGGACTCTCCACCCGGGATCAACGGAATGGCTTCGAGATCGTCCATGTCCTCGATGATCAGGTCATGCTCGAGCACGCCGGTATTGGTCATGGTCAGCGTATCGCCGGGGGCGAGTTCAAGCTCGTTCGGCTCGTACCCGATGTCGAACGCTTCGATCTCTGTGCTGCCACCTCCACCGGCGGCTGCCTCTTCTTCCTCGCCTTCCTCTTCGCTGGCTCCGGCGGCACCGGCCTCGACGAAGGTGATGGTTCCTTCCATGCCGGCTTCACGGTGACCCGCGACCGAGCAATAGAAGGTCACAGACGAACCGATTTCGACGTCATCGGGAACGGTCCACTCGGCGCTCTCGCCGCCATTGATCAGCGGGATGACTTCCTCGTCGCCGAAGTCCTCGATCACAAGGTCGTGCTGCAAGACGCCGGTGTTGTTCATCACCAGCGTGTCGCCAGGCGCCAACTCAAGCTCACCCGGGGTGTAGCCGATGTCGAAGGCCTCGATCTCGACCGTGCCGGAACCACCACCGCCACCGGACTGCTCGTCCCCGGAACCCTGCTCACCGCCACCAGATTCGGGAGTGCTGGTGATCGGAGCAAGCGTTGGTGGTGCCCCCGCGACGTCGGGGATCTGGGTCGGGCTCAGGTCCTCATCGCTGACGGGTTCATTCCCGCAGGCAACCAGCACAGCGCTGGCGACACCCGCGGAGGAAAGCGCCATAAATCGTCGTCGGTTCAAGCGGTTCATACCGGCTGTTGCCTCCCGTTACCCTGGTCCACCAGCAATATGAGATTGCAATTGGCCGCTTTCCGGTGGTGGAGATCCTCGAAGCGAACCTTCGCGCATGCAATGCTGAACGCGTGCCGAAGCACAAGTATGCCGATACTCACGCATACTCCGCGCCATAACAACAAAGGCATTGTAGCGCGTAGCCGGACGAACTTCATAAACTGTCAGGGTTCATGGCATCGCGGAGGGCTTACCCCGCATGTCGTGTCCGGAAATTCCCTACCCCTTGCGCTACCGGAGGTCCTTATCCATGCCCGTCTCGACGCCATCCCGCTCCGAATTGCTCGAACTCGACCAGATATCCCTCAATATCACGAGCTACGACGGCAATGGACCGCGCCTGCTCCTTATCCATGGAATCAGCAGCAGTGGAAGCGGCTGGGACCCGGTGATCGACGACCTCGCGAAGGATTTCTCCCCGATCGCGCTTGACTTGCGCGGCCACGGGCGATCTGGCAAGCCGGAGTCCGGCTACGGCTATGAGGACTACATCGGGGATCTGGAGCGCCTGTTCACGGCCCTGGATTGGGAGCGCCCGCTCATCATGGGGCACTCGCTGGGCGGGATCATCACGCTCTGGTGGGCGGCGAAACATCCGGACCAGGCGGCGGCGATGGTGATCGAGGACTCTCCCCTGCGGAGCGGGGAGGACTTCCGCCCTGCCTTCGAGGGCTGGCTGAAGATGAATGCGATGCCCTACGAAGAACTCGTTGCGTACAACCTGAGCGAGCAGCCCGACCTGCCCCGGGAGATCGCGGAGTCGCGGGCGTGGTCGATGGTGAACACGAAGCGGGCGGTATTCGAGGAATCGATGGCGGAATCCATGGCCAACCACGGCGTAGACCGAATCCGGGAGATCGAGGGCATCATCTCACCGGTATTGCTGGTGCATGGTGACCTCGAGGCGGGTGGCATGGTGCACCCGGACGACATCGCGGCGCTGGAGACACGACTGGCAAACGCCCGCACGGTGCGAATTCCCGGCGCGGGACATACGCTGCACCGGGGAGAGACGAAGCAGGCGTTCCTTGATGCTGCGGTGCCATTCCTCAAGAGCCACGCGAACCAGTAGCGTCCAGGTTTGGTCACTGCAGCCTGGCGGAGGAGATCATGCGCATCCGCTACGGCTGGATCATCTGCTCGATGGTGACGAAGTCGTAGCCGGCAGCGGCATAGTCGGTGATGATCTGCTCGAGCGCCAGCCAGTCGTTTTCCTGGGCGACATGCATGAGGATGATGGCGCCAGGGCCGCCGCCTTCGGAATCAGGGTGACAGCGCTCGGCGATGACATCCGGGGCGTCTCCCATCCATGCAAGGGTGTCGCAGCTCCACATGGCGGTGTAGTCGTAGCCCTGATCCTTGAGGAGAGTCAGACCCTCGGGATCCATATCGCCATAGGGCGGGCGGTAATACGGCTTCGTCTCGTAGCCAGCCACATCGAGCACGGCAGCCTCGGGCGTTTCAAGCTCGGAGATGCGCTCGGCTTCGGTCAGGGGATCAACCGACGTGGAGAGCCCCGTCCACGATGCGTGGGTCTCGCTGTGGTTGATGACATGGTGCCCCTCTTCGATGATGCGCCGGGTGAGCTCGGGATGCTCCCGCACCCATTCACCAGTCAGGCCGAAACTGGCCCGGATATCGTACTCGGCGAGGAGGTCGAGGATTTCCTCCGTGTAACCGACACCCTCACCAGCATCGAACGTGAGGGCGACCTCAACGCGATCGGATTCTCCGCGCTGGATCATATAAGACTGGCTTGATGCGTTTTCGGGTGCGGGAGGTCGTGGGGTTTCCTCAGGCTCGGCTGTGGGTTCCGGAGTGGGCTCGATCGTCGGCACCGGGGTAGGAGGATCTGTCGGCTGGGGAACCGCCGTCGAGGTGACGACCGGGTCGAGAACGGAATTGGGAGGCGTCTCGGCGGAGGTGCCGGAGGGAGCTTCCGCGACTTGTGTGGGAGCCTCTTCCGGCTCGTCGACGAATGACCGGCTCAGGGTGTTGTCCCACGTTGCAACGACGATGATGGTGATGAGGAGGACAAGGAGCGAGGCTACCCGGTTTTGTTTCATCAGGCTGGGTCTCCGACTCCCTGAACACGTCGTGTCACGGTCACGGACTGGCGTTACGCGGTGACAGGTCCGCGATTCGCCTCACAGCGTCGCGGACCTGTCACCGGCGTTTCCTTACCAGATGCCGAGCTCGTCCTTCGCCTCTTCGCTCATCATCTCCGGCGTCCAGGGCGGACTCCAGACGAGCTTGACATCGGTATCCCCGATGCCGGGAAGGTCCTTCAGCGCGTTGTTGACTTCCTGCATGATCACCGGCCCAAGCGGGCACCCCAGCGATGTCAGGGTCATGGTCACGAGCACGTCGCCCGTGTCGTCGATATCTGCGTCGTAGACGAGGCCGAGGTCAACGACATTAATCCCGATTTCGGGGTCGTAGACATTCTTCAGGCCCTCGAAGACATCATCCTTGTTGAACTCTACTGCCATGGATTGCGATCCTTCGTGCATTTTGAACCGTGTTCGGGGCGGCTTTCATGTACAAACGTCGCCCGACTCCTTCTATTGTACCGATTGTGACCAGTAGAGGGGCAGGACTGCCCGATCAGAAAAAGATCAGCGGGATTCCGCCAATGAACGGCGTCGCGACGACGGCCACGCGGAGGACGCCGATCGGGGCTCGGCGCGTGAACTTGGCGCCGACGTAGGAGCCGGAGGTCATGCCAGCGACCACTCCGGCGAGGTGGATGAAGGAAACATCGCCGTGCCGCGCCAGCGCGAGGCTTCCGCTGAGGCTGATGAAGGAGAGCGCCAGCATGGTGGTGCCGACAGACTTGATCAGCGGCAGGCGCATGACGGTCAGCAGCCCGAGCTGGACAAAGGGCGCCATGCCTACCCCGAAGAAGGCCGAGGCCATCCCGCCCATGACGCCGACGCCGGTGCCGCCCGCGTACTGGGCACGGGTCAATGGTGGCCGTGGCTCGTCTTCACTGATATGTCGAAGGCGACTCCGCAGGCGCAGGCGCAGCCAGACCAGGAACGCGAGGAACCAGAGAGCGAAGCCGGCGGCGGGCTGGAGGATGTGTTCGGGGATGTTCTGGCTGAGGTCGGCGCCGATCGCAGCGCCCGTCATGCCGGCGACACCGATCACCACCCCCGGGGCGATCGAGATGTTGCCCTCACGGAAATGCGAGATGGAGCCGGAGATCGTGGTGAAGAGCATCGCGGCGAGGGCGGTGCCGACGGCCGTGTGAATGGAGAGGCCAAACGCAACGGTCAGGAGGGACACAGTAACGCCGGCGCCTCCGGCCCCGATAAAGCCGATGAGGACGCCGACGGCGAACATCACAACCAGTAGTTCGAGAAAAAGAATCAGCGACGAGGCTCCTGGTATGGAACATCGTCGGCATTGACGACATCGTCGTTGTCGTAGCGGACGTTCCCGAGCGGACCGGCCGCCATATCGTTGCCCGGGTACTGGCTGAATGGCGTGTTGCCCCAGCGGACAACGGTCATCGAGGTCTGCATGCGGTTCCGTTCCCGGCTCGACCGCCACCACATGAAGGCGAGCAGCGCCAGGGGCAGCAGCAACAGGAAGACCAGCCCGAAGCGGAACATCATCGAGATGATGCCGTGGAAGAACCACCCCATCCCGATGCCGAGGACGAGACCGACGGCGAAGGCATATCGCAGCATGCGCGTGCGATCCCACCAACCCGGAGGTGAATATGCGTTGAAACTCATACCGAAACTCCTCCATACCTCGTGACCGCTTGCGAGACGTCTGGGGAAACAGGCGATCCACGGGTATGCTGTGGGTCAAGTGTATCCGAAGGTATAGACATCCGGTGAGGGTGATCACCGGTAGATTTGCCGTCCTACGATACGAGTGCCAGACCGGAGGCTTCCGTTCATGAAAATCGCGTATTTCGATCCGTATTCCGGCGCCAGTGGCGACATGATCCTTGGCGCGCTGGTCGATGCCGGCCTTTCCGTCGCCGATCTTTCGACGGAGCTGAGCAAGATCGAGATCGGAGGGTACACCCTTCGCAAGGATCGAGCCGGGCAGCATGGCATTCACGGCACACGGGTTCACGTCGATGTGACGGAGGATGTCCATTCGCGAACGTGGGGCGATATCCGGGTGCTGATCGAGGAGTCCAGTCTTGATGCGGACGTCAGGTCAGCCGCGCTTCAAATCTTCGAGCGACTGGCGATCGCGGAGGCGAAGATTCACGAGACAACGATCGACCATGTCCACTTCCATGAGGTCGGCGGGGTCGATGCGATCGTGGATATCTGTGGCGCCTGCATCGGATTCTCGCTACTCGGGATCGACGCGGTGATGTGTGGTCCGTTGCAGATGGGCCACGGCTTCGCCAACAGCGCCCACGGGACGATCCCGGTGCCCGCGCCGGCGACGCTGGAGCTGGTGGCGCAGGCAAACGCCCCGGTCGCCAAGCCGACGCCGCTGATCGCGGAGACGCCGGCAGAATTGCTCACGCCAACCGGCGCGGCGATCCTGACGACGATGGCGACGTTCGGGCAACCGTCCTTCTCCCCCACCGCGATCGGGTACGGCTTCGGCCAGAAGGAGCTGCCATGGCCGAACGCGCTACGGGTGTGGATCGGTGAGGTCGACGACGATGGCCCGGCTGACGGCGAGATCCTGCTTGAGACGAATATCGACGACATGAACCCGCAGTTCATCGAGCTGGCGACGGAACGGCTCTTCGCGCGCGGCGCACTGGACGTATGGACGACCCCCATCACGATGAAGAAGGGCCGGCCGGCGGTCCAGATGAGCGTGCTCGCGCCTGTTTCCCGGCGACAGGAACTGGAGTCGGTGCTCATCGAGAACACGTCGACGCTCGGCGTACGGGCGATACCGATCGAGCGGACGAAAACCGCTCGCCACATCCAGAACGCGACGACCCGGTGGGGAGATGTGCGGGTGAAACTGCGCATATGGAACGGCCGGGTGATCGACGCCATGCCGGAATACGACGATTGCGTGGAGATCGCCCGCGAGCATGACGTGGCGATCCGGACAGTCTGGAACGAGGCATACCGCATCGCCGAGCCGTGGATTGGGCAGCGGCACTGATCAGGGTCCCTGCATGCGGATCCCGACCGCTATCGGCCCGGGATCCGCGCTGCGATGGCGTTCCTTATGAGCGCGACCTCGTTCGGGCAGAGACGCATGACCCACGGAACGTAGATGCTCGCGAAGAGGACTCCTGGGATGCTGACGAGCGCGAACCGGAGGAGAACGTCCGCTGCTCCGGTGGCCTCCGGCGACACCTCCGCCAGGCCGAACCAGAGGGCGAAAGCGCCGACGGCCGCAACGCCGGCCGCGAGGGCGCAACGCGGCACGAGGTAACTGAGACGGGGTGATGGCAACCAGCCGAAGTGGCGGCGGGCGAACCAGAAAATGGTCAGCGTGTGGGCGATGAACTGGGCGGAGTTCGCGAGGACAAGTCCCATCATGCCAAGGGCGTCGACCAGCGAAAAGGCGACGACGAAGTACACGAGCACCGCCGCGACGCCGATCGCGACCGGCAGGCGGGTGTTCTGGCGCGCGTAGAAGGCAAAGATCAGGACCTGGTCGTAGGCGGCCATCAGGGTGCCTGGCAGGTAGCCGAGAAGCGCCATCGAGATTTGACGGAGGCCCTCATCTCCGGTCGCGCCATAGCCAAACAGCAGTTCCGAGATCGGCTGCGAGAGGGCGGCCAGCCCGAAGGTCGCCGGGAAGATCATCACGGTGACCATCACAAGCGCCCGGCCAAGCGTGGTGCGATAGGCGACGGTATCGCGTGACTGGAAGTGACGCGACAAGGTCGGCAGGGCGGCCAGCGAGATCGCGGCGGCCACGATCCCGAGGGTCAGTTGCACCAGCGTTGTCGCGTAGCGCATGGCGCCGATGGCATCCTCACCTGCTCCCCACGCGAGACCGCGATCCACGATCACCGCGACGGTATTGACGAGCAATCCGAGGAAGACAGGGATGTACAGCAGGCCCATCTGGCGCAGCGCGGGGTGCTTGTAGTCGAAGCTGGGCCGGGGCATCACGCCATGGCGGATCAGCGGCGGGATCTGGATCAGGACGATCGCCCCGGCCCCCGCGAGGGTGCCCCATGCCATCGCCTCGACGCCCCAGAGGGACCCGAACATCGCCGTAAACAGGACGATCATCAGGTTACGGACGGCGGTCGAGAGCGCGGGAGCGGTCACCCGCTCGATCGCATAGAGGATCGCCTGCAGCACGGTGCCGATGGTGAGCAGGAGCGCCGCCGGGAGGACGATGCGGACGAGATGGATGGTGAGGTCGATCGTCTCCTCGCCACGAGCCTCGGTGTCGCCGGAGATCAGCACCAATCCGTCGACGACGGTTGGGGCAAAGATCATTCCGAGGACGACCATCGCGCCAACAACGACCACAGCGCCCGTGACGAGGGTACCGCCGATGCGTCGCAGTTCGTCCCGGCTTCCGGCTTCCGGCGCGGCCCATTGCGCGAGCACGGGGATCAGCGCGGCCTGGAGCGCACCGCTCGCCAGCAAATCGAAGAGCAGCGTCTGGATGTTGTCGGCGACGGTGAACGCGGCGATCTCGTTGCCAGTACCGAATAGCCCGGCGGCGAGCTGCTCGCGAACGAGCCCCAGGACACGACTGAGGATATTCCCGAGCATGAGGATCATCGCGGCGAGCGCAATACCGCCCCGGGCCGATGATCGGGTTGGATCGGTGGAACTACCGCTCAACGGAACCGAATCCAGGCAATCGCGTAGGCGAGCGCCAGGTAGACAAGGTCTGGCACGGCCTGGATGCGGAGCAGGTTCGCGACTGAACGCGGGCCGCCATAGGTTTGACGGACTTCCTCGCTCCAGACGACAGCGTCAAGCGTGTTCAGGTCGCCGAAGCTGATGCCAAATCGCTGGGCAAGCAGAAAGCGGCTGAGCAGGATGCCGCCGGTGACGATGGCGATCGCGATGAGCTGGAGATCCTGGCCGCGCTTGTTGCCGGTCAGCCTGGCGATCGTCTCGACAACACCGAACCCGAGGGCGAGGGAAAGATAGAAACCCCAGTCCGGCGCGAACCGCCACAAGACGGCAACGACGATCGCGACGAGTGCTGCGGCGCCGACCGCTTTCACGAGCTGGTCAGACTGGGTGCGGATCGAGGCGGGACGTCGTGTGCCGGAGCATTCCGGGCACCGCAGCCCGACCTGGGTGCGCACGGCGTCCTGCGAGCAGATCGGCTTTCCGCATCGACCGCAGCGCAGGCCGGTCATGACATTCGGATGGTAGGTGCAGGGAACCTGGCCGGAGGGGGATTCCATGAATCGGGTCGGACTCTTTCGTCGCGTGCGAGATACCGGCGCACCTACGCCGGCCGCTCCTCATTCTACGCGAGGATGGTGCTGCCAGACGCGTCCTATTGGCGACGCAGGCGGTTGATGCGCTGCCGGGCCGCCTCGCGCAAGACGAGGACAGCGAAGACCGGGAGCACGAGCTGGCGTCGCCACCGCCACGGCTCACGGACGAGACGATACGCCCACTCCAGGCCGAGCTTGCGCACGAGTGGTGGTGCCCATCGGGTTTCACCGGAGACGTAGTCCAGCGCTCCACCGACGCCGATGACAAGGCGAACCCCGGAAGCAGACAGCGCCTCGCGGTTGCGAGCGATCCAGTGGATCTGCTTCGGGGCGCCGTAGGCAACAAGGAGGATAGTCGCGCCTGATTCCGCAATGCGGCGAATCGATTCCGCGTCGTGCGTCGGAGCCGGGGAGCCTTCGGCCCAGGTGCCGACAATGTTCGCGCCGGGATAGGCGGCACGCATGCGGCCGGCCGCCTTGTCTGCGATGCCCGGGGCAGCGCCGAGGAGGAAGATGCCGTCCCCGGTCTCGGCCGAGATGCGTGCGAGCATCCAGGTGAGATCGACGCCGGTAACGCGCGAAGCATCGGCATTCGGCGCAAGCAGGCGAACGGCGACAGCGAGGCCGGCGCCGTCAATCGTCGAAAGTTCGGCCTCACGCAGGGCCGCCGAGAAATCCGGGTCGCGGCGGGCGGTCATGATGTACTCGGGGTTCGTGGTCGCGAGGTGAGCGCAGGCATCGCCGCTGGAGAGCTGGCCACGCACCCACTCTTCGACACCAACGCTTCCAAGGAGATCGACCGGGACGTCGAGCACCTCGACCCATGACGCCGCGACGGGCGCCACGTCAGAGGTCAAAGTCAATGGCATCGAAGACTGATCCTGCTGCATCCAGTAACCCGCTCAATCCGTCGCTTGCGCCCTGCAAGGTCCCGCCAAGCATATCTGAAAGCCCCTGTACGTCGGGCATCGACACATCCGGGAGCGAGACATCTCCGATGGAGCCACCAATCTCCCCGATCACCCTACCCGCGCCCGCGATATCGCCGATGTCGCCCAGGTTGCCCAGGTCGCCAGCGATGACCACATCCCCCACATCGACCCCGCCGAACCAGGCGGGTTTTGCCGCGCCGGCCTTGGCGAAGGCGCGGATCCACTCACGCTCGATACCGAACGCGACGGCATAGGAGAAGTAGCGATCGAAGATGTCCGAGGCCTCGGACAGGGAGCGCTGCTTTTCGATGGATTGCAGGTAGCGCTTGAAGGCCCGCCACTTCGCGGCGGCTTCCGCGCCTTTCTCCGTCTTGCGCGGTATGTGCCGGCTGACGCGGACCATGACGCCCCAGACAACCATGGCCGCGACCATCGTTGCGAGGGCGACGGGATCGACGGTGATCGCGAGGATGATGCCGATCACGAACGAGAGGCCGAAGCCGATCCACGCGATGCGACGCCAACGCTGCCGCTGGGTATGCGGGTTTTCCGGGAAGTAACCGCGCGTGACAAGCTCGTTATAGAGGTCGTCGCGGATCTGCGGTTCATGGCGCGCGAAGCGGCCCCGTACATCGCTGAGGCGGACCTCCTGCATCGCCTGCGGCGACGTGCCAAAGAGCACGACAAGCAAGTCACGCTCGATGCGGTCGGTGATGCGGTCAGGATGCAGGAGCGTGATGAGGTAGTCCCGCACCCTTCGGTTCGCGCTCGGTACCTGCTCGATGGTGACAGCGCCATTTCGACCGAGCCCGAGAAGCGTCGCGACGACATCCTCATGGTCGGCATGCTCGTCGAGGAGCGTGCCAACGGCGCCGGGTGGGAGATCGTCCGGGGGCTCGCTGATGATATCGGCAACCAGGCCGGTCTGCGGATCGCGCCCACGCAAGTACCAGATACCGAGGATCAGCAGCAGGCCTCCGACGAGCAGGAGGACCATGCCACCGATCAGCGCGAGCCGGATGATGGCGTCAGTTGTGGTCATGTGGCGTTGTCATTTCGCAGGCGTCCGGGAAGTGATTCTGGATCAATACGGTGAACGGGGCGGCCTTCGTCCGCCCCGTTCCACAGTCTAGCGTGATGACCGTCCAACGGCTTCCAGACGGCGATGCTAGCTGAAGCTGTGGCCACCGCCGCCGCTGCTGCCGGACGAGGCGGAGCCGCTCCCTGACCCGGAAGATGAACCCGACCCGGCGCTGATCGTGTCCGATGCGGCGTTGAGCATCGCCATCATCGAGAGGTTCGCCGTGCCCACGCCGCCCATGGCCCGGTTACTCATGGACTGCACATCGAACGAGCCACCGCCACCCGAGCGACTCTCCATCCCGGAATGGTGATGGCGGTACCTCGAATCCCACGGCCGATACTGGTGCGTGCCCCAGCGGTAGTCGCGGTCGTCCCGCTCCCACTCCTTCCACTCGGATTTCCCGAACCCCAGCGCGATGGTCCAGGGCAGGTACGTATCCATCAACTGGAGACGCTGGTCCGGCTCCATTTCCTTCTGCATCTGCTTCAGGTAGCGTTGGAACGCCTTCCATTTGGCGGCTTCCTCCGCCCCGGCTTGCGACTTTCGCGCCGCCTGTGTCACCAGGATGCCGAGCAGGATCGCGCAAACACCGATCACCACGGCCACGGCAATCAACCAGCCGCCAAACGACCGCGACCACAGGGCGATCGCTCCGACGACGAGCGCGACCAGGAAAGCGGCGCCGACGATGCGAAGGCCCCAGCGCTTCCGGCTCTCCGATGGCGGTTCCTCGTAGTAGCCGCGCTCGTAAAGATCTTTCTCTACCGCACTGCCAATCTTGCCCCGGTGAGAAGCCGCCAGCTTTTTCAGCCGCTCGAACGTGGTGGTTGCGCCAACGGGAGCGCCGTCACCAAAGAGGCCTTCCAGCATCGGCCGCTGCCATGCCGGGGCATCACCCGGGCGTTCCAGGAGTCGCAGCTTATACCGTGAAGGATCCGATTCCTTCCTGGACGCGTCCTCGGTGATCTCGATCGTGCCCCGTCGCTCGAGGTCGATCATCATGGCGAGCAAATCATTGGAACTGAACGACTCATCGATAAGGGCGCCGACATGGCCAGCAGGCAGGTCCCCGGGAGGCTCCGGCAGGATATCGATGATCGCACCCGTAGCGGGCTCACGGACACCCTCCCGCCACATAAAGAGCCCCATCAACACGGCCCCAACCACGGTCACCAACCCGACGATCATCGACATCCCGGGGACCAGGTTCTGTCGCCCTTCGTACTTGTCCGCGTCTGCTTGCCACGCTGGCGCGGTGGCATCGGTCATGGTCGGGAACGAGGCCAGCACCTGAAGCTGGTCACCCTCTCCCATGCCCGTTCTCTCCCACGTCACTCCGGTTGGGTGGGCGGACGTCTCTTGTGGATCGAACCGGGTGGCCTCGCTCCCCTCGACGCTTTCGGGGAAATTGATTGTCGCGCTGGCGCTCCGGACCGGCCCGACGGCGGTCACCTCATCGGAGATGGCCGTCCAGCGAATCTCCTGCCGGGGCGGGTCGTTCTCCGGATAGTCACGAATCACGCCCAACGCGTCGTACTCGATGACGACGGCACGGGTTTCCAATCCATTAACCGGTGCGAACCCATAATCGATGACGGTGCGGCCATCCTCGTTGTAGACCGTATAGGTGCCGGGATTGCCGGAATAATCGTCTCGCGACATCTGCTCGGACGGCGTTGCGGCATTTGCACCATCACCGACGGCAACCTGGACATTGTCGATGGACTCGATTCGATCCATGGGAATCGAGCGGTGTCCCTCCGAGAACGAACCGTTGAAATCAATCTCAACCGTCTCGGTGACGTGAATCGAGCCGTCGTCGCGAATATCCACGACGACATCGTAGATGCGCCAGGTAACCCCTTCGGCAGCCGCCGGCGATCCGCTGAGTACGAGCGCAAGAAGTACAAACAGGATCCCGGTCAACCGCGTCTTCACGACGGATTCTCCTGGCTAGGTGCGTTTGATCTTGATTCCCAGCACCACCATAGTACGGGAACGAGTCCAGACGGATGGCGATCGGGACCAACTGCGATGCAGGCGCCCGGAGGGTTGAGGCAACGGTCTCCGGCAGCCAAACGGGTTGCCCCGCAACGCGGCCCCTCCGCTGTGCCTGGTGTGAGCTGCGACCTCAACTGAAGCCCCGGCTGCCGCCACCGCTGGAGCTGCTGCTGCGTCCGCCGCCGGAACTGGACGAACCGCCGAAGCCACCACCCCCGGACCAGCCACCTCCGCCGCCGCTGTTCTTCGAATGCTCGCCAATGGCGGCCATGGCGTCACCCATCATCTCGAACATCGACTCGCTGCCCGCACTGAGCTTGCTGAAGACGCTATCGCTGGCGCCCTGCATGTCACTCCATTGCGAGGCATCCCAGCCCCAGCTCGGAACAGTGGGTGACCACCTGGTGCGCCCGGTACTGCCACCACCCCGGCTGCGAGTGTCGTATTCACCCCACGATCGGCCGGATCCAAACGTGCCCGACGGACGGGAGGACGACGTTGAGGGGCGGGAGGTCGAAGCCGCGGCGCCGGCGGACGACACAAATGGGGCGTTCATCGCGCTCAGCCACCGGTGGTCCATCCCGAACGCCACCGCCCATGGCAGGTACCTGGCGTTGATCTTCTCCCACTCCTTGCTGAAGAGTCCCCGGTGATCTGAACGCAGGAAGTTCTCGAACGCCTTCCAGCGAGCAGCGACCTCGGCGCCCTTTGGTGTCTTGCGGGCGATGGACGGGGTCAGGCGCTTGCCAGCGTAGTAGATCGCGATACCGGCCACAGGGGGAATAACCGCCCACCACGTCCACACCTGAAGCCAAAGAAGAAGGCCGATCGAGACCAGGAACGTGAACCCAACGATGCCCTTGAGCAGCCAGGTCCAGCGTTCCCGGCTCGTCTCCGGCAACTCCTCGAGGTAGCCGCGCTCGACCAGTTCCTCGTCTATCGCGTGCTGGATCCGATGGCGTTGCGAACCGAACAACGCCCGCAAGGCACTGAAGGGTTGAGTAACACCACGCTCGGGTCGATCTCCGAAGATCACGCGGAGGATCTCCTGCTCGAACGGATCGGCGTAACTGAGCGGCCGCAGCAACTCGATCTCGCGTTCCGGTCGGGCGAATCGAGGGCGCTCGTCGCCGGCCTGCACCTCCGAGATGCGGACAATTTCCCGGTGATGGAGATCGAGGATGGTCGCGGCGATATCGCGCGGGTTGACCTCCTCGTCAACGAGGGCGCCGACGAGGCCGGCAGGGAGATCGTCCGGGGGCTCGTACAGCTGGTCCGGAACGACTCCAGGCACGACCTCACGTACGCGAGTGAACCACGCGTACAGGATACCGAGACCACCGCCGACCACGGTCAGGATCCCGGCTCCTATCAGGAGCAGGCCGGCAAGGGATTGCCGGTTCTCGCGCTCCTCGATGCTGGCATCCCGGGCATCGGCCTCCGGCTGCCACGCTGGCGCGGTCGCCGAGGTGATGGCCGGGAATGCGACCTGCGCGTCGAAGAAATCTCCTTCACCCATGTTCTCGCGAGTCCAGACGAGATGGCTCCCCTCGACGGTCTGCGGCTCCGGCGCATAGGCAAGGTCCTCGACGGGAACCGCTTCTGGCAAGTTGATCGTGACGGTAGCCTCCCGGACCCTGGCGATGTCAGTGACCTCGCTGGAGATCGCCATCCAGTGGACCTGCTGCCACGGCTCCTCGGCTTCCGGATAGTCACGAATAACACCGGTCACGTCGTACTCCAGCACAACGGTCCGGACCTGCGGATACCCGCCCGTGTACACCACGCCGCCACCGGTGGGCTCGAACCCGTAATCGATACGGAAGTCGTTTTCACCCTCCTGCACATGGAAGGTATTGGGATCGAGCTTGTTGAATGGGGAGCGATCATAGACCTGCGTCGCGGTCAGCATCGGGCCAGGGCGCGTGGCCTCATCGCGATCAAGAAGCTTGTTGTTGTTCAGGTCTTGCGGTGCGCCCTCGACGGTGATCCGGACGTTATCGATCGACTCGATCCGGTCCATGGGAATGACCGCGTATCCCTGGCTGAAAACGCCATCGAAGCGAACTTCCTGCCGTTCGGTGACATGGATCACGCCATCCGCGCCGATGTCGAGGGTGACATCGTAGACGTTCCATACCACGCTATCGCTTGACTGCCTGGAGCCGGAATTACTGGTACCACTGTTCGTCATCGCGAACAGCACAAAGATGGCGACGATTCCAACGACGAACGTCGTCAAACATCCGCGGGCAATATTCTCATCACGATCGGCTTCGGCCATACGAGTCTCCGGGCATCTTCACCATGCAGGGTTGTGTTTCACCATATATAACCGGAACGCAGCCGGAAAAGTTCCCATAACCGCAGCCAAAATATGGGAATCCCCGCCGGAACACATTCCGGCGGGGATACGGGAGAAGAGATGCGCTGCTGCGGATCATCCGAAGCCACGGCTACCGCCGCCACCTCCACCACCGAAGCCGCCTCCGCCACTGAAGCCGCCGAAGCCTCCGCCTCCGCCGCCCCAGCTACCGAAGCTGCCACCGCCACGGGAACCACCCTTGCCGCCGAAGATGTCGGCAGCAGTCCCGAGCATGTCGAAAATGCTGTCCGAACCGCTCTGGAGCGACCCGCCAGCGGCATCGCTCGCGTCCTGCAGCGTTGGCATATCGAAACCGTCTCCGCCGTCGCCAGAGCCACCGCCGCCGGAAGGACGTCCCTGGGCGCTCCCACCACCAGAGGGGAAGACCCAGACGCCACCGCCAGGCCCCATTCTCCGCCCGGCGCGTCGCGGATACCCGGTGCGGCCCGGCTGACCAATGATCACCGGACCGAACCAATCCGGCATGGGGGTATCGACCTGCGAGAACTTGCGGATCCAGGAGTCCTCCAGGCCGAACGCCGTCGCGTACGGGAGGTAGCGATCGAAGATCTGTTTCGCCTCGTCCAGGTTCTCGTGCTGCTCGATGTCCTCGAGATATCGCTTGAAGGCGCTCCATTTCGCGGCTGCCTCGGCGCCCTTGAGCGTCTTGCGGGGCAGGTGGGTGGCCACCTTGTTGCCGATCACGAAGAGCGCGATGGCCGCCAGGATCGGCAGGATGATGAATCCGCTGCTCGCACCAGCAAAGACGATCACGAGGATGATGACGATCGCCGCGAGCACGGGACCGATGAACGCCAGGATCCTGGCCCGCTGGCGGGTCTTCTCCGGCGAGGCATCGAAATAGCCGTGCTCGACGAGCTCGTCGTAAAAGCCATTGTGGATCTGCTGCTCGCGCTGGGCGAACGCTTGCTGGACGGTGCCCATCGAGACTTCCATGCCATCGACGGCATGCGTCCCGAAGATGGCATCGAGCAGCACCTGCTCGTAACCGGTCAGGTCGAGCTCGTGGTTGAGCAGCGTCAGTGTGTGCGTCGTGCGCTTGCCGAAGCCGAAAAATCCCTCGGTTTCCTTCTCATCCATGCGGATCACGCCACGGCGGGCCAGATCGAAGATCGTGGCAATCACATCCCGCGGGTGCGTTTCCTCGTCCAGGAGGGTGCCAGCCGCGCCCGGACGGAGATCGTCCGGCGGCTCGGGGACCACATCGGCGACGAGGCCAACCTCGGGATCACGCCCCCGCGCGTACCAGATTCCGACCAGCAGGAGGCTGCCGCCGATCAGGAGCAGCAAGCCAGCCCCGAGGAAGAGTGTGCCGGCGACGGCGGAGCGCTCCTCGGCTTCCTGCGCTGCCTCACGAGCGGCATCATCGCTGGCCTGCCAGGCAGGAACCGTAGCCGAGGTGATCGGTGGGAACTGGAGATTGACCTCAAGCCGGTCGCCGTTCTCGAGGTCGCTGCGGGTCCAGGTAAAGACCTGCCCGTCGGTCTCGACATCGTCCGGCTGGGCGACCGTCTGCTCCGGATCAACGGTCTCGGGCAAGGTGACCGTCACGGTTGAACTGCGGATCGGCGCAATCTCGGTCACGTCGCTATCGATCGCGACCCAGCGGAGCTGTTGGTTGGCGGGATCGAGATCCTCATACACGCGAATCGCGCCAATCAGGTCGTACTCGATGACGACGGTACGGGTGTTTTCAGCCGAGGAATTGCCCCGGCGTGTTGGCTCGAACGCATAGTCGAGCTCCAGCATGCCGCCCCGCTGCGAGTATGCAAAGGTGCCCGGTTGATCCCGGAAGACGCCGACTTCCTGGGCAGGTTGCGGTTCCGCCCCTTCACCAATGCCGATGGCGACCTGGACGTTCGTGAGGTCTTCAACGCGATTGAGCGGGATATTGGCGAAACCGGTGGTGAACTGGCCATCGAACACCACGACCTGGGTTTCGGTGACGTGGACGGTGCCGTCCTCCGCGACGTCGAGATCGACGTTGTACTGGTCCCAGACGATCTGCTCGCTGGACTGGGCGGAGGCGCCGGGCATGAGGACGGGCGCCAGCAACAAGCCGGCGAGCAACGCCACCAGCAGGATCAGGAAGCCAAATCGTCGCTGCCGGTACATGGGGACCATCGTTGTCATCGCGGGACGCACCTGCCTTCCATCATGCCTGAGTATCCATCTCCTCGATTATCGCATTCCGGGCCGGCGATGTTGGCATCCTTGCCCGCATTGCGCAACCAGAGTCCAGGTCACGACAGCCACTGCAGTTAACCCCGGGCAGAAAGATACTGACGGGTACGCTCCACCGCCTCAGCCAGCTCGCCGCAAGATGTCCGCGATACGCTTCTCCACCCTGGCTTCCTCCCCTTCCCTGAGGAGGTGGGCGCTGACAGCCGCACTGCTCGCATCGTTCGCGACGACCTCGATGACGGGGCGCTCCGCGCGTAGCTCATCGAGAAAGCCCTGCAGATTCATCGCGGCGTCATCCCCGAACCGGACGAGGAGTCGCGGAATGGGCTCGCCGGCCTCGCCCGTCGACTCGATCGAGAATGAGACCCCGGATGCGCCAATCCCTTCCCAGGCATCCTTCCAGGCGGTGAGTTGCCGGTTCCATGCGCGGGTACGTTCTTCCATATCAACGGCGTACTCCGGATCGAGATGGTCTTCGATCGCCGCAAGCAAACCCACCATCGATTCCTTGGCCACCTTCATCGGCCGCCCGATCCGGTGGTTCGGTGGGCCATTGAGCGTGATCGCATGGATGAGGTCTGCCCGCCCCACCACCAACCCGCTGCTCTGCGGACCACCGATCCCTTTACCGCCACTGAATATGGCGAGATCGGCACCGAGCTCCTTGGTGAAATGCCAGAGGTTCTCGATCGGAGGGACCTGCGCAGCCGCATCGACGATCACGGGGAGGTCCCTGGCGTGTGCCCACTCGATGACGTCCGGGAGGGCAAGCGTCTGGCGGTTCAGGTGGCTGCCCGCGAAATAGAACACGCCTGCGGTGCGCTCGCTGTACGCGCCGTCCAGCTCCCACATCGCCGTCCCCATGGCGTGGCCAATCTCGACGATCGTGCCACCAACCTGTTCGATCGCACGATCGTAAAAGTTCCGCTGGTTTCGCTGGACGATGAACTCGTACGGTCGACCGGGGAGAACGTGTGGCAACCGTGCCATCGCGGCAAGGTCTTCCCCGGTGATACACGCTGCCGCAGCGAGGGCGATGCCGGCCGCCGCGCCGTTCGAGACATAAGCGGCTTCGTTGCTGGTGAGCTCCGCGATTCGCCGCCCGACAGCCTCCTGGAGGGCCGGGACATCGACAAACGCTCCGGAAGCGCTGCGCATCGCATCCGCCACGCGCGCCGACATGATCGATCCCCCGAGGCGCGTATAGAACGTGGCGCAATTGATAACCGGCTCGATACCCAGCCGCGAATACACACTGTCCGACATATTCAGTTCCCTATCCGTGACATGACGATGGCCTGGGACCTGCCCGCGCTCGTGCGGCTCACGCCCAAGGCAATCATGCGAAGCGACGCTCGTGGGCACGACGGTATGGCACGTCCGTAGCGTCGTCAATGAGGAACCCGTGCCGCCAGCAAGGCGAGACTGGAACCGGCTGAATGTAGACTGCTCCACCTGAGACATAGTCCCGTTATCCGTGGTATGCTGCTCACATGACAACGCAGCACGTCGACACCCACCATCACGAACCAAATGTCCTTTCACGCGATGAAGTGCAAAGGGTCCTCAGCGCTCATGGCTACCGGTTGACGAAGCCACGCCAGGCGATCGTTGACGCCGTGCTCGGACACTCGCGCCCCTTCTCCGCCGAGGAGCTGGTAGCGGAGATCGCGGAGACCGAAGCAGGCAGGAATATTGGCCGGGCGACGGTGTACCGGACGCTGGAGGTGCTGGCGGCGATCGATGTGCTCACCCGGATCGTGCAACCGGATGGCCGCCCAACCTACATGTGGGGCACGCCGGGACACCGGCACCATCTCCTCTGCGACCAGTGCGGCACGACGGTGACCTTTACCGCTTGCCCGGTCGACGACCTGGTACGGGACCTCTCCGTATCCACCTCATTCGAGATACACGATCACGTGCTCGAGGTGTTCGGCACCTGCCCGACCTGCCAGGAAACGCCCGCCGCCCACGCCTAAACCGACAATTGACACCTGGTATCAATACTGGTATGTTGATGCAGACCAAACCGTCAGGTGACGGTATCCCAGGAATTCGCTCGTGCCCCGACACGGCTACCACGCGCTCGCTGGCACTCTCCAGACAGGCAGACGCCATCCCATGACGGTTTCCCATCACCGGACCTTCGACCTCCCTCCCATCCTCAGCGCCCACGGCGTCAGCGTGCACTACGAGAACCGTTCCGCATTGCGGGATGTGGACCTCGACATCGTGCCCGGCACCACCACGAGCCTGCTTGGCCCAAATGGCGCAGGCAAGAGCACGCTGCTCAAGGTGTTCGCGGGGATGATCCCGCCATCGCATGGCGAGGTGACCTTCGAGAACGAGCCCATCCACAGCGCACGCGATTGCGTGATCTATGTCCCGCAACGGTCCGGCACTGACTGGACGTTTCCCATCTCCGTGCTCGATGCGACGTTGCTGGGGTTGAGCCGCGCGCGTTCCCGCTGGCGTCCCTTCAGCCGCAACGACCGCGAAATGGCGATGCATGCGCTGGAACAGGTCGGCATGGACCACCTCTCGCATGCCCAGATCGGCGCGCTCTCCGGCGGCCAGCAACAACGGGTTTTTCTCGCGCGGGCGCTTCTTTCCAACGGGCGCGTCCTGCTCCTGGACGAACCATTCACCGGCGTCGATATTCCCACGCAAGAGATGCTCGTCGAGCTCTTCGCCCGGTTGCGGCGCCAGGGCACGGCGATCGTCTACGCCACGCACGACCTGCAGCAGGCCGCTGTCACCTCTGATGATGTGGTCCTGCTCAACGGCGGCATCATCGCCCGGGGAACACCACGTCAGGTGATGACCGAGGAGCTGCTGCGGGAGACGTTTGGCGGGCAGATCATCATCGTCAACCAGGACGCACCGTCGACCGTTGACGCCGAGCGAGTGACGGCCTGATGATCGACTGGCTCACTACTCCCTGGCAGCATGTCTTCATGCAGCATGCCTTCTTCGCCATCATCCTCGTCGGCATTATCTGTGGCGCGACAGGCGTCTTCGTGATCCTGCGCGGGCTCGCCTTCCTCGGGGATGCGCTCTCCCACGCGATCTTCCCCGGCGTCGTCATCGCCTTCATTTTCGGGGGAAACTTCCTGGTCGGCGCGCTGATCGCCGCCGTCATCGTGTCGCTCGGTATCGGGGCAATCAGCCAGGGCGGACGAATCAATAACGACACCGCGGTCGGCGTCCT
The DNA here is from genome assembly GCA_964624125.1 of uncultured Sphaerobacteraceae bacterium. GTDB lineage: Bacteria > Chloroflexota > Chloroflexia > Thermomicrobiales > UBA6265 > UBA6265. The sequence goes on along the minus strand of CAZVAA010000001.1, from coordinate 15,386 downwards.
CTTCGTCGGCTCCTTCTCGCTTGGTATCGCGTTGATGTCGACGCAGAGCGGATATATCCGCGACCTGAACACGTTCCTTTTCGGCTCGATCCTCGGGGTTCGGCGCTCCGACCTCTACCTGACGATGGCCGTCGGCGCGATCGTGCTGGGTGCGATGCTCATCTTCCGGCGCGAGTTCACCATGATCGCGCTGGACCGCACCTTCGCGAAGGCCAGCGGGATCCATCTCTGGCTGTTCGATCAGGTGTTCCTCGTGATCCTGGCGATGGCGATCGTGATCTCCATCCAGACCGTTGGCAACATCCTCGTCCTGGCGATGCTGGTCACCCCGGCGGCGACCGCCCGATTGCTGACCAACGATCTGCGACGGATGGTGGTGCTGTCCTCGATGATCGGGGTGCTGTCAGGCATTGCGGGGCTGTATGTGTCGTACTACCAGGGCATCCCGTCCGGTGCGGCGGTCGTGCTGGTAGCGACGGTCATCTTCGGGATCGTGTTCCTCTTCGAGCCACGTACCGGTGCCATTACCGCTCGTGTCCGGCACCGGTTGCACCATCCGCATCCGGAAAAGGACGAGGAGATGGTTACGGCGTAGCCGACGCGTCTGGCGCCGCAGTCGTCAGTCGTGCACCTCGACTCGCATGCCGATAAAGGCGAAGTCGAACATGGTGCGGGCGTCAGCCTCGCCAAGCCGAACACAGCCGAGGGTGGCGGTGCCGCCGGTCTGCACGATATTTCCATGCTCGTCACGAGTCGGTGAATGGAAGCCGTTGCTGCGCTCCGGATCGAAGCCAACCCAATCGGTGAGATACACCCCCGGGGCGAACGGCGTCTCGGTCAGCGCACGCTCCTTTGAGAAGACGTAGTACGTTCCCACCGCGGTCGCGTAATACCCGTCCGCGGACGGATCCTTGCCGATCAGCGCGGGGAAGGATGCGACGATCGTGTTGCCCTGATGGAGCGTCACGGTTCCGGTGGATCGGTCAACTTCGGCCCACCGCTCGCCTTCGGGCGTCGTGACATCGAGCGATCGGGCCGCCGGCGCGCCCTCCCCAACGGTGGTGGTCTCCGCCGCAAGCGTATCCGCCACCGGCTCCCCGGTCACAACTGGCACTTCCGTCGGCGGAATCTCGGTTGGCAGCGGAGCCTGGGTCGGCGGAACGTCGGTGGGAAGCGGCGCTTCCGTCGGCATGGCCACATCGACATTCGATGCGAGCGTGACTCCATCCGGCGACAGGTAATCGGAGGCAATCCAGGCATCCACCCCCTGCGTCCGCACCGGGAGAAAGCCATCCCGGGCGTCTCCGGTGACGGTGACCTCATCCCGAACCGGTACGACCGACAGGACCTCGTAGTCAACACCAGGCCCGGCGCGGAGGTTGACGTCGGCGGTTGTGTAGAAGGTGTCCTCAACCACCGGACCGGCAGGGTCCCCTGGACCGAGCAGCGAGGCGACCTGCCACACAACAGCAAGTGAGAGCAACACGACGAGGACGGTCACTGCCGTCCCCGTCGTCGCATTTCGTTGAGTTCCCCGTCGTCGTGCCATTGAGCCGCCTAGTTATGGATCTCTACGCGCATGCCCGGGAAGGCGAAGTCGTAGACCGCCTGGGCCGCTTCCTCGTTCAGGGCGACGCATCCCGCGGTCGCCCCGGCGCCTCCGGGCACGAAGTTGCCGTTGGCGTCCTTCGTGTAGGAATGGAAGCCGTTTGCACGCTCCCAATCGAACCCGACCCAGTGGGTGATGTAGTTATCCGCGAACGGGGTGTAGGTCAACGACGCATCCATCCAGGTCACGTAATAGGTGCCGACTGCGGTGGAGTAATAGCCGTGATCCGAAGGATCCCAACCAAGCGATCCCCAGTAGGTGGCCTGCGGCACATCGCCGATGAAGAGCGTGACCGATCCATCCGAACGGTCGACGTCAATCCAGTGCTCGGCCTCCGAAGTCGCCGCCGGGGCCTCTGTCGTGGTCGGCGCCGATGTCGCTCCGCCCGCCCCTTCCGGCGTGATGTACTCGGCGGAGACCCAGCCATGCACATCGTAGTAGTAGATCTCGTACTTGCCGTTATCCGGTCCCCAGAGGATATCGACCCGAACGCCCTCATCCATCCAGAGGATGACCGAATCGTCGGTGTAGCCCGCCATCAGCGGAACACCTTGCGTATTGATGTGGCCAGCCTGTCCGGCCGAAGCGTCCTGTGGTGCAGTCACCGCGAGGGTGCCTGCGAACGCGAGGGCGAGCATGAACGCCATGACAAGCCTTGTCATGAACGCGCCAGCGCGATTGCCGCAAGGATCAGCCATTCCCTGCATGCAAAGTCCCATAGGTTGTCCCCTTCCTCTCGTTGCGGGAAACGATCCGTTGATCACTTGCGGGGCAAAGCGAAGCACGCCAGCCGCGTGCTGTGTACGTACACTGTGGCCGTATACTACACAATCACTTTTAGGCGTGCAACCACCTTCGAAGAATCATGATTCGCTGATTAGGGTTTTCGTTGCGCAGTCGCGATGGGTCTCGTGCCTTATTGTGACAATTTGTCAACTCGGGAATTGCATGCAAGATCGACGCTTGGTTGGGTCTTTCTCTGACTTCCTGAAGAGTAAATGGGGAATGCCCTTCATTGGCAAGGCCTGTCTGGCGAGAACCTTTCATCATATCGGTCAACAACCCGATCCTCGCGTACGAACGCGTACCCGCGCCCCGGAACCGGGTGCTTCCAGCGCCCTGTCGGCACACCTGCGGCGCGTAGCAACACTTGCGTTCGTGCCAGTTCGGCATATACTGGATGCATCGGGAGATTGCCGGGGGCTCGGTCCTCCGGTTTTGTCCTATTTGCGTACCTGGTCCCGGAACCTGATTCCTGGACAGGAAAGCGCATGGTCCACGCGCCCCGGGCACCTTGTGCCGGGGCCGATGTACAACAGGCATACGGCACAAGCGAACCTGCGAACCGCGAGCATGCGCCCGGCATCAGCCGGGGGCGTGGCGCATCGTTCTTCGCTTTCCGTGATCCAGGGCTCAATCCAAACGAAAGGATGTTCCCTAATGGCGTCAACACGCAGCGTTCAACTCACACCAGATGGCAAGCGACGCCTCGAGGAGGAGCTGCGGCACCTCGTCGAAGAGCGCCTGCCCGACCTCACCGCCCGTATCCAGCGCGCGAACGAGGACGGCGATGTCTCCGATAACAGCGAGTACGAAGACCTCAAGGATGAGCGCGTACACGCCGAGAGCCGCCGTCACGATATCGAGTACATGCTCGAGCGCGCCGTGATCATCACCGAAGGCTCGCAGGACGGCACTATCGGCCTCGGGTCGCATCTCTCGGTGGACACCGACGATGGCGAGCCGCTCGAGCACTGGGTGCTGGTCAGCTCCGAAGAAGCCGATCCGCTCAAGGGGCGCATCGCCGACGATTCCCCGGTGGGCAAACAGCTGCTCGGGAAACGCGCGGGCGACACCTTTGTCGTCGAAACGCCGGACGGGAACGTCACCTACACCGTCGTCGAAGTAAAATAACCAGACGCACGGAACCGAACGCGGACGCGGCGGGTGCGTGCCCGCCGCGTTTGTGTGTCCGGCGTCCAGCGGAAACCTCTCACACAGCAATCCCACGGAGCACTTTATGGAGCTGAGCGAACTGCAGCGAATTCGCCGCGCGAAGGCCGAAGCCCTCGAGGAACGCGGCATCGCCCCCTACCCCACTCGTGCCCAACGCACCCATACGACCGCCGAAGCGCTGGCCCTCTTCGAGCGCGCCGAGAAAGATGAGTCACTGGAGGACGGGTATACCAGTGACACGGTTACCCTCACCGGGCGCCTCGTCAGCTACCGGCACATGGGGAAAACGGTCTTCGCGCACATCCGCGACGGCCACGGCGAGTTGCAGCTCTACATCCGTAAAGATGTCATCGGGGAAGAAACGTACAACGACGTCCTCAAATTGCTTGATGTCGGTGACTTCGTGCAGGCATCCGGCGACCTTTTCCGCACCCGCATGGGCGAGGTTTCCCTGCGCACCAGCTCCGTGACCATGCTCGCCAAGGCGCTAAACGCCCCGCCGGAAAAGTGGCACGGGCTGCAGGATATCGACCTGCGGTATCGCCAGCGCTACGCCGACCTGATCGCCAACGAGGAGACGCGGAAGGTGTTCGAAACCCGCTCCCGCATCGTCTCCGCGATCCGGCACTTCCTCGACGACCACGGGTACCTGGAGGTCGAGACGCCGGTGCTGCAGCCATTGTATGGAGGCGCCGCGGCGAGGCCATTCACGACGCACCACAACACGCTCGACCAGACCTTCTACCTGCGCATCGCGGATGAGCTGTACCTGAAGCGGCTGATCGTCGGCGGGTTCGAGCGCGTCTACGAGATCGCGAAGGACTTCCGGAACGAGGGCATCGACAAGAACCATTCGCCCGAGTTCACCATGCTCGAGTTCTACCAGGCATATGGCGACTACGAGCAGATGATGGACATGGTCGAGCAGCTCATCTCGTCCGTGGTGAAGGAGGTCTATGGCGGCTCGACGTTCACCTACCAGGGTCATGAGATCGACGTTACCCCGCCGTGGCCGCGCATGACGCTGCGCGATGCGATCCGGGAGCGGTCCGGCATCGACTACACGGAGTTCCCGGAAGCGGACGACCTGATCGCCGAGGCCCGGAAGGCCGGGGCGGATATCGAATCGGGCATGGTTTGGCCGCGCGTCGTCGATGAACTGCTGAAGCAGTTCGTCCGGCCGTACCTGATCCAGCCGACGTTCCTCATCGATTACCCGGTCGAACTCTCGCCACTCGCGAAGAAGAAGCCCGACGACCCCACCCATGTGGAGCGATTCCAGCCGTACATCGGCGGCGGGGAGATCGGCAACGCCTTTACCGAGCTGAACGACCCCATGGACCAGCTCGACCGGTTCCTGGACCAGCAAAAGGATCGTGAGGCGGGCGACGAGGAGGCGATGCCGATCGACCGTGACTTCATCAATGCGCTCATGTACGGCATGCCCCCGACGGGTGGTGTCGGGATCGGCATTGACCGGCTTGTCATGCTGCTGACCGACCAGTCGACCCTGCGCGACGTGATCCTCTTCCCGGCCATGCGACGCCTGCCTGAAGAGCAGGACCAGGTGACCAATACCGATCCGGAGTAGCGCCGGAGTGGCGTCCCGGATATGCTGGAAGCAACACATGTTGTCGCCAGGCCTCGCTGATAGTGCAGACATTGCAGGGATTGTTGGGAAACGAGAGGAAGGAACGCTGATGGGCATCAAGGACCAGATTCAGGAGAAAACCGGGATCTACAAGCTCGGCTTCGAGCCGGCATCATTTCTCGGTATCTTGCTGCCGCTGCTGTTCGTGGTGATTGTGGGCGGCGGGCTCGCCTTCATGGTTACCCGCTAGCGACACGCGCCAGGCACATACGCAAGTCAGGAAACGGGCGGCTCCTTTTGGGAGCCGCCCGTTTTGTCGTCCAGGCTGGTTCCGGCTTTCACGGCCAGGACCCGCGCTATTGACAATCGGCCTGGCCCCGGCCATCGGGCAACGGTTACGGAGGAGAAGTCGCATACGTAATACGTACCCGATGAAATACGCGGTTCTTCTGATGTAGTGGTCAATCCACTCCCCTAGAGTTGCATCTGGGTCAAGTGACGTACCAACAACACATCAACCATTGCAGCATGCCACGTCGAGGAGACGCTGGCGGGGAGGATTACGTTATGGAACTGGGTCTTTCGCCCACGCAGGAGATCGCTACTCCGAAGGTCCGGATGGGCCGTCTCTGGGCGATTTCGGGGTCGCTCGCGGGGATTATGGGGTTCGTCGCGACGATCCTGACGGATATTCACGTCCCCACGGACGGAGAGGGCACCGTCGCGACGATGACGGTCGTCAACGATATCAACCAGCGAACAGCGCACATGAGCGTCATCGCAGGATTTTTGACGGTCGCCCTGCTGCTGGCCTTTGCCGCCGCCTGGCGAGGCGTGGTGGAGCCGCGGCTGCCGCACAGCAATGCCGCCCGGATCGTGACGCAGGGCCTGACCGCCGCCGCGGGCGCGCTCTCACTCGGATATGGCTGGAAGGGCGCGACGGCGATCTACCACGCCGATGGCATGGACGCCGGGACCTATGGCGAAATGGGGCTGTATATCTACTACATCCTCAACGACTTCGGCTCCTTCATTGGCTGGTTCAGCGTGACGGTCGCCGCCGGCGCGGTCGCCTGGATGAGCCTGAAGGACCGGGTGATTCCCCTCTGGATCGGCGTGTTCAGTTGCGTCCCGGTGCTCGCGGTCCTCGCCTTCACCGGCCTGACAGGCCTGCCTGGCTTCCCGGGCGTGGTGTCACCGATCTGGATGGCCGTGGCGTTCGCCGGCCTCGCCGCACACGGGACGTTCGCTTCCGGGCAGAGGTAGGGTTCGCGAGAGCGGGTAACGACCCGTTCACCGGACCGGGATGAGAATCGCCTGACATGCAAAACGGGGAGGCGCCGATGCTGGCACCTCCCCGTTTTCGCGCGGTCGTTACCCGCCTTACTCGTCGTCTTCCTCGCTCGCGGCGGTCTGGATCTGGTCCACCACGCTGGAATCCGCGAGTGTCGTCGTATCGCCGATCGTCTGGCCCGACGCGATATCGCGCAGGAGGCGGCGCATGATCTTCCCGGAGCGCGTCTTCGGCAGGTCCGGCGTGAACATGATCCGCTTCGGCTTGGCGATCGGGCTGATCTTCTTCGAGACGTGATCGCGAAGCAGCTGGCCCAGCTCCCTGCGGTCCTCTTCCGACGCGCGGTTCTTGAGGATCACGAAGGCGAAGATCGCCTCACCGGTGACCGCGTCCGGCTGGCCGACAACGGCCGCCTCGGCGACAAGGTCATGCGAGACCAGCGCGCTTTCGATCTCGGTTGTGCTGAGGCGGTGGCCGGAGACGTTCATCACGTCATCGATGCGGCCCATCAACCAGATGTAGCCGTCCTTGTCCTTCATCGCGGCATCGCCGGCGAGGTACATGCCGGGGTACTTGCCCCAGTAGGACGTCTTGTAGCGTTCGGGATCGTGATAGACGGTGCGGAGCATTGCCGGCCACGGCTTGTTGATCACGAGGTAACCAGCCTTGCCCGGCTCCACCGAATTGCCGTTATCGTCGACGACGTCCGCATCGATGCCCGGAAGCGGCATGGTCGCGGATCCCGGCTTGGTCGCGGTGATGCCCGGCAGCGGCGAGATCATGATCGCCCCGGTTTCGGTCTGCCACCACGTATCGACCACCGGGCACTGCTCGTTACCGATGTGCTTGTGGTACCACATCCAGGCTTCCGGGTTGATCGGCTCACCGACCGATCCCAGCACGCGAAGGGAGCTGAGGTCGTGCTTCGCGGCATGCTGGTGCCCCTCCTTCATGTGCGCGCGGATCGCGGTTGGCGCGCAGTAGAGGATGGACACCTTGTAGCGCTCGACGATATCCCACCAGCGGTCCGGTTCGGGATAGAACGGCGTGCCCTCGTACATGACGCTCGTGGCACCGTTGGCGAGTGGTGCATAGCAGATGTAGGTGTGCCCGGTGACCCAGCCGATATCGGCGGCGCACCAGTAGATATCGTCTTCCTTGAGATCGAAAACGGCCCGGTGCGTGTAGGTCGCGCCGACCATGTAGCCACCGGTGGTGTGGGCGATGCCCTTCGGTTTGCCCGTCGTGCCAGAGGTGTAGAGGAGGTACAGCAGGTCCTCGCTGTCCATCTCTTCCGGCTCGTGCTGGTCCGACTGGCGATCGACGATGTCGTGCCACCAGAAGTCCCGGCCTTCCGTCATCGGAACATCCTGCCCCGTGCGCTTGACGACGAGCACCTTCTCGATTGAATCCGCACCCTTGATCGCCTCGTCAACCTGCGGCTTCAGGGCCGACGGCGCGCCACGGCGGTAACCGCCATCGGCAGTGATGACGATCTCGGCCTCGGCATCGTTGATCCGGTCGCGAACGGCATCGGCGGAGAAGCCACCGAAGACGACGGTATGCGGCGCGCCAATCCGTGCACAGGCCAGCAGGGTGATGGCCAACTCGGGGATCATCGGCATGTAGATGACGACGCGATCACCCTTGACGACATCGAGCTCCTTGAGCGCGTTGGAGACCTTCGAGACCTCCTTAAGCAGCTCGGCGTAGGTGATGGTGCGCTTGTCGCCCGGCTCGCCCTCCCAATAGAAGGCCACGCGGTCACCCTTGCCTGCCTCGACATGCCGGTCGAGACAGTTGTAGGCGACGTTCAGCTTGCCGCCGACAAACCACTTGGCGAACGGCTCATCGGACCAGTCGAGCACCTGGTCCCACTTCTTGAACCAGGTCAGGTTTTCGGCCTGCTCGGCCCAGAATGCCTCCGGGTCCGCCTTGGCCCGCTCGTAGATCGCCGGATCATTGAAGTTGGCCTGTGCGGCGAAATCCGCAGGGGGAGGGAACAAACGATCCTCACGCGAAAGGACGTCAATGCCATCACTGGCCTGCGTCGCCTGATCCTGTTGCTTCACCTCGTTTGCCATTTCCCAAAAAACCCCTTTTTCCGGTATCGGACGGTCTCATCGATGCAGCGTCGGGATGAGCCGCCAAAACGTGCACTGCGCCATACTACCGATCCTTTGCGCCGTTGCAAGGGTGTATGGTCAAACTAACCGTTGTGTACAACAGACAATACACCCGAACATTCCTTTACGCACGTCCGATGCGGCTGTTATTCCCCTGACAGGCGATCAGGAGATTCCCGACAATCCGTGCCACGACACCGATTGTGCTCCATACTATCCAGCGTCGAATGCCCCGGCGGTCGCGCGATCGCCCGCCGCAACGAGACCGTGCCATGGGCAGGCCTGATTCCTGGAAGGATCGAACCGGATGACCAATGTCCATATGATCGTCGGCACGATCGTCGTCGTGCTCTATCTCGTCGATTTTGTGATGTATCTCCTCAATTTCGTACAGGGCAAGCCGATTTCCTATCACCGGGTCGTGGCGATGGCCGCGGCGACGTTCCTCCTGCTGCAGTACATGCTCGGGTTCTCGCTGCTCGGTGAAGGCAAGAGCATCCCGGCGATGCACGTCGTCATTGCGTTGGTCTCGATCGTGCCCGTGGGCGCCGAGCACATGCTGACCGCCAAGGAGGAGGGCATGCGCCGCCGTGGCATGATCGGCATGCTTGCCACATTCATGACGCTGGTGCTCGTCCTGGTCGCCTACATGATTGGCGAACTCAATACCTAGCCCATCCCACACCATGACCTCACCCCACCGCCCAACGCAGACGGTCGATGTCGCCATCATCGGTGGCGGCATCGCCGGGAGCTCACTGGCCATCGTGCTTCGCCGCGCCGGCCTGGAGGTTGCCCTCATCGAGCGCGAGGCGACATTCCGAGACCGGATTCGCGGCGAGGCGATCCACCCCTGGGGCGTGGCAGAGGTCCATGCGCTCGGCCTGCGTGAGGTCCTCGATGAGGCCGGGGCGATCTCACTCCCCTACTGGACCCGCTACCGCAACGCCGAGCCCGGCGAGCCATACGCATGGGCGTCTGACTTCCCGGACAGTCCGGGAGGCATCAGCGCCAATCACGTCGCGATGCAGGAGACGCTGATCCACCAGGCACGCGAGGAAGGGGCGCAGGTCTTCCAACCGGCGACCGCTCAGCCGGTCGCCTCCCCCGACGGCTGGCAACTCGCTATTACATCGGAAGACGCCACCACCCTCCACGCACGTCTCCTCGTCGGCGCGGATGGGCAGCGCTCGTTGACGCGCAAGGTGATCGGCGGAACCGGCAAGCGTGATCCGATCCATCACTCAATGGGCGGGATGCTGGTTCGCGGGGTCGACCTGGCCCGGGATAGCGCTCACCAGGCGTATCACGAGGCCGGGTTCGGCATGGTTTACCTCCAGCAGGACGATCTCTCCCGCGTCTATTACGTTTGCCCGACGGAGGAGGCGCGCGAGCTTCAGGGGCCGCAGCGCAAGGATGAATACTTGCGTCGGGTTGGCGCGCTCTACCCTGCTGGCGCGTTCGACCGCGCCGAGCCGGTTGGCCCGCTCGGGTTCTTCCCCAACAGCGATCTCGTGAGTAGCCGCATCGACGGCCCGAATGCCGTCCTGATCGGGGATGCCGCCGGCGCGAACGACCCCAGCCAGGGGCACGGCCTGGCGCTGGTCTACCGCGACATCCGCGTCCTCCGCGACCTGCTCGCTACCACAGACTGGCGCGAGGTCCCGGCCACGTTCGGCAAGGCGCGTCGGGGGTACTACGGGATCCTGCGCGAGCACGCGAAGTGGGTTGCGCCGCTGGTCACGGAGACCGGTGAGGAGGCGGATGCGTTGCGGGCGCAGGTCGAGCGGGCCCGGGCGAAAGATCCAACCGCCGGTGGCTTTGCCGGTATCTTCGCCACCGGGCCGTCGGACCAGCGTATCGATGCGGCGGCGAAGGCGAAGTTCCTTGGAAAAGACCTGCGGGGCAACGATCACTGACCGTACCGGGTCTGGCATCCAATACACCCTGGCATCCGTATGGAGGGTACATACAGGGCAGGATCCGCGAGCGGCGAGAGGGCCAGCGGCGCCGGCCCGGATGCCTCCTGAGTTTCCAGGGAGGCACGAAAAGAGTGAACGTACATCTGGCCGCGATCGATCCGTCTTGTTAGAGTCACAGGGACGCTTGACCCGGTGGCCCTGTCTTGCAGGCTGGCGCGTCCTGATCCCGCAAAGGTCAAGACCATGCGGGTCTCGTTACATGCCATTCGCATACTTGGCACACGTCACACAAACCTCGCCGTCGCGGTGGGGTTGGGGGGAAGAATGAAAACGTCACGTAGAACCTTTTTGGGCGGCATGCTGGCTGTTGCCGCCGGCGCGCCAGTCGCCCACTCCGCAATGGCCCAGAGCAGCGCCGTCGATGTCTGGATGGAAACCGGCGCGATTCACCCTGCTGTGGGCTGTGTCGTCGACACCACCGTCGAGGTCCGCTCCGGTGGAGCGGCGCTCTCAGGGGCTGAGGTCGTCCTCATGTTGTCGGACGACAACGACGGCACCGTCTACAGCACCAGCAGCGCGACCACCGATGGCTCCGGTATCGCCTACCTGACCTTTGACACGAGCAGTGCCTCGCATGGCGCGAAGACCTGGCTGGAGGTCTCGGTCAACGGCTCCTATATCGGTGGGCAGACGGTCTGGGTCGACGGCAACAGCTGCTCCGGCACGGGCACCTTGCTCGACCTCAGCGGTAATGCCGCCATTGTCACCCCCCAGTCGAACACCGCGCCGGCCGCGGAACCTTCCTCCGGCAGTGGCGAGGTGATCATTCCCGGCGTTGTCGCCTATCAGCAGCAGCGCCCGCTGAGCTGCGAGTTCGCGGCGGTCTCGATCGCGACTGGCGCGCTTGGCAGCTGGGTCTCCGAATACGATATCGAAGCCGTGACCCCGCTCCATCCCAACCCGCACTGGGGCTACCGGGGCAACATCAACGGCGTCTGGGGCAACACCACCGACTACGGCGTCTATGCTGATGCGCTGGTGCCCGGCCTGAACCAATTCGGTTTCAACGGCAACTCCTTCTACGGCGATTCGTCCGACCTGATGGCGGCGATCGACGCCGGAATGCCCACCATTGTCTGGCTCGGCATGTGGGGCGACCTGAGCCACTACGAGTGGACAGAGGATGGCACCCGCTACCAGCTGACGCAGGCGATGCACGTGATGGTCGCGTATGGCTACGACGATGGTGGCGTGTACCTCTCCGATCCGGGGACGGGTCAGTACCGCTACTACGACTGGGGCACATTCAACTGGATGTGGGCTGTGATGGATGGCATGGCGCTTTCCATCTCCTGGTAGGAACCACGCAAGACAAGAAGGTAAGCGGGGCGGCCATGCATGGCCGCCCCGCTTACCCGTTTAATGATCCATCACCTCATCCCCGCCCTCGCGATTCCGTGCGATACTGCCCGAAACGTATCCAAACCCACCGTGCCAAGCCGGAGGAATCATGATTTCGCGACGTGACCGACGTGTCGGGCTTGTCTTCGATGACCGCTACCTGGCGCATAACCCGGGCCTGTTCCGCATCGCCTATCGGGAGGACTATCCCTTCCCGGACCCAACCCAGCATCCATCGAGCCCGCAAGTTGCATCCCGAACCAAGCAACTTCTCGACCTTTTCGGCTACACGGATATCCTCGACCGGATCGACGCCTTCGAGGCGTCGGACGACCTGCTGCACGCCTATCACACCCCGGATCACATCGCACGGGTACGCGAACTCGGCAAGACCGGCGGTGATACCGGCAACGGTGCCCCGATAGGTCGTGGCGGTGACCGCATCGCTCGCTGGGCGGCGGGTGGCGTTGCGGCGGCGGTCGACGCGGTTATGACCGACCGGGTGAACCACTCGTTCGCGATCGTGCGGCCACCTGGCCACCACGCCATGTCCGACAAGGGCATGGGCTTCTGCGTGTTCAGCAATGTCGCCCTGGCGGCACGACATGCCCAGAAGCAGTACGGGATCAGGAAAATCGCGATCCTCGACTGGGACGTGCATCACGGAAACGGCACGCAGGATGCCTTCTTTGACGATCCGGATGTGCTCTTCATCTCGATCCACCAGGAGGATCTCTTCCCGGTGGGTTGGGGCGCGCTCGACCAGGTTGGCGAAGGGGAAGGGATCGGCAGGACGGTGAACATCCCGCTGCCGGCGGGCAGTGGGAATCTCGCGTGGATGGATGTCGTGAACCTCATTGTTGTCCCCGTCATGCGGCAATTCGGGCCAGAGTTGATCCTCGTTTCAGCAGGCCAGGACGGCAGCGTCGAGGATCCGAACGGGCGCATGTCGCTGACAACCGCCGGCTATCGGTCGATGACCCGCGCCATTCGCGATGTCGCTGAGGAATTGTGCGAGGGCCGGTTGGCGATTGCGATGGAAGGCGGCTACAGCCAGCACTACGCGCCTTACTGCTCAGCGGCAATCGTCGAGGGGTTGTGCGATGGCATGAGCGGCACCCAGCCGGTCGAGGAACCGTATGGCCCGCGAGCGGAATCCATGCCGCCCTCCCGTCGCATCGGTCTCGACTCACAGGCAGCGATCAACGCGGCGCTGGCCGCGCATCGGGAGCATTGGGACCTGTAGGTCGGCGGGCTAAACGGAGAACGGCACCTCGATACCGCACTCGTTCGCAACCTCGGTCATTTCGGCGAGGACCGTCTGGCGAACCGGGATGCCGTGCTCGCGATTGTAGGCCTCGGCGTCCGCTTCCGGATCGCCAGGAATCAGCACCTGCTTGCCGGGGTAGTCATCCGAGACCGCGCTGTCGCGAATGCGCGCGATCATGTCGTCCATATCGGCCTTGAACTCATCGAGATCGCGGAAGGCGTCGACCCGCCAGGCGATGAAGGCATGCCCGGTGCCGGATGTCGGCGCATCGGAGACGTACGATGCACCGATCTGGTGGCTCCACGTGTTCTGCGCCATGTGGCTGCACATGACCTCGACCATCAATCCGAGTCCGTAGCCCTTGTGCCCACAGGTCTCACGGCTGCCCCCAAGCGGGAGTAAACCGCGGACATCGTCCGCGTTGGTCGTCATCCGTCCTTCGTCATCCACACCCCAGCCGGGAGGGATCGGCATACCGGCACGCCGGGCGATCTCGATCTTGCCGAAGGAGACGGTGGAGGTCGACATGTCGAGGCAAAACGGTTTGTCGCCGGTCGGGACGGCGAACGCGAGCGGGTTCGTGCCGAGAAGCGATTCGCGCCCGAACATGGGAACGACGATCGCCGACGAGTTCGTCATCGCCATCCCGCCGAGACCACGCTCGGCAGCCATGAGCGCATAGGTGCCGGCAATGCCGAAGTGATTGCTGTTCCGGACCGTCGCCATGCACACGCCAGTCTCTTCCGCCTTGGCGACACAGCGCTCCATCGCGCGGCGCCCCATGATCAAACCAAGGCCGTTGTTGCCGTTGAACGCGATCGTCGATGGCGTCTCGCGATCGACCGTCAGCATGGCCTCGGCGTCGATCATCCCGTTTCGCAATCGCCGGATATACCCGGGGATACGCGCCACACCATGCGACTCGATACCTCGCCGGTCGGCGACAAGCAAGGATTCGGCAGACAGCCGGGCAGCCTCGACTCCTAATCCCGCCGCCTCGAACAACTGCTGGACAAAGGTGGTCAGCTCGTCCTCATCGAAGCGGGGGACACCCGCCCATTGGTCGATTTCCGGCGCCATCATCGGTGCTGTACTCCCTGTGCTCCATATACCTTCCACGCATTGTCACGCGCCTTCGTGCCGCTGGCAATGCGCGACCGCAATCGCCGCTGTCCCGTGAAATTCGGCCGCGCTGTTGCTTGACCCAAAGGAGAAAAATGGGTAGGATCATAGGCAGGAAGCGGCCCGATCCGGGCGCTTTCGTTGTGCGCGGGTTGAGCAAGGCTCCCCGCATTCGGCCCATCAAGGGAGTTTCGTTGGACGCTGACAGTCCGAGTTGCAGTTCAATTCTTCCCCGGAACTGACCGGTCAGCGCCCTATCACGGCCGCCCCGGGAGTCCCCCGGGGGCATACGCCAGCTTTCGTGCTCATCCTGACGCGTATCGCAAGGGACAGAGTGCGCTCACTGGCGGGAAAGGTCGTGAGACATGTCCACTTCGACGCCACGTCGCATCTACATCGACCGCGATGCCGCACGCGAGGAAGCCATCATTCGCCGCGTGCTCATCTCCCAGTCCCATGCGGATTCCGGATCGCCGGAAGCCGTGCAGACGCGTAAAAACGCCGCCATGCTGTTCGGGCTTGGTCGGCTCGTTCGCGGCCAATTGCTGCGCCGCCCACGGTAGTCGAGCGCGCGCGTTGGTGCGCTTGCCCCAGGTGAGCCGCCTGCGCGCGCGTCGACTGAACGCGTATCCTCACCCCATAACCTGACTGCTTCCCCGGGCTTCTCATGATGCCCGGACATGGCCATGCCACGTTCCAGCCTGGAGCGCGGGTCCATGCTGTGACGCTTTTCCGGAGGTGGCATCGTGCCGACAGAATCAGTTTCGACAACCCTGGAATCGCCGCGCAATGACGACGCGTTGCTGGAAGACATCCGCTCCGCGGTGGCGAACAAGGATGTCGACCTGGCGCGCGAGCTCGCCAACCGGATGCTCGAGGAAGACGCCCTCGCGCTCCTCGAGGACCTGACCGCCGCCGAACTGAGCAAGCTCTTCGCCTTCCTCGGCGACGAAACCCTCGCCCTCCTCCTCTCCCGCCTCGATGATCGCGATGCCGCCGGCATCCTTACCCGGATGTCTGCCGCGCAGGCCGCCGACATTCTCGAACAGATCGACCCGGATGATGCGACGGACATCTTCACCGAGGTCGAGAACG